>JAEZPX010000076.1 GCA_023413275.1 Bacillota bacterium | reverse complement strand
TGTAGTAGAATTAAATCCAGACTTTGATAAAGTAGTAAAGTTAGAGGAAGGTATGCTTTTGGTGGCAACAGCTAAGGGTACAGAATTTGACTTTGTTTCCAGATGCTTTGTTCCAAAAGCAGGAATCGACGAAGACCCAGTTACAGGTTCTGCCCACAGCACCTTGATTCCTTATTGGGCGAAGAAATTGGGTAAGGAAGAGATGATTGCAAAGCAAGTTTCCCAAAGGGGTGGTGTATTGCACTGCAAGAATGCAGGAGAACGGGTACGTATTCGTGGTGGTGCCATTCTGTATTTGAAGGGTGAAATATTTGTTTGAAACATAAATTGAAGAAGCAAAAGGGTTGTGCCAAGGAACGGCACAGCCTTTTTATATTACTAAACAATGCTAAAGGTTGCAGGGTTTTACCTTTCATAAGCATTTGTTATTACTATGTGAAAATGAAAATTTAGATGATGAAAAATGAAATTATTTTATTAAAAGATTTGAGTATATTTTTAAATATAACTAAATATTATTGAATGAAATACTTGACAGAAAAAAATACAAGTGCTACAATTAGCAAAAATTGAAACCGTAGAACAAGAAGAGTAGGCATAACAAATCACTTTCAGAGAGTCGCTGGTTGGTGTGAAGCGGCAGTGTTGTTGTTCCGAATGGACTTGTGAGGGCGGAAAGAAATCGCTTAGGCGAAAGTAATGTCCGACGGGAACCCTGTCCGTTATCAGTAGGGTGTGTATGTTTGTACATAAAATGAGTGATCTGTATTTTTTTGATACAGGTAATTTGGGTGGTATCGCAGAGGCTATAAGCTTTTGTCCCTTGGTTAAGGGGCAAAGGCTTTTTTTATTACCAAAAATTGAAAGGAGCGCCATTATGACCATGAAACCAAACGCAGAAACCATTAGCAAGCTGGCTGAAAAATATGACATGATACCCATTGCCAAGGAGATTTACGCTGATGTCATCACACCAATTTCTCTGTTAAGAAGAATTTCCAAGCAACATCACCGATTTTTTCTTCTGGAAAGTATAGAGGGCGGCGAAAAGTGGGGTAGATACTCCTTTCTGGGGTTTAACCCAATTATGCGTATTACCTGCAAGAATGGCGAGATAACCCTAGAAGAAAATGGAGAGGAAAAACAAATTCGAGAGGAGCCTTTTGAGGCACTTAGGAAGCTAATGAATCAATATAAAGCGCCAAAACTGCCTGATATGCCTCCTTTTACAGGGGGGTTGGTTGGATATTTCGCCTATTCTATGATTGGTTATTGTGAACCGACATTGGATATTTCCAAAGATGAAATGGACGATTATGATTTTATGCTTTTTGATAAAGTGATTGCCTATGACCATTTGAAGCAAAAAATACAAATTATCGTGAACATGAAAACAGACCACGTTTTAGAAAACTACGGTGAGGCAGTATCAGAGATTGAAAGTCTTTCAGCATTTATCACAAATCAGATGGGGGCAGAAAGAGAGACCACCAAGAGCCAGCCCCATTTTACTTGCAATTTCACAAAAGAGGAATTTTGCCAAGGGGTAGAGCGAGTGAAAAAATATATCTACAATGGGGATATTTTTCAGGCCGTTATTTCAAGGAGATTTGAAACGGATTACAACGACAGCTTGCTCAATGCCTATCGGGTACTTCGAACTACTAACCCATCACCATACATGGTATTCATGCAATGTGATAACACCCAGATACTTTCTGCCTCCCCAGAGACCCTTGTAAAGCTTCGGGATGGAAGGCTTTCCACCTTCCCCATTGCTGGGTCGAGACCAAGGGGGTTGACAGAGGAAGAGGATACAGCTTTTGAAAAAGAGTTGATGGCAGATGAAAAGGAGCTTTCTGAGCACAATATGCTGGTGGATTTGGCTAGGAACGATATAGGCAGGATAGCAAAGCCTCTAACAGTTTCTGTTGCTGAATATATGAAGGTTATAAAATATTCAAAAATTATGCACATTTGTTCTGAAGTGAATGGAGAACTGAAAGAGGGGCTAGATGCTTATGATGCAGTTAAGGCAATTCTTCCCGCAGGAACCCTCTCTGGGGCACCAAAGGTGAGAGCTTGCCAGATTATTGAAGAAACAGAACGCTGTCCCCGAGGTGTTTACGGTGGGGCGTTGGGATACATTGATTTTACGGGGAATTTAGATACTTGCATTGCTATTCGTATGGCAGTAAAGAAAAACAACAAGGTTTTTGTTCAGGCAGGGGGCGGCATTGTGGCTGATAGCGTGGGTGAATTGGAATATTTAGAGAGTGAGAACAAAGCTAAGGCAGTCATCAACGCCATTATAAACGCAAGGGAGGCAAATGATCTATGATAGTGGTAATTGATAATTTTGATAGCTTTACATACAATCTGGTACAGCTAGCATATCAGTTTGATGATGATATAAGGGTGTTTAGAAATGACAGTATCACTCCTGAGGAGATTGACGACCTACAACCTGACAGCATTATTATTTCCCCTGGACCTTGCTACCCCCATGAAGCGGGAATCAGTGAAGGGGTGATTCAAAGGCTCGGGAATCGGTATAAAATTTTAGGTGTGTGTTTAGGGCATCAGGCAATTTGTGAGGTTTATGGTGCAAAAATTGTTCATGCAAACAGGCTGATGCATGGTAAGCAAAGTGAAATTGAAATAGACAATTCTGCACCTATTTTTAAGGATTTACCAAGTCAAATAAAAGCGGCAAGATACCATTCTCTTGTGGCGCAACGGAACACAATACCTGAAACCCTGGAGATTCTTGGGGAGGCAGAGGGGGAGGTCATGGCAGTAAAGGTGAAGGGTAAGCATATTTATGGTTTGCAGTTCCACCCAGAGTCCATTTTATCTCAGTACGGCAGTGAAATTATGAAGAACTTTTTAGAATTAAAATCGGAGGTGAGTTTTAATGATTAAGGAAGCAATCAAACTGGCCATGGAAAAACACAATATTTCAACAGAGATGGCGGAAGAGGTCATGAATGAAATTATGTCGGGGAATGCTTCGGAAGCGGAAATGGCGGCATATTTGACAGCCCTTCGTATGAAGGGAGAAACCATAGACGAGATTACTGCAAGTGCAAAGGGAATGCGCAAGGCCTGCACCAGACTGCTCCACGATAAGGATGTTCTAGAAATTGTGGGTACAGGCGGGGATGAAGCGTTTACCTTTAATATTTCTACCGTTTCCGCTTTTGTGATTTCAGCGGCGGGTATACCTGTTGCAAAGCATGGGAACAGAAGTGTTTCCAGCAAATGCGGAGCGGCAGATATTTTGGAGAGCTTAGGTGTAAATATTTCTCCTGAAACAGAGGTCATGACCAAATGCCTTGAAGAAAATAATATCTGTTTCATGTTTGCACAGAAGTACCACCCTTCTATGAAATTTGTGGCACCTGTGAGAAAAAGCTTGGGGGTGAGAACGATCTTTAATATCCTAGGCCCCCTTGCAAATCCCGCAGGGGCAAATATGGAGCTCATGGGGGTTTATGATAAGGAACTGGTTCGTCCCCTTGCTCAAGTTATGTTGAATTTGGGGGTTAAGGCAGGAATGGTGGTTTGTGGTGATGACGGTTTGGATGAAATCACCATGACAACCACAACAACAGCTTGTGAGATACGAAACGGGAAATTGAAAAATCGTGTGATTGATCCAGAGGATTATGGATTTTCTTATTGTGAACCATCAGAGCTTGTAGGTGGAGATCCTGCGGAAAATAAGAAAATAGCCTTGGATATTCTATCTGGGAAGGAGCAGAGGGCGAAGCGGGATGTGGTGCTTTTGAATGCAGGGGTTTCCCTCTATATTGCAGAAAGATGTCATACCATTCAAGAGGGAATCCATATTGCAAAGGAAATTTTGGACAGTGGCAAGGCAATGGAAAAGCTGGAAGCCTTTATTCAAGCTACGAACCGATGATTGGAGGAAGAATATGATTCTGGATGAGTTAGCGAACAGTGCACGAAAACGTGTAGAAGAGCAGAAAAAAAGGCTTTCTTTGGAAGAAATGAAGGAACTTGCTGAAAGCAATAGAACAAATTCCCCCTTTGCCTTTGAGAAAGCCTTGCAAAAAGAGGGTCTTGCTTTTATTTGTGAGGTGAAAAAAGCCAGCCCCTCCAAAAGCATTATTGCACAGGACTTTCCTTATGTGGAAATTGCAAAGGAGTATGAACAGGCGGGAGCAGATTGTATTTCTATTTTGACTGAGCCTACAAAATTTTTGGGGCGAGATGAGTATTTGACAGAGATCAGTAAACAGGTGAAAGTTCCTCTTTTGCGAAAGGATTTCACGGTGGATGAGTATATGATTTATCAGGCAAAAGCCTTGGGGGCATCGGCAGTATTATTGATTTGTGCTTTGCTGGAAACTGATATTCTAAAGCAATATATTAAAGTCTGCGACAGTTTGGGTTTGAGTGCCCTTGTGGAGGCCCATGATGAAACAGAGATTGCCTCGGCAGTAATGGCGGGGGCAAGAATCATTGGTGTGAATAACAGAAATTTAAAGGATTTCACTGTGGATATTCAAAATTGTATTCGATTGAAAAAGTATATCCCAAAGGATGTAATCTCTATTGGAGAAAGCGGAATTCACACCGCAGAGGATATTGTTAAAATTAGAGAGGCAGGACTGGACGCCGTTTTGATTGGGGAAACACTGATGCGGGCGAAAAATAAAAAGAAAGGGCTGGAAGCTCTGAAAGGAGAATTATGAATATTAAAATTTGCGGATTGAGCCGAGAAGAAGATATTGTTATGGCAAACACATATAAGCCTAATTTCATTGGATTTGTATTTTATCCACCAAGTGCTAGATATGTTAGCCCTGAAAAAGCTGCTGAACTAAAAGGTAAGCTGGATTTGGGTATCAGTACAGTTGGCGTATTTGTAAATGAGGAGATTACTCTGATTGCAAGCCTTTGCTCCCAAGGAGTTATTGATATGATTCAGCTTCATGGAGATGAGGATGAGAATTATATCCATGGGTTGAAAGAGGTTGTGAAAAAGCCCATTATAAAGGCGGTGCGGGTAAAAAATGCAGGAGAAATTTTGACGGCGGAAAAACTCCCTTGTGATTATTTATTATTAGATACTTACCGAGAGTACAATTACGGTGGTAGCGGAGAAACTTTTGACCATCGGGTGATTCCACCTATCAAAAAACCATATTTCCTAGCAGGAGGATTAAATGCCAGTAATATGGGCAAGGCGGCAAGAACCTGCAAGCCTTTTGCCTTTGATGTGAGCAGTGGTTGTGAAACAAATGGATATAAAGATGATAAAAAATTTATGGGGGTGGTAGCCCTTGCAAAGCTACTATAAGAGGAAGGATTGATTTTATGAAAGAGAAAAAAGGCAGGTTTGGAGAGTTTGGTGGACAGTTTATTCCTGAAACCTTAATGAACGCAGTGATTGAGCTGGAAGAGGCCTATAACAAATATAAGGGTGATCCTGAATTTGTGGCAGAGCTGGAGGACTTATTGAATAACTTTGCAGGACGTCCATCAAATCTTTATTATGCAAAGCATATGACAGAAAAGCTTGGTGGAGCAAAGATTTATTTGAAGCGAGAGGATCTAAACCATACTGGTTCTCACAAAATCAATAACGTTTTAGGGCAGGTACTGTTGGCAAAGAAAATGGGGAAAACAAGAGTGATTGCGGAAACAGGTGCGGGGCAGCATGGTGTTGCAACGGCAACAGCCGCAGCACTGATGGGGTTGGAATGCGAAATTTATATGGGAAAGCATGATACTGACCGTCAAGCCTTAAATGTTTATCGTATGGAGCTTTTGGGAGCCAAGGTGCATTCTGTTACCAGCGGAACTATGACCCTGAAGGATGCGGTAAATGAAACCTTTCGGGAGTGGACACAAAGAATTGATGATACTCATTATGTTTTGGGTTCGGTTATGGGCCCCCATCCTTTTCCGTTGATTGTGCGGGATTTTCAGGCGGTAATCAGCAAGGAAATCAAGGAGCAGATTCTGGAGATGGAAGGCAGACTGCCTGATGCTGTTCTTGCCTGTGTTGGTGGCGGAAGCAATGCCATGGGGGCATTTTACAACTTTATTGAGGATAAAGAGGTGCGACTCATTGGCTGTGAAGCGGCGGGTAGAGGTGTTGACACAAAGGATACGGCGGCAACCATGGCTACAGGAAGTGTGGGTATTTTTCATGGCATGAAGTCTTATTTCTGTCAGGATGAATATGGGCAGATTGCTCCTGTGTATTCCATTTCGGCTGGACTGGACTACCCAGGGATTGGACCTGAGCATGCCTATTTAAGAGATTCGGGCAGAGGGGAATATGTACCTGTTACCGATAATGAGGCGGTGGAGGCCTTTGAATATCTTTCAAGAACAGAAGGAATCATTCCTGCAATTGAGAGTGCCCATGCAATTTCCTATGCAATGAAGCTGGCACCCACCATGGGAAAAGATCAAATTATTGTTGTGAATGTTTCAGGACGAGGAGACAAAGATGTGGCGGCGATTGCAAGATATAAGGGGGTTGAAATCTATGAATAAAATGACAGCGCAAGATTACATAGAAAAGGCATTTTCCAAAGGAAAAGCATTTATTCCCTTTATCACTTGCGGCGACCCTGATTTGGAAACAACAGAGAAGCTGGTTTATGCTATGGAGGAGGCAGGGGCTGATTTGATTGAACTGGGGATTCCTTTCTCAGACCCCGTTGCAGAAGGTTTGGTGATTCAAGAGGCAAGTGAAAGGGCGTTAATGGGTGGTGTAACAACAGACAGTATCTTCGGGATGGTGAGGAAAATTCGAGAAAAATCAGCTGTCCCTCTCGCCTTTATGACTTATGCCAATCTTTTGTTTACCTATGGCTTAGATAGATTTCTTTTAAAATGCAGAGATTGTGGCATTTGTTGTGTTATACTTCCGGATATTCCTTTTGAGGAGAAGGGAGAAATGCATGATAAATTTCATGAATACGGGGTTAAGCTGATTTCTTTGATTGCTCCTACTTCTCAGGAAAGAATCAGTAAAATTGCGTTGGAGGCAGAGGGCTTTGTGTATTGCGTTTCGTCCTTGGGTGTAACAGGAACCAGACACGAGATTACAACAGATGTGGGAGCAATGGTGGCAAGGGTGAAAAAGACCAAGAGTATCCCCTGCGCCATTGGCTTTGGCATTTCAAACCCTGAAACTGCCGCACAAATGAGCAAGATCGCCGATGGTGTTATTGTGGGCAGTGCAATTGTAAACATTGTGGGTACTTATGGAAGGGAATGCATAGAGCCTGTTTCTGAATTTGTAAGGGCGATGAAGACAGCAATGGGGGAGAAATAATGAAATATTTAGAGGTGCCATTTTTTATTTCTAAATAAGAGTTTGGTATAGTTCTTTAGATAATAAAAGGAGGCAAACGGACCAAAAGCCGCTAGCCTCCTATATTTCCTTGATGGTTTTTTTATTGAGGGTGCTATGAATGCTGTTGTGGAAATGATAGACTCTATATGATAGGTAAAAGGCTATTTCATTTGCAATTATTTTCATTGCTCAAAGCAAATACAAGGAATCCTTCCAGTCCTTCCATAATATCCGTATGGGTAATATCAAAATTTCCTGAATACCAAGGATCAGCAATATCTCTGGGATTTTGTGAAAAATCTAAAAGACGATATACTTTCTTTTGAGGGTCATCCTGTAAAATTCTCATTAAATTTTTGGTGTTATAGGCCTCCATGACCAGCAGATAATCAAAATCAACATAGTCCTGTTTGGTTACTTGCCGTGCTGTCTTTTTGCTGCAATCTATTCCCAAAGAATTCAGCTTTTTCTTTGCAGGGGGATACACAGTATTGCCAATTTCTTCTCGACTGGTGGCGGCGGAAGCAATATAAAACTTTTGATACAGCCCTTTTTTTATCAGCATATCTTGAAAAAGAAATTCTGCCATAGGGGAACGACAGATATTTCCGTGGCATATAAATAATACACGAATCATAAGGTACTCCTTTCTCCATCTCTGTTTATCGTAAGCTGTTGGTAAAGCTCAGGCCGTCGGTCTGATTTTAAAGGGAATTTATTTCTGCATTGAAGGACTTCATCACAAGAAATATCAAAGGTTGTGAGAGAGGTGCCATCTTTTGCTTTGGCAAGGATTTTCCCACGAGGAGAGATTACCATGCTATCGCCGAAATAGGTAAGGCCACCGCCGGTGCCCGCCCGATTTACACCTACAACAAAGGCTTGGTTTTCTATGGCTCTTGCTTTTAAAAGAATTGACCAATCTTCTTTGCGGGAAATAGGCCAATTGGCAATAACCACTAGCAAGGTGCTATTTTTAGAGGCAATTTGAAAAATTTCAGGAAACCGCAAGTCATAGCAGATGAAGGGGGACAAGGTAAAATCTTTTATTACGCAGGAAGACAGCGTGGTTCCTCCAGCATAGAATTCCTTCTCAGTTCCGAAGGAAAAGGGATGGATTTTTGCATAATCTGCTATCATTTCCCCTGATGCAGATAAGATTATGCAATGATTTTGGGCTTTTTCAGAATCTACAATTGGCAGTCCAAAACAGATTGCCATGTGATGCAAGATGGCCTGCTGCTTAAAAAAATGAATGGTCTCACTATTTTCTATGGCTTCACCCAATTCCTTTGTGTTTACGGTGAAACCTGTTAAGGTCATTTCGGGGAATACCATAAAATCTACGTTCTCTTTTGCACCAGTAAGAATTATTTCCTGGCAAAGTGATCTTGCATATTGTTTTTGTTCAAAGCCCATGTCTATTTGAGCCAGACCGATACGCATCAGCTTCACCTCCTTTTTAATTCCATGCTTTCCATACATCGGGGCAGTAGCCTAATGTAAAATCCTTTCCGTTTCTCACAATGGGAGTCATAAAAAGAATAGGGTTTTCCAGCAAGGTACCCTCCCGTTTGCTTTCATCAATATAATCCATAAACAAGGTTTGATATGCTTTTGCTTTTCGGTCAATCATATTCTCCAGTGGAATACTTCTCTTTGCAGCTTCAAAAACGCTTTTACTCATTCCAAATTCGTGAATATTAATATATTGGTAAGGTATTTTTCTCTCCTTAAAATAGCGTTCTGCTTTTTTTGTGTCAAAGTTTTTTTGTGACCCATAAATCTGTATGTTCATAAAGCCCACTCCTTTCAATCTATACTGATTTTAGTTGAAATTAAGACAAGATACAAGTCAAAGGATATGCAAAACAAACAAAAGTATTATTTTGGTGGAAGGTATGGTTTTACCATTTTAATTTGTTGAAAAAAAACTTCTAACTATGTTAGAATTAAAGTGTGTCAAAAGGCATCAAAAAATGTAGATTGAAAAAGATAGACTTGGTTCGTAAATTGAAAGGGAGTGTGTTTCAATGAAGATGATTTCATGGAATGTGAATGGCTTGCGTGCCGCAGTTGGCAAAGGCTTTATGGAATATTTCAAAGAAGTGGATGCAGATATTTTCTCTTTGCAGGAAACGAAGTTGCAAGGGGGGCAGATAGAATTGGAGACCGAAGGGTATTTTCAGTATTGGAATTATGCTCAGAAAAAGGGATATTCCGGAGTTGCTGTATTTACAAAAAATGAGCCCTTATCTGTAACCTATGGGTTGGGGCATGATGCTCATGATACCGAAGGAAGAGTAATCACACTGGAGTTTGAGGAGTTTTATCATATTACCGTATATACACCCAACTCACAGCAGGAAAATGCAAGGCTTGATTACCGTATGGCGTGGGAGGATGCTTTTCGTGGGTATGTTTCCGAATTGGACCAAAAGAAGCCTGTGATTATTTGTGGTGATTTAAATGTTGCCCATAATGAAATAGACCTGAAAAATCCATCTTCCAACAGACGCAGTGCAGGGTTTACAGACGAGGAAAGAGGGAAGTTTACACAACTGCTAAATGCCGGTTTTGTTGATACATATCGTTTTTTTTATCCCGATGCAACGGGTATTTATTCATGGTGGAGCTACCGTTTTAATGCAAGGAAAAACAATGCGGGTTGGCGCATTGACTATTATGTTGTTTCTGAAAGGCTGAAAGAGAAGCTTGTGGATGCAAAGATTCATAGTCAGATCATGGGATCAGACCATTGTCCTGTAGAATTAGAAATTAAATGATAATGACATAAAAAGAAGACCCGTGAATGTACGGGTCTTTTATCATCTATATTTTATAGCATAAAAGCAATTTATGCAGTTTTCTTTTTGCCGAAAATAACTCGGCATCCTTCAATTGCCAAATCAATTGCCAGAGCAATCAATAAAACGATGAATAGGATTTGCAATCCTTCTGTGGAAAGAGTTGCAGTCCCAGCAGAAAAGGCATTGACGTTTTTTATTAACGTAATTACCAATGCGCTTAATGTTGCAATAAGCATGAAAATCATTGGCAAAATAAACATTTTATTGTTTTTACCAATATTGCCTAACCAAGCAGCTGCAGCTAAAAGGGCTAGTGCCGCTAAGAGCTGATTGGCTGAACCGAATAATGGCCAAATTTTAGCATAACCGCCAGCAGCCATAATTCCACCGATAATAACGGTAACAAGGGTCGCAAAATATGGATTTGCACAAACCTTTTTAAAACCTGTTAATGTTTTTGGATCGGTTCCTTCGGGAATAAAGAATTCTTGGAACATATATCTTGCTAGTCTTGTTGCTGTATCCAATGAGGTTAGGCAGAAGGCGGATACAGCCAAAATAATGATAGCATATGCCACATTATAAGCGGATTCCAAACCGATAGCAGCGATCATGGATGCAATACCTGTGGCAAAAACCTGGGTAGGTGTACCATTGGGCATTGCACCATCAGCAAAAAGAATACCCACTGCAATTAAGGAAATGACAGCCAAAGCACACTCGATTAACATGCCGCCGAAGCCGATAATTTTGGCATCTTTCTCAGAATTCAGTTGTTTGGAAGTTGTACCAGAGCCAACCAAGCTATGGAAGCCGGAAATTGCACCGCAGGCAACGGTGATAAAGAGCATGGGGAACAAGGAGCTGTTTCCGTTGATCCCCTGGAAACCTGTGAAGGCAGGCAGCGCCATGGCAGGGTGACTGCCGATAATGCCAATAACAGCTGCAATCATCATACCATATAGAAGGAATGAATTTAGATAATCTCTGGGTTGGAGCAAAATCCAAACCGGCGTAACAGAGGCAATAAAAATGTAAATTAAAATTAGAATTAACCATGTAGTTGCAGATAAGTAAATGGGGAAATTTAAACCAATGGCAATACATGCGATGATGGCAATGATACCCACTATAGTCGCTACACTAAGCGGTGCATTTTTACGATAGACCAGAGCACCGAAAATAATTGCAATAATGATGAATAATACCGAAATTGTTGCAGTAGAGCCATTTGCGGGAACAATGTCACCCTCCGGTGTAAAGCCGTTAAAAGTTCCTACAACGATACTTGCAAAAGCAGCAACAACCAGAAGCAATGTGAGATAAGCAAAAACTAAGAATAGTTTCTTTGCTTTTGCCCCGACATTTTGTTCAATGACATGACCAATGGATTTGCCTTTGTGGCGGATTGATGCAAAAATAGAAGAAAAATCTTGAACAGCACCAAAGAAAATACCGCCGATGAGAATCCAGAGCAATACAGGAAGCCAACCAAAAATAGCAGCCTGAATGGGGCCATTGATTGGACCTGCACCTGCAATGGATGCAAAATGGTGACCCATTAATACAGGAGCCTTTGCAGGGACATAGTCCACACCATCCTGCTGTGTGTGTGAGGGTGTTTCTTTTGTGGGATCAACCCCCCACTGCTTTGCCAGCCAGCTGCCGTATGTAATGTAGCCGATAAAAAGTACGGCAGTGGAGATGATTAATAATAACAATGAATTCATAAATATCCTCCTTTCCAAGGAAATGCATTAAAATATAGATGATTAGGGGAAACGTTGATTCATTTTCTTAGGTGCATATGTAAGAGATCATATCATTTTGATTTGGTCAAAAGCCTAATTATTTTGCTACCAGAGCTTTTTAATGAAATCTTTCTTCCATTATGCACCTGATTTGAAATCAGTGCTTCCTAAGATAAAATATTTTGCAGCAACGGCAGGAGTTCTTTTCCCCTGTGATTAGAATAGACCTTTCCGTTGCTGAGGTCTACCGCAGCGATTCTAAGGTACATCCATCCATGAAAAGAAAAAAGATAGGTTTTATGATAGTTGGTTTTTTTTATTTGCTCAATAATTTCATCAGGTAACAAATCAGAAATTAAAATTAAAGTAACATAGGAATACATATGCTCACTATGAGGTTTTATTTGTGCTAGGCCAAGTTGTAAGACCTCTTTTTTTAAGGAAGCAAATCCTTCCTTATCCGGAAGATCAGAAAAGGCGAAGTATGCATATTCGTTCATTTCCGTTGCCCAAAGCTTTGCGGAACGCACCAAGACATATTTTTCGGAGCGTGAGTGAAACTGGGCAACAGCAGGAAATTGGCTGGAACCAAGGGCAACATTATATTGAATATCGAAAAAAGCCTCATAGGAGGGAATAAGTTTCTGCAAGAAAAGTTCTTTTGTCATAGGTCACCTCGGAATACATTGTATTGTTTTATATTAGTATACGCCTCGGGGAAGTGGTATTACAACTTTGAAGTGACTTTTCGCTTTAATTCAGCATCTTCAAAGGTGGAGGGAAAGAGCAGAAATATAGAATGGCATTATTTTACAAAAAGAGCTAATGATGATTGATAAAAAATATGCAATGTATATAACAATTTTGTATTTCAAAAAAAACTATTAGATATTTTGATGAATGGATAAAAAAATAGTAATAATTATCTATTCATTCCAATGAGTTATCGCAAAAGAATTTAAACAAAAACTCCCTAAAACAAAACTATCTAATACAAGTCATTGTGGTAGAGGAATTTTCCTGTGCTTGATGAGTTGTATTGTTTTTTTAGGGAGTTTATCTTTTTAATTAATAGGTTATTTTCCTGCTTCAAGGGAAGACAGTTTTTCTAACAAAATATTACTGCGATCAATAAAGCTTGTCATTTCTTCAGAGGTCAAGGGACGATGGCTCATCAATGCCAAGTCGTAAACATGGCGGGAAAGCATTTCAACATCCTCTTTTTTCTCCTCTTTTTCACTCATATCTAAAAGATTTTTAACAAGACCATTGGAGCGATTGAGAACCAAGGTTTCCTCTGGCTTCACATCGGCAAACATTGCTTTTAATTCAGTGGCATTTCCATATGCCTCCATCATTTCCAGCATACGTCGGGATTTTTCACTTAAAAGAAGCATGGCGGAAACACTTTCAGCTTTCAAATCTTCCACACTGACTTTAATGGAATCATTATGCAAAAGCCCACGGAAGAAAGCTTCCATTCGTGTATTCGTATGTTCTTCAGCTTGCTTTTTAGCCTCAGAGATTTCCGCATCCTCTTTTTTCTGTAAGGTTTCAGAAATGTCTGCATCAATACGCTGAATAGAGACACCGGTGTTTTTGTACTCCAAGAAGGAGACAAAGGGCTTGTCAACGGGTGTAGAGAGAATCGCTGCTTCAAGACCCTGTTCTTTAAACAAACGGATATACTGTGCCTGTAAATTTTCGTCAGAAACAAAGAACAGCTTATTCTCATGCTTTTCTTTATTTTTTTCTAAATATTCAGGAAGGGTTTCATATACGTCGTCAGTGGTTTTGAACAACAACGCATCCTTCACCTTGTCATAAAATTTTTCTTCTCTCATACAGCCATATTTAATGAAAACACCAATATCATT
>JAEZPX010000071.1 GCA_023413275.1 Bacillota bacterium | reverse complement strand
CGTGGGAGGAACTGCCTTGGCCGTTGCTGTCAAGAATTTTTAAGGAAATAATATGAGCCTCCGGTGCAATTCCCTTGTAGCGGCCATTGGAAAGGATACCACTGCCACAGGCGATACCCGTGACATGAGTCACGTATCTTTTGTGTTGCTTTTAAATCTAAGTTGGGATAAAATAAAGGAGAAAAGACATTCAAAATTGGGGGGACTTTTGTGAAAATATCTGAAAAGGGACAGAAGTTATTGGAAAACTATAAAAAATTTCAGAAAATTTATATTCTATTATTAGCTGTTGCTGCCATGAGTTTTGTGTTTCTGCATAATTATTTTTTTGCGGTGGCTTTGGCAGTGTTTACGTTTGTTTTGGAAACCAAGTATTATAAATGTCCCCATTGTAAAAAGTCACTCAATAGCAGAAAGAAGATTGCCGAGGATAGTTGCTGTCCAAACTGTAACAAGTATATCTTTAAAGATTTGGATTAAAAAGTTGAAAAAGAATAAATATTTCTCTATAAGAAAATTTCTTCCCGCAGCATTTTGCTGCGGGTATTTTATTATTAGCTTCAAATTGATAAGTAAATGAGACTTACCTGTTTTTGGTGGATGTATTGGAGTTATATTCTAATAATTTAGTACGAATGGCAGTATCACTTATAGCCGCCCTTAACCAGGACATTTCTCATATTTTTGGGATATATGAATACCCCTTTGGTATATATTGATAGTAAGAAAGAGTAAGGGGGCGGAGTTATGCCCAAAGCAGCCTTATATTGCCGACTCTCTGTGGAAGATGGAACAGGGGAAGAAAGCGAAAGCATTAGAAACCAGCGGATACTACTTATAGCTTATGCCCAAAAAAACGGGTGGGAAATTTATGATATTTATGAGGATGAAGATTATTCAGGCTTACGGGAGGATAGACCGGCTTTTTGCCATTTAATTCAGGATGCAAAGGATAAAAAATTTGAGATAATCCTCTGTAAGACCCAATCACGATTTACCCGTAGTGCTGCTACGGCGGAAATATATTTGCATGAACGTTTTCCTTTGTGGGGTATCCGTTTTGTTACAGTAGTGGATGGGGTGGACACTTCAAAAAAAGAGAATAAAAAGGCAAGGCAAATCAATAGCTTAGTAAATGAATGGTATTGTGAGGAGCTTTCAGAGAATATTCGATCTGTATTACGTAGAAAAATGGAAATGGGGCAGTTCCTGGGGAATTACGCACCCTATGGTTACGAGAAGGACGGTGCCGACCGCCATCATCTGGTGATTCTGGAGGAGGAAGCCTGTGTGGTGCGCAATATAGCTAAGCTGTATCTGTCTGGGTTATCCTGCAAAAAAATAGCAGAACAGTTGACTCTTGAAAATATTCCTACACCTTCCCAAGAAAAGCAAAAAAGAGGTCTGGATTTAGGAAGAGAAGTCTGTAAGAAATGGGGCGGGGGAACGGTGCGAAAAATATTGAAAAACCCTGTTTATATTGGACATATGGTGCAAGGCAGAGAACAAAAGATTAGTTATAAATCGAAAAAAACCATGGTCCTTCCTAAGGAAAGCTGGGTCGTTGTGAAAAATACCCATGAGCCTATTCTAAGCGAAAAGTCTTTTGAAAAAATACAGAAAAAAATGGTAAAGAACCGACGAGGAAAACAAAGCGTTTGACATCAGGTGACCCCTGTGATATTCTAAAAAATAGGAAGTAATTCCGATATTATAAAAAAATGGGAGCTTGTAGGCAGGCTGAGAGGAAGTACCGATACTTCGACCGTGAACCTGATTTGGATAATGCCAACGTAGGGACATACTTCGTTTATGAAGACACTCCCATGGGGAGTGTCTTTTTTAACGGACATCTAAGGTGCTAGCAAAAAGAAAAATGGCTAAAGAGTGCTATCCTTGTAAGATGTTTTTTGCGGATTCCATTTGAAACGTTACCATTCTCGATGTCTTTTGTTACTACTTATAATAGCTTTGTTTCAAGACAATGAGTTGGAAGAGCTGTCCGTTATTAATAAACCATAATCAATTTTCGAAGGGTTCCGCCGGAAAATCCAATGGAGTTTTAAGGAGGAAAAGCAATGGAGAAGAATTTAATCAAAAATGTAAGAGAAACTGTGCCTCTGGTACACAATATCACAAATTATGTCACAGTGAATGATGTAGCCAATATTTTATTGGCTTGCGGCGGTTCCCCTATTATGGCTGATGATGCAGGGGAAGTGGAAGAAATTACGAGTATTTGCGGTGGTTTGAATATCAATATAGGAACGTTAAACGCCCGTACCATTGAATCCATGCTTTTAGCGGGAAAAAGAGCCAATGAGCTGGGACATGTTACTGTGTTGGACCCTGTAGGTGCCGGCGCATCGAAATTACGTACGGATACGGCAATTCGCCTTTTGGATGAGGTGCAGTTTTCAGTAATACGGGGAAATGTTTCAGAGCTAAAGGCGCTTTGGGGTAAAGAGGGTACAACGAAGGGTGTAGATGCGGACATTGCAGACCGTGTAACAGAGGAGAATTTGAATGAAATGATCCAGTTTGCAAAACTGCTCAGTGGGAAAACAGGGGCGGTGATTGCAATGACAGGGGCAATTGATATAGTTGCGGATGGCGAAAAGGCATATGCAATACGTAATGGAAATCCTTTGATGTCCAAAATAACGGGAACTGGTTGTATGCTCAGCGGTGTGGTAGCAGCATATTGTGTGGCAAATTCAGATCATTTATTGGATGCAGCAGCATCGGCGGTGGCTGCAATGGGACTTTGTGGTGAGATTGCATTGAGAAGATTAAATGAGTCAGAATTGAATGGCACCTCAACCTATCGTACTTATATGATTGATGCAATGAGTAATCTGACTGATGAGATTCTAGAGGAGGGCATGAAAATTGAAACTAGATAGTAAGAGTTTATTATTGTATGCAGTAACGGACCGTGCATGGTTACATGAAAGAAGGCTTGCTGACGATGTGGAGAAAGCATTGCTGGGAGGAGCAACCTTTGTGCAGCTGCGGGAAAAGGATGCTTCTTTTGAGGAGTTTCTGGAGCAGGCTAGGGAAGTAAAGGAAGTTTGTAAAAAATACAACGTTCCTTTTGTAATTAATGATAATATTGAAGTGGCTTTAGCCGTAGATGCTGATGGTGTTCATGTAGGACAAAGCGACATGGAGACAGGTAGTGTTCGTCAAAAGCTGGGTAAGGATAAGATCATTGGTGTTTCTACCCGAACTGTTGAGGAAGCCCTGCTTGCCCAAGACAGAGGTGCTGACTATTTGGGCGTCGGTGCCATGTTTCAAACCTCAACAAAATTGGATGCTGCAGATGTAACCTTTGAGGAACTAAAGGTGATTTGTGAGGCGGTGGAGATTCCTGTTGTTGCTATTGGCGGAATCAGCAATCATAATGTGATGGAGCTCGAGGGGACTGGTATCGACGGCGTTGCTGTAGTTTCAGCAATATTTGCCGCTGAGGATATTCAAAAGGCTACAGAAGAAATGAAACAAAATTTGAAGAATGTTGTACAATCGTAACAAACAAGTTTGTTCGGCATATCCAAAGAAGTTATACCTTTGGTTGGTTGATGTTATGTTATTAAATTAACATATATATAAGGAAGAAAGGCCGTACATAAGAGACCTCTTATTGTACGACCTTTTGTTTTTTTACTAGCAGTAGCTTTACTACAATTTTTTATTCATTGGCTAAAACCATTTGATTTACCTTGAAAATTAACTGCAGAGCACGTCTGGAATTCTCAATATGGGTTTTCACTGCACAGTTTAACTCATCCAAATCTCCGGCAAAGGCCGCTTTCAAAATTTCCTCATGCTCAGCTACGCATTCGCAATCCCGATAATGGGGCTGATTTAGATATGTACCCGTTGCGTAAGTAAAGGGTTGTAAATTGATAAAAACATCAACTGCCTTTTGATTTCCTGACGCAGTAAGATATAGGGTGTGAAATTCCATATCCATAGAAAAATATCTCTCTGGATGAAGGGAGGATTCACTGGCCTGTACAAATCTTTTTTGTTCTTCAAGGCTATCAACCAACTGCTGACGCAAAGCGTCATTATAGTTCAAGGTTGAAATAATATCCTTGGTAAAAAAGGTATCCATCATTAAACGCATATCAAAGATGTCGTTTAGCTCATGAGGGGTGAGCGCGCGCACGCTCATGCCTTTATTGGGTATGTTGATTACCATTTTTTCATCGGCTAAACGCTGCAGTGCCTGCTTTACAGGTGTATCACTCACATTATACCTTCTTGCCAATTCTTTAATATTCAATTTTTCCCCAGGCGAGTAACCTTTTTTTGTGATGCTGTTTTTTAGGTCTTGGTAAATTTGATTTGCCAATGTACTTTTTTTGCTTTCTAATGTTTGTGCTTTCTTCTCCTCCACAATTGTTCCCCATCCTCACGTTCATGATTATGTTGCTTCTTTTTCATCTTTTCCCCATAAAAGATTATACATCAGAAACTAAAAAAAATCTACTTTTTATCCCGAAAACACGAAAAAATAAGGGTTTACTTCAAAAAACCAAAAAAATCCAAAAAATGAAACATTTATTTTAATAAATACGACATTTATTAGCTATTATAAAATTGTGTGTCTACAAAATAAGACCTTGATTTTTGTGCAATAATATTAGATTAGAGTATAAATATGGTTTAAAGATTAAAATTTCAGTAAAATATCATGAAAATACGATTTGAAAGTACCCTTTTAGAGACTTTTATTCGTCTTTATTACGGATTGACTACAAAAAAATGAATATTTATAATAGAAAAAGATGATTAATTGTTTTGAAAAGAAGTTTTTTTGTGAAGTAATCATCTTGTATCCTCGGCCGGGACTACATAGTAAGAACAACAAAAGATGATTCCAAAAACGCTTTTTTTTTGTTTTTGGGGAGAGAAAACCGGAAACTGTTCAATATTTAGGAGGGAAATCTATGTTGAAAAGAGGGATAGCTGCTGCATTGGCAACAGTTATGGCGCTAGGACTCA
>JAEZPX010000018.1 GCA_023413275.1 Bacillota bacterium | reverse complement strand
CTTGTAAGGTCTAGACTGCATTCCGACAGTGAATTTGCATCCAATCTCAGCAAGACATATTCTATTTGCATTTGCGTGCAAGGCAGGTAGAGAAATTGTCTATAACCGTCTTTTTCCACTTCCAATTCCGCAATTTCATCTTGCCAATGATACAGAGGAAAGTACAATCCGTCATAATTTGTCTGTATGGGATTTTTATTTTGATAAAGAATTCCATAGGGCGTAATCATTGAGTTAGTATTTTCAGCAAGCAGTTTTTCAAAATACACCCTGCCGTCAAAGCTTTGCAATTCTTTCTCGCTGACCGCACCTTGTTCTGTTAGGTACATTTTCTTGCCTACTGCATCAAGGTCGCTGAAATCGGCAACAAGGCTGTAACAGTGGGTGTTAAAGGTAATATTGATGAGGTCTGCCGTAGTTTCTGCTTTTTCTGCATATGCCATAGCGTAGAAGATTTGTAGCTCATCCCGATCAAAGCTGTCCAATCGTTTCATTAGGTAGTCCAGCTCATCAATATTGCAGATCTTATCTTTTATGAGAGTTGATAGCCTTTCATCCGATACAGCTACAATGGTGCAGTTGGGTTCTATACTTGGCACAATCTCTAAGTTGAGGCAGACTTTTTCAAAATCTTCAGCTTTCCAAGGAAACCAAAGGCTTTCCTTTCTTTCATTTTCAGGATTCTGGATTGTTATTCTCATTTTTTCCTCCATTCTGTTTTTCGCATTAAAAAAGAGTCACCTTTGTGACTCGAATTTATTAGGATTCGTATAGGTTTATTATTTGCACTTTGTTTTTCTCTGCATATTTTACTGTGTATGCTGTCCCTCCTTTACTACCATCATAGTAGCATATCATTTTACTGCTATTGTCCACCATATATCGGTTTCTATGGTGAAAACAACCTTGATGATATTTTGCATTTAGGGTAATGACCTCATCACACTGAGCGAGGGTTGTGAAATAGATTTCTCGGTTCACTTCGTTCCAATTTTTTGGCTGTTCTTCGTAGGGAACTACGGCAATGAGCTTTATTACTTTTGGCTCTGCAATATGTACTACTCGTTTTCGCATGAGCACAATTTCTGCACACAGTAAATCGAATCCATAGCACGCTCCGAAGTAAAAGGTGTCTGTTCCATTTTTAATCGCTCTGTCGACTTCCTCCCCTATTTTTAATTTCAAATTTTCAAGGTTTTCTTTACTTTTTGGAAGCCTTTCACTTCTGTGACCGCTAAAACATAAAGCGTTTTCTTTTTTCTGCATAGTTTTACTCCTCCTTTTAATACTATATATATAGTATCTATTTATATGTATATAGTCAATATGTAATACTACATATAGAATAGCTGTAAAGAGGTGACGAATATGAACAATAACTCAATTTTTGAAATAAAAGATTACGGAAAAATCAGTTTTCACGTAAAAGAAGTCATGGACAGCAAAGAATTGACCAGAAGCAAGCTTGCTAAACTAGCTAATATTCGTTTTGAGGTAGCCGATAAGTGGTACAACGGAAATATTGAAAGAATGGATATAGATGTTCTTACTCGCATCTGCTTTGTTTTGGATTGCCAGATTTCCGATTTGATAACCTATACAAAATAAATTAAGTTCATCATAGTGTAAAATCAGGCTTTCATTACATTTTAAAACTCAAAATTTCACCGCCATATTTTACAATGAGAATTGCATGAATTATCGCCATAAAAGTTTGATGATCAATCAAGTACTTATCTGCTATTTCATTCAGCTTTATGTATTCTTTTCCGGTATAGATGGTTTTTGCCACCAGATACAGGGCATAGCTGTTGGTGGTCATTCCACTGAGACGAATGTGCTTAAATTCAAAACGATTGGAATATATATGCTCTTTTGCAAGATTGCATAACCTACAATCTGCAGTCAGCAGAAAGAGAGTGGCAAGATAACGTGGATTTCTGTCTTTTTTATGAATTCTTAGTATTTCGCAAATATTTTCAAATCTTATCTCATGGGCTTCACTGATAAACCAGCCGTCCGGAGAACTTGCAACTAAATCTGAAAGCCTTTTCCTAAAATAGAAATTGCTGATTTCAGAAAAGCATTCAATAATCATTTCTCTGTAAGTTACCCTGCCCATTCCCAGCATGCAGTTCATAAGATTGGTGAAGTGGCTCCTCCACAATTAGCTTTGCTGCATTTTTCATAGGAACGGCACTTCTTAATTCCTACTTGTACATCCGTTGTTTCTCCCACCACAATCAATCCTTTCTGCCTAGGCGAAAATCTAGGAACAAGCATCATCAATTGTTCCATCTCCTGTAATTCTGTTCCATACATAAATAATCTTGGCATTTTTCTCACATTCCTTTCATTTTTGAGCATAAAAACAAGCCTTAGTTCAAGCAGGAGCCCCTTCCAAACCAAAGCTTATTGATTTTCTTATATGAAAAAAGAGCAATGATATCGTATTTATATACGTTGATATCATTGCTCTCAGATACTTCGTCATTAGGTTGTTAGGAAGTTCTATCACTCCTGATATTAAATATGCATCTTATTCCATGTTGCTATAGTTTTTCAGAAAACTCAAAAACGTCTCCTGGATTAATATATTCAAAACCAGATTCTGTAATGGTTAACACTGCCTTATTGTCTTGTACGATAATTATACCTTTTACCTTATAAACTTCATCTTCAAAAGAAAGAGTTTCTCCATCGACCTTAGCAACTCCATCTAATTGTGCCAAACGGAAGATACCAATCGTGGCTTGATATGACTCATCTTCCAAATATGTTAAATCCAAATCACTATATATGTCTTCGGTTCCTTGCCTGTCAACATACGAACCCGAATAATCATCCTTCTTTTTGGGTATAGCCGTTTCTTCCGATATTTCTTTGTCACTGTTTTCAATCGTTTCGTTAACGGCAGGTACTACTTCATTTGTCATAATCCATACATCATGAACCTTTGAAAATTCCAATGTTTCCGTATGGTCAAACTCATCAAAGAGCTTAAAATCAACAGTGACATATTGTTTGTCATCTTTTTCTTCTACATACTTCAGACTTTCCAAATCACATGTCATCGCGCCGTAGCCCCTTGAACCCCTTCTTAAATAAAGCTGTCCCTCATATTCCAAAAAGTCGTTTGAAAACCATTGATCGATAACTTCATCTGATAAATATTTTCTTAAATAGTCCTTGACCTCCGTATTTGTTTTGAAGTTTTTTACGGGATAATAATAGGAACCTATAGGGTCAATAAAATAATTCGCATATTTGCTCTCCTCTCCCGGTTTAAAAAGCAGAGCAATATCACCAATGCCATCAGCATAGGCACTCTCGCTTTCATAAGCAGCTAAATAGCTATCTTCATCAGATCCAACCTCTGCACCAAACATCTCCTGCACACAGGAATTAAGGCAAACAACATTAGGCGTAATATCCTCTAAAAACTTCTCCTCACTGAACGCCTCTGCCTTAGATGAGGCATTGCATGCGGACATGGAAAAAATTACAAATGCAGATAAGGCTAATATTGCTATTTTTTTCATAGTCATTCTCTTCTCTCCTTGCAAACAAAGATATACACATTAAAATAATTAGTATTTTTGTTTCACATGCACAACATTGGACTCTTTGTAATCAGACTGTATATCATAACCATTATGTGAAGCTCTTTATTACTGTTTGCAAGCTGTTTAGTATATCAAATTTGTATAGCCCGCCATGATAACAAATTATTGTTTTAATATCATAATTTAAAAGTTTTCGAATAGAGTCTTGTGCATCTTGTACATTTAAAATAAATTGTGGCATAGCCATACACAGCTCTTCGTCTTCCACCACTAGGGCATCCCCAGCTATGAGTGTCTTGTCCTTTTTGACATATAAAGAGATGTGGCCGGGCATATGCCCTTTCGTATCGACTACCTCAATCCCACCACAGAAAGGAAGGATATCTCCCCTATTTATTATTCTAACATCATGAATATCAACTTTTTGTAAAGCAGCTATAAAGCTTTGAAACTGCATACCGCCTTCTTTTTCACTTTCTGGCAAGGTATCCTGAATTGCCTCAGCCTGTTGCAAGCGCAGTGATTTGCGCTGCCCTGTTATATACGGAGCCTCTTCTTTTGAGCAAAGAATTTGTACAAAAGGATACCGTTCTTTTATCTCCTTTAATGCCCCCATATGGTCGTGGTCATGGTGTGTAATAATTATTTTTGTTAACTGATTTAGAGATAATCCTATTTGATTCATTGCATGTTCCAACTTTGGTACTGAATCTGGATAACCACAATCAACCAAAATTAATTCATTATCATCTTGCAGAAGTGTAGGGTATATTATAAGCTCTGTATTATCCAAATGAAAAGTTATCGGTAATATAAATATGTTTTTCAATTTATTACCTCCTATTTAATTATAATAAATGATTGGATCTTACTTTCTTCGCACAGTGTAAACATACTGCGAAACTGATTTTTCTAATAATTTGGTTCATAATATATACTTCAGTTCTTTTCCACAATGTGGACAATGTTCAGGAACTGGTCCACTAACACATGTAAGAGATTTGCCGCAATGAGGACATCGGTAAAAAATGGAGAATTGAATTGCTTCAACAATCACAATAATGGCTCCAACAACAATTATCCAATTTTTAGCAGTAATTATGCCTACAAATAAAATGAATAAACAAATTCCCACTCCAAGCAATAGCATAGTTCTGCTCTTATGATAGTTCATAACGCATCTCCTCCATATATTAAAAATTTATCTTATCCGTTATAAACATAATTCAAAATTGAATTCTATACTTCATATGAAGTCATAGCTGCAAAAACAAATTATAATTTCTTTCTTCAAAATATGTTTTAGAAAAACCTTTAACCTTTTCATCTTCCAAATCATTATGAGCAACTTTTAAAAAATCTTCTTTAGCAGCTTCATCCCATTTTTTCCATAGCAATGGGCTAACTGTTATGTTTTCACAATTAAGTGGTATTAAATTATTTAGATATTTTAATATCAATCTTGTTGGTGCTTTTTCTAATTGTTCACTTAAAAAACCATATATAGAATGATCTTCTTTAAACCATGAAAATATAATGCGAGTTTGATTTTCATCCGGTATTATCGAAATATAAAGCATTGGTAAATCAAATTCTTTGTGAATAATTGAGTTTCCGAAAATATCAAACATCGGGCAAAAACAGGTAGCAGCTGCAAAATAAACTCGATACTCTAAAGTTAAAGATGCATTTTCTAAACAATCGTATTTTTCAGTAAGTATAGCACTATCGAATTTGTCTTTGTAATAGTTCAATGCTGGTACCCATTTTTTTTCAGCTTGTACATAAAAGTGGATGGCCAACGGGTTACAGGTTAAGTCATATTTTTGACGCAACTTATTATAGCATTCAAGCTCACGTATAACTTTGTAGTATGTGGCTGCAAAAGTTCGATAGGAATATAAGAAAAAAGCGTATTCATCAAGTTTTACCTTTTGTTGATCAATTGGATAAAACATTGCATCATGGTTTTGGCAAAAACAGTAAAATTTTGTGGCCTTGGCCTCTATACCCATTGGCTTCATTTTAAATTCATTTGTTATTCCATATACTACAGGCATCAAAACCTCTCCGTTTTCTGCAATTAAAGATAAAACTGCTTTTTGCGAAATGGTATGAGCATGGGTTTTTACATCACAGCACTCATCCTTCTTAGGATGTAAACACAGATGTTTGAAATTTCTGCGTATTTTATCAAGTTCGTGCATAAAGTTTTTATGTATTCCTGTACTCTGGTTAGGACTGATTTTCCCTTTGCAACAATTGGCATATGTTTTTCCACTACCACATAAACAACTAACATCTTTATTTTCAAATTTCTCCTTCATATTTTTTTAGTTCTCCAATCATATCCCAAAAGCTACATTTTCCATCGATGTATTCCCAATAAGTCATCATTCTGATATAGCCCTTAGCTAAATTAGCATTATTGCTCTTTTGAGTTCCAATGATAAATTCATCTATTTCACAGATTTGGAAATTCAAATTTTCCAATGTATTTTCTGAAAGATCGCCGTTTTGTTCTTCATATGCGGCAACATAATTTCTCATATTATCTAATATTTCTTTGATTTGATTTATATCACGTATATTGTTTGCTTTAACCAATGACATTCCTTCTTTCAAAACAATTATAAAACATCAGTATTTTCGCATTATGGTACTAACTGCGTACCCCTATTGGTTACACTGGTAAACATAACCAGAAACTTATATATTCTCATAAATCCATCCTTCAATTTTTAAAACTTGTAGGTTTTAAATCAAAGGATTAGAAAACAAAACAGTTAATAAGTAAATTTGAATTTATAGCGATGTGGAAAATACAACGAATCCAATTAGCTCATCTCAAGATACAATAAAATTATCCTCAGGTTTCACATACAATAAATATTTAAAATCCTGTGTTAACATCCACTTAATTGACATGTTGTAAAATCAGATGAAATTTTTTAATCAATAGTTCACTCTCCGTTTCAGTATAGTCCCTCATAGAAAGTATTTCCCAATAACTTTTATAGAGCTTTTTTAATGCTTCAAACAGCGTTTGCGGATTACATAGGTAGTGTGGACCATTCTTTTCAATGATTTTGTCATACTCAAAGGTAATTGCCGTTTGTTTCTTTGTCTGACCTTGATGGATAATGCCACAACGAATTCCTTTATAAAAATTTTTTGCCATATCTTCCGTTATTACATTGTCCAGTTGTGGAAGGACGATTTTATACGCTACAAGCACTTCACCACCGTCGCTAGACTGATCATAACCATAAATCATCTCATAGTAAAATTCTATTAAAATACAATTGATGCACATCACGATAAATCCATACCACTCGCGATGTTCATGTGAACGAGTAGCATTTAGGAATGTTTTTATAGGACTGATATAATGATCATTTACTCGTTCTTTCATTACACCGCAAATCTTCTGAAACTTTAGTCTAGCCTGACTGGAATCCCCCGAATCTCTTGCATTTATGAAATCATTATACAGTGCTTTAGCCACCTCTATCTCACACTCTTTACAAAAATGCATTTTATCATTTGTAAACATAAACTCCTCCAAATTTAATTGTACACTCAACTATTTTCTATTTTATTACTACGTAGTTTGCGAAACTTCTTTTTAAAATCATTATGCATAATCGTAAGGTTTGCCTCATTTAATATCACTTTCCGAATTATATTCTTGCTATTTTAAACTGTAGTTTAAGCTTCCCATTATGGTACAAATGTGTACCCCCCATGCCGGTTCCGTTGCGTAAACATAATGGGAAACACATTATAAGTAGTGAATATTCCAACACTACTCATACGCACTCAGAATGTACTTGTTTAGGACAGTGGACCCACAAGTTTTTTTACATCTGTGTCGAATTCATCACCTGTTATAGGCGAAATAGTAAATCGCTCATCAAACAAATCTATCAAGTTTTCCACATCTTGATATGTACGAAGGTTTATCTTGTCTTCAGTAACATCAAATACACCTTCCCATCTCGGTACCGTTTTCACCTTTTCCAAGAGTTCATCTGCCGATTTAGTAATTACATGATATTTCTTAATTCTCATCATCTTCTTGGCATACTTGGTTTGCGTTCTGTTGATATAGTCCGTCAATTTTTCGGAATTTGACACTAAGTTTAATGCAGTAATATCAACAACAACTTTGCCTGCGGTTGCACTAATAAACTCATTGAATTTAAAGTGCCTTTGCATCAAGCTAGTATCTTTTGTAATAATATAATCATCAATAACAAGAAGATTAATTTTTTTCGTAATGGGGAAAAGAAGCTCGTCCATTTCGACAAATCTATCTTGATGTTCCGTAGCATATACTTTAGCAAGGAAATTTTCCTTCTTTTTATTTGGTATATTTACTGACGCAATGTATTGATATGCCCAGATTGTCTTTCCATCTCTACGAAATCGAAATATAATTGCCTCTGCACTATCACGTTCCAATACAGAAAAAGCTACTATATTCTCTTCTGGGATACTCAAAAATTCAAATGGATTGTATTCATGGCTTTGTTTAATAAGATAGAACTTATTCTGATTGTCTGCTACATTTTCCGCCATTGCATACTCAGCATCTTCTGCCAAGAATTTCTCTTTAACAGTCGCAGAGATAGAGTCCTCAATTCTCTTCTTAAAACTTTGTTCGCCATGCTCATAAAACAGAAAATGTTTCACGATTGAGTCTTCTGCTTTCATAATGATAAATACGTCAAATCCCCGCTCCTCATCTTGAAACATCTGATTCAACGCTGCAGTTACAAATCCCTGCGGATTCTGTTCAATTGTGTCTTCTCCCGTCACATGTATTGTAGTTCTATCTTGTTGGTCCATACTTATCTCAACTCACTTCCTGTGCATTTTTATTGTAAATCAAAAGAACATCATCCGACACGATCTTCCACTTCACTATTTTGTTTACATCAAGTTTTTTCTTGCAAATCGCTATATATTTTTTACCAGGGTCTCTGCC
>JAEZPX010000114.1 GCA_023413275.1 Bacillota bacterium | reverse complement strand
TATATAAAGACACCTAAGGAAGTTGTTATGGAACGTATTCGAAAAAGAAACGGAAATCATCAAAATGATATCATATTGACGGAGCAAACAGCTTCCACTTATTATGATCATTTTCAACCCCCAACTGCTGAAGAAGGTGAAGTTATAGTAGTCGAGGGATATTAATATTGTGGTTTTAGGCATGGAAATTGTACTAGATGATAAGTTTTTCAAATTTTTTAAAAGATATACTTCCAACAAGGGGATACCAGCTTCAGGTGATATCATTATTGTCATCTCAGAGCATTGTGAGGTTGTATGCCTGTTGCAACAGGTAGAAAAATAAAGTCTAATAAAAATTAGTGAAAGCCGTGAGTTGAAATCAGCTCACGGCTTTCTTGTATCTATAAATTAAGAAAAGATATTGATATGAAAAAACTTACAAGAATAGAACCTGCTAAAGCAGAAAATAAAAAGTTGAAGGTTGCTGCATATTGTAGGGTTAGCACAAAATTTGAAAGCCAACAAAGTAGCATTGATTTACAAGTTTCTAATTATAAAACTGTCATACAAAGTAACCCTCGCTGGGAATATGCAGGAGTTTATTTTGATTATGGCAGTGGACTAAGGCAAACAGGTCGTTCTAATTTGGAGGAAATGATAAATAAGGCTTGTGCTGGTGAAATTGATTACATTCTAACCAAATCTCTCAGTAGATTGTCTCGGAATGTTTTAAATACATTAATCATCATAAGAAAATTGAAAGAAAGAGGCATTAATATGTATTTTGAAAATGAAAATCTAAATTCAATCGAAGACGAAGCAGAATTTGCCATCACTCTTAGTGGTATTCTAGCTCAGGAAGAAAGCAGAAATCTCAGTGAGAATATTCAATGGGGCTATCAAAGGAAGTTTGAAAACGGAGATATCTTTACGAAGTACAAAAACTTTATGGGTTATCAATGTGAAAATGGCAACTTAGTTATTATACCTGAACAAGCAGAAGTAGTGAAAACAATATTTAACCTATATTTAGGTGGAATGACATTACAGCAGATAAAAGAGCAGTTAGAAAGTCAGCAAATTAAAACGGCTACTGGTAAACATGTTTGGGCAACGTATGATATTCAGAAGATGCTCAAAAACGAAAAACTATGTGGTGACGCTCGTATGCAAAAGACCTATACAGTAGATTTTCTCACCAAGAAAAGGGTGAAAAACGATGGTTATATCAGACAGTACTATGTATCAGATAACCATGAGGCCATTATTCCAAAGGAGTTATTCCATCAGGTGCAGGCAGAAAAAGTAAGGCGAGCAAGCTTAAATAAATCGGCGGTTACAAGAAAAAAGAATCAGGAATTAAAGGAGAAAAGCAAATACAGCTCAAAATATATACTGTCGGATTTAATGGTATGTGGGGAATGTGGGCATGCCTACCGTAGACAGATATGGTCCAAGTACGGTGATAAATCTGCCGTATGGAGATGCGAGGATAGGCTGAAACAAGGTAAAAAATCAAGATGCCAGAACTCACCTACCCTAAAGGAAGAACAGCTCCATGATGCAATTATGAAAGCAATAAATAACGTTGTAGAAAACACAGGTGAGTTTATAGGCACCTTTCGAGAAAATGTAATAAGGATCATCGGTAGTTACAGCACTCAAGGGATTACAACAGAATATGATGAACAGATTGAAAAACTGCAACAGCAGATGCTTATACTTATAGAAAATAATGCAAAACAAGGAGCTATCAGCGAAGAATTCGATGAGGAGTATAAGAAACTATCGGAACAGATAAATGAGCTGAAATCTGCAAAAATAAAGATGGTGCAGGCTCAGAAAAATGCAGAAAACTATGTTCAAAGAGTTGAGGAATTAGACAAGACGATAGGCAATGTTAACCCGCAGGTAAGGGACTTTGACCAAGATCTTGTGAAAAGGCTGATTTCCGCCATAAGGGTACATAAAGGCATGAAACTGGAGATACAGTTCCATTCGGGGATAGTGGTAAAACAGGATGTGGACTACTATGAATAGGCATTAAAATAGGAGTAGGGGGGGCTTCCTACTCCTGATGAAACGAAATAGCTCTTGAACAGCGAAAAGTTATTCAGCGCCGAATGCGCTATAATCCTT
This sequence comes from Bacillota bacterium, assembly GCA_023413275.1. Classification (GTDB taxonomy): domain Bacteria; phylum Bacillota; class Clostridia; order Lachnospirales; family Anaerotignaceae; genus Chakrabartyella. The sequence continues at coordinate 10,444 of JAEZPX010000114.1, read as the reverse complement.
CTGCAAGTAAAACTACGAAATTAAGATATGGCTTTTATGGGGAAGTTCTCCTTGATTTGATATTTTTCTGTACAATGGCCGGGAACGTGTTCAAATACAATAAATCTATTTCATCTCAAATTACTTTGATAAAATTGAATGCTGAATTCTAATATTTCAATTTGATTTTATATTGATCTGAGTGTATTGTAGTTTTATAGGAAAGGGAAACAAGTACTATATGAAAACAATTTAAGAGGTGATAAATAATGATTTATCAAAGTGGAAATATGGAAGAACAGGCTGTTTTGAACACAGCAGCTAAAATGTGTGCTGCCGCGCGCACAGCACCTAAAGCTCATGGAAAGGATACTGTATATACAATAGTGCTGACAGGCGATGATAAGGATAAGCTGGCTATAGAAATGGAGGCAATTGGCTATGAGCAAATGGGTGAAAAAATGAACACATGGTATGGCAGAGATGCAAACAATGTTCGCATTGCTGATGCTGTGGTGCTCATTGGCGTAGCAAAGAGATATCGAGGTGTTCCGCATTGTGGGTATTGTGGATTTTCTGATTGCAGAACCTGTGAATCAAATGGGGGGAACTGTGGGTTTGCTTATGTGGATTTGGGGATAGCAGTATCCTCTGCTGTGACTGCGGCTTCTGCGAATCAGATTGATTGCCGTATTATGTTTTCCATAGGAAAGACAGCCATGAACCTTCCATATGTAGACGAAGGTGTGCTTTGGCTTGGAATTCCGATTTCCGTTTCTGGAAAAAACATTTTTTTTGACCGTAATATTTTTCATGATTGAAAAGAAAGGTTAATTTTATCAAGAGCAAATTGTACTATAACACACAGTATCAGACCGAATTTGATTCCCTTATTTTAAAACAAGAAAAACGTAGTGAAAAAATTATGTTGTACTACCAAGCCGTTTTTTATTTGGGCGGCGTTGTGCGATCATGCGAATGGAAAAAGCTTAGTGGCATTGCCGTCGAAGATGCGGAAGAATAAAATGGCGATGTGCTAAATAGTGATAATATGGACGTAACAATTCATGGCATAATTAATTGGCATTACAGATTTGAAATAATGCATCAACAACTTGGTCAAAACATTCTTTCTGCAATATTTGTCCAGGACTGTTCAATTGACCGTGGCTAAAAAATTAAATACAGCAGAAGTCGGTACTATTAAAATTATGAGTATTGACAGACACAAAAATGGTACCTGTATTTGTTTAATTTGCCAAGGACCTGCATTGCGATGGATTAACACTATAAATCTTAAAAAGTGTCGCCTATAGGGGAGGGATTACCATTATGCAGGATGTGACATCAAACCAAATGAAGCAACTTTTTGAACGGCTTACAGAGGAAAAGGTATTTTGGTTCTGCTTAGCAGAAGAGCATCTGACAGAGTTATAATAAGAAGGTATAGATGTGAGAAAAGCATTTTAGGAAGTGATTGTGGCAAGGTGGGCGGTGGGTCATATTATTAACAAGGCTTTGAAACAGAAGTTTCAGAACTAGCAATAGCAATTGATACAGTATAAAAATGATAAAAAAACAACTAGTGGAGGAGATTTAAAATGAATAAAAAAACATACTTAGCAAAAGGTTGTGAAAAATGCGAGTTTCCATTTTCTCATGCAGCAGAAGCAGGTGGAATCATTTATCTATCGGGGCAACCCTCGATGGACTTAGTTACCAGCCAATTTATTGACGGATCGTTTGAGGAGCAGTTTAAAAAATGTTTTTCAAATTTAGATGAGGCTTTGCTAGCAGCGGGGCTAACCAGGGAAAACGTCATAAAATGTACGGTATTTCTGATTGATATGAGAGATTTTCCTAAAATGAATCAACTGTATGCACAGGAATTTAACGTTGACTACCCAGCTCGTTCTTGCTTTGCGGTAAGTGGACTTCCCTTAGGTGCGCGAGTAGAAATTGAAATGATTGCACATAGACATTAATCAGTGATTTCAAAGTATGCAGTAGCATTCACTAAAGATAAATTTACAAAAAGTGAAGAGAGAAAGACGCTCAAACCATGGATTAAAATCATAAATCGCATTAGGCATTACCAGTTACGAGAATATAGCCTAATCATATGTACTCAATAGATTGGTTGGTTCTACAAATGTTAATAGGAGGAAAAAAGTGACAAGGTTGAAGAATAGCTCGTTTCTGAAAGTCGTTTTAATTACCATGCTTGGCAGCTCAATTTATGCCATGAGCTCCAGTATTAGAAATAATTATGGGATAATGCTTAGCGCGATTTTAGAAATTTCAGGTATATCATTTGCATCTGTAAGCTTTGTTCTTGCGGTTGGACAGTTAATATTTGGCATTGTACAGCCCGCTTTTGGTGTGATGGGCGCAAAAAAAGGGAATGTGCCTGTATTGGTTTCAGGTATCATTCTAATGCTGGCAGGAATGTTAGCTTTGCCATTTTGCAACTCCAAATTTTTGCTGATGGTTTTTTTAGGAGTTGTGCTTCCAACAGGAACTGGGGCACTGTCTTATGGAATCATAATGGGAACAATTACCCCCAATCTACCTCAAAAATCAATTTCAAATGTTTCTGGGATCGTAAATGCCAGTAGTGGTATTGGTAATATATTGATGTCTCCCGTTATAAATTCCCTGATTGTTATGGGTGGATTATTTCGTAGCATGATTATTTTGTCTATACCAATGACGGTATTGCTTCCAATTTCTATTTTTATGGGGAGAGATAAAAAGAAAGATATAGCGGATGAAAAATCAGATACGCAAATAGAGGCTTTTAAAACTTGTGGTTTATTAAAATCTGCGTTTAAAAATAAGACTTATATATTTCTTCTAATTGGGTTTTTAACTTGTGGATTTCACATGGCTATTATAACAAATCATTTGCCTACAGAACTTTTATCATATAAATTCAAGTCAGATGTAGTCTCTTATGCATTTTCAATATTTGGTATTACGACAATTATTGGTTCTGTCTTAAGCGGAATTTTATGCGGAAAGATGAAAATGAAAAATGTATTGGGTGGGTTTTATGGATTAAGACCTTTAATTACGATTTTATTTTTTGTAATGCCTACAAACATTTTTTCTATTTATGTGTTTACAGCTCTCTTGGGTTTCACTGGTGCGGCGACAGTACCTCCTGTATCAGGGATTGTGGGCAAAATATTTGGTGTGAAAAGCATTGCAATTTTATTTGGATTTGTATTTGTTGTGCATCAGATAGGAGGATTTTTAAGTGCATGGCTAGGCGGCATATGTTTTGAGATGACAGGAGGTTACTTAGTTATTTGGTTAGTTGACATTACACTTTGTTTTATAGCCGCATGGGTGAGTTTTAGCATAAAAGAAGATTACTGAATAGATATTTGTATGACAATAATGCAAAAAAAACAGATGTTACAATAACTGAACATCTGTTTTTTATATACTTCATAATTCTTAATCATATCCAATAATTAATAGGATTCAATAATAAGATAGTGTGAAAAGAGAGCCAGTTGACTATAATTATTGACTGGCCATAAACAAGTATATGTTTATCATATTTCTATTCTGTAGTGATCAAGCAGAGATAACTAGTAAATGAAAATATTAAAATAGCTATATTGTAATGCATAAATCTATAAATGCTTTCATGAGAGGACTAATCCATTTGTTCTTATGATGACCACATACAGCAGAGATATGTACACCAGATAATTCTGTCGGTATTTCGACAAGTTCACCGCTGTCAAGTTCTTCCTGAACCGAAAATTTAGGAAGAAAGGATACGCCCACAGCGTTCTTAACTAAATTTTTAATTGTAGGGATACTCCATAATTCAATGGTGTGGTCAAGAAGAATTGATTTTTCACATATGTACCGTTCAAAAATTTGCCTAAAAATACAATTAGGTTCATTGATGATGAAAGCAACGGGGATTTGCTGGTCGGGAGTTATAAAATCAGGATAGTTCTCCTTTGTTTCAGGTGAGGCAACTAATGTGACTGGAAAAGATCCCATTGGCTGAGTTATTAAATTAGAGCCGTACCCACCTACATCTTCATAAAATATTCCTATATCAAGAGTCCCATTTATAAGCTCATTGCGAATATCATAACAGTTCATGGAACGAAGGAATAAGCGGGCTTTAGGAGCTTGCTGATGAAATTCCTTGAGAATTTGAGGCATTTTATAACATAACTGTGTTTCTGCAATTCCTATATGCAAATCTCCTTGACATTCTGCTAAGTCATTTTCAAAGTAACGCATTTTATTGATGGATGTAAGAACATCGTCTACATATGGTACAAGTTGCTTTCCAGCTTTTGTCAATACCATACGCCGACCAATTTTTTCAAATAGTTTTGTTGATAATTCTTGCTCCAACTGGCCTATCTGAAAAGTAATAGTAGACTGCGTATAATTAAGTTTAGCTGCTGCTTTTATGAAGCTACCTTCCTCCACAATTGTCTTAAAAGTATTTAGATACTTGAAATCCAAAGTCATCACCTCTTAATTTATTCAAAAAAATTGAATTATTAATTTAAATATTTCGATTTGAATGAATTATATTTTTGTGTTATTATAACACTATGAGGACATAAATACAATAGAGTGTCTTTAAATTTAAAGGTTTTCAAATGATGTATATACAGTGAAATTTCAATATTGGAGGTTACATATTATGAATTTTTCATCTTTTTTTTCTTACACTTTTCTAACTGCTTATACGCCAGGACCCAATAACATTATGTCTATGACAAATGCTGGGCGTGATGGATACAAGCGCTCTATTCCTTTTTTTGCTGGAATTTTTACTGGGTTCGTTATAGTAATGTCAGCCTGTGCCGCTTTTTCTACGTTGTTGTACAAGTATATTCCTTCCATTAAGCCGGTTATGATTTATATAGGAGCGGCTTACATTCTTTGTTTAGCATTTACAGTATGGAGGGACAAGCCACATAAAAATAATAGCATAACGCATACCAATTCTTTTTTATCGGGAATGCTACTCCAATTTGTTAATGTAAAAATCATACTGTATGGAATTACTGCAATGTCTTCATACGTCTTGCCGCATTACCACGATATAGCTATAATCGAGATGTTTGCATTACTGCTAGCAGTGATTGGCACCTCTGGCTGTCTTTGCTGGGCTGTCTTTGGTGTGGTTTTTGAAAAATTATTTAACAAATATCGAAAAGCTATCAATGCAATTATGGCATTATTATTAGTATATTGTGCCATATCATTATTTTTATAAGAGTAATACATCCCTGTATAACAATTAGGTATAGTCTTCGAGATAACAACACTTCAATTAATAGTGGGATAGATTTTAGGAGATATGAATCGAGTATGGACACAATAGCTGAATTAATACATCAAAAGGCGCTTGAGCTTGGGTACGAGAAATGTGGTATTATTCCAGTTGAAATGATGACCGAATACGAGGATAAATTGAATGAACGGACACAAAAAGTGCCTGAGTCACAAGCATTTTATCAAGGACAGCAGCGTCTTGTAAAATTTAAAGAGGAATCTCCTTGGGCTAAATCTGTTGTGGTCTTGACGGTACCGTATTCAAAATACCATGTTCCGGAATCAATGAGTGGGCATATAGCGAAACATTACTTAATGGATATTCGCATCAATGAAAAAACGAAAGAATACCAAAATAGCAATGCGTTAGAACAGTATTTCAAAGAACTGGGATTGCGTTCAGCTACCAATCGAAAGTTTGGAATAGTTGGATTGCGTTGGGCAGCAATGCAGGCAGGATTAGGTATCATTCGCCGTAATAATTTTTTTTACTCAGAATCTGGTTCATGGGTTGTTATAGAGGCATTCTTGGTTGATTATGAAATGAAACTAATCGAAACAACGAGAATTGCACAATGTCCTAAAAATTGTAATTGCTGTATTAAAAAGTGCCCGACGGCATCACTGAACCAGGCATATACCATGAATCCATTGAAATGTGTATCGTTTCTTACCACATTTGGTGGAAGAGATATTTTAAAAGAGTCTTTAGCTACACAATTCGGTGAATGGATTTATGGTTGTGATATTTGTCAAGATGTATGCCAAATGAATCGTGGAAAATGGATTGGAAATGAAGAATTTCCACACCTAGATGAGCTATTAGATATCTTGACAGCAGAAAATATACTAAAAATGGATGAAAAAACCTACAAAGAAAGTATTCAACCCAAATTTTTCTATCTTACTTATGACGAGCTATGGAAATGGCAAATAAATGCGCTTAATTATATGGATAATAATTTTGATATAAAATATAAAAGCTCAATTATTGAGTCTTGCAATAGTAAATATTCAAAAGTACGGGAAATGGCAAATGCTATATGCCGTAAAAGAGAGTTAAAAAAGAACTTCTAAATATTATTATTAACCCAATTGTTCAGCAAGTTTGTATTTAAAAAAATTATCAATGCGCTAATGCAGGTTAGGAAGGAGATATTATTACTGAAAAAATCCGAGTTGGTATATTAAGTGCTATAGGTACTGGGGACAAAGATTTGTATCTTTGCTTTCTAACCACCCGTGGTTTAAGATTTCGGGTTTGGCATTGTGCTGAATTGCTTATGATAAAAGGGTTTATCGGTAAGAACTGAAAATGAGTTTGAAACTAACTAAGGATAAACCCATAAAAAGACATAAGTGGATAACCACAGAGTTATAGATGCTTTTAAGTACTTTAATAACCAAGGATTACGAATCTTTCAATAGGGAAATTATTTGCACATAATTATCGTCTATATTGGATATATGTTGTTGATTACGGGTCGAGGTTTGTTGCTGATCCATTCGGTTGTTCTGACAGCCATAGGTCTTGCAGAAATCTTGCGAGGCTGTGGCAAACGATGTTTTCCAAACATTTTTCAAGAAGTATTACCGCCCGTTCAATCGTCGAGGCACTGATACTGCTATGGTATATCGTGTTACTGGTGCTGAATTTATATCTATAAGGAGGTCAAAAATGATTTGAAAAGCAAGAAGATGGAATAACAAGCTGTGTTGCAGACGGCGGCTAAAAGGTGTGCCACCGCCAACTGATTCTAAAGCTCACGGTAAGGCACAAGATCTACCATTGTTCTAACCGGAGAGGACAAGGATAATCTGGTAAAGGAAATGGAGTCGGTTGGTTATAGGCAGATGCGCGGCAAGATGGGGAATTGGTATGGCAGGGATGTGAACAATTTGCGTCAACCCGATGCGGTGCTGCTTATCGGAGCGGAAAAGAAATATCGGTGAGTTCCGTTCTGTGGGTACTTCGGCTTCACAGACTCCGTTTCCTGCAAAGCGTCTGGCGGAAACAGTGCTTTTGCTTATGTCGATCTCGGTATTGCAGTATTCTCCGCTGTGGCAACTGCAGGCTCGTAAAAGGTAGATTTTCGTATCATGTTTTCTATTAGTAAAACGGCTATGCTACTACCATTTACGGATGATGATGTGCTTTGGCTATGCACCCCGTTTTCTGTTTCTGGCAAAAATATTTTTTTTGACCGTAATATTTTTTATGATTGACGAAAGTGGGTAGAACGTAATGCCAAAAAAATTTTTTCGAGACAGTATTTACTATTTGTGTCTTGTTTAATCTATTTCTCTTTTAGGGGGGTATCACGTGTTGGTATACTATCAAAAACTGTATGGAGGATATTGGAGTTACGTAAATTTGGAAGCAATGCAAGGAGGCAGTGTATTATGAGTTGAAAGGCATTTTCATGTATTATTGATATATTAGCCTTTTTTGGTAAGGGCCTAGAAGAGATTACATTATAGCTAAATTAAGTTGTAAGATGATGAGTTCATTGTATTCTAATAATAAAAATTAGATGGAGGTAAGAATTATGAAGCTATCGGCATTACAGGAAGAACTTAAAAATCTTTTGATTGAAATTGAAGAGGGCGTAGCCATTGTTAAAATTAATAGACAGCAAGCATTAAATGCACTAAATAGTAATTTATTAAAAGAAATTAGAAGAACTATAGAATGCATTGAATTTGATGAAGAAATTAGGGGCGTTATTATAACAGGTTCTGGAAATAAGGCCTTTATTGCTGGAGCAGATGTTACTGAATTTGTTTCTTTGAATGCAGTTACCGGCAGGGAATTTGCTGCTTATGGTCAAGATCAAATTTGCAAGTTTATCGAAAATTTAAGTAAACCGGTAATTGCTGCTGTAAATGGTTACTGCCTCGGTGGAGGAAATGAACTTGCTATGGCTTGTGATATAAGGGTGGCAAGCAGTAAAGCTGTTTTCGGGCACCCTGAAGTTAGCTTGGGAATTATGCCTCTTTATGCAGGAACAAAGCGTTTGCAAAGATTGGTTGGTTTTGGACGAGCGAAAGAATTGATTTTAACCTCAAGAATGGTAAAGGCAGATGAAGCTTATGCCATAGGATTAGTTAATAAAGTTGTAGAGCCTGATGAATTGCTGACGACATCCAAGGAAATGTTGATGATGATGTTATCAAAAGCACCTCTTTCAATTCAGCTGGCTAAAAAAGTAATAAATAGGGTGTCAGATCTAAATATGGAAGATTCCTCCGAATTAGAAAGAGATATGGCAGGTATTCTTTTTGCAACAGATGACAAAAAAGAAGGAGTCGATGCTTTTTTAAACAAAAGAAATGCAGAGTTTAAAAACTGCTAGAAGATGATGTTTTCTATTAATAGATAAGTGGGAATGTATTATTGAATATGCCATTAAATGTTACGTAAAAGTATAGCATAAGGACTTACCTTGGAATTTATTTAACCTCTAGACTGATGTTAATTTAGAATATTTTATGGAAAAGCTATCATAAGTACAGTATTTAAGAAGTTATGTTACAGATTGATTTTATTCAACATGAAAATTTGCGTGTGTATTCAAATATAAATGTTGTAATCAAAAGAAGTGATGGAAAAATAAGGATGTCTATGTATACTTACGCGGGAAAATTACATCATACGGGTTAAAAGAAAGATTTGAACCATATAACGATTCGGTTAATAAAGATTTATTTTGTGTGAGTAAAAGAAATTGAAGTGGATACGTGAAGCCAGTCATTACGAAAAAACGCTGTTGATTTCTCCGGGCTTATTGCTGATTCTATTTAAGAAACTGATGACAAAGATGAGTAATTGTGTCGAATAAAGCCTTCAAGATGCCAACATGCTTTTGTAGGCTTTATTGCTTGCAATTATACTTAAGTTGTAAAGAAAAGCAGACGAAAAAACACTGAAAAAGTGGTCTGTCCAGGTGACTGTTTGAAAAATATACCCCTCCATCAAGGAGTCAAAGGATACTTGCGTCATCTTTATTGTCTACTTAAGGCACGTTGAAGCGATAATAATGATGACGTATTGTGGTGATAAGGCTAAAAATCAGGATTAAACCACAAGATGTTGTGGTTTTGGAGCGATTTTTAGGCTTAAAAATAGGTAAAAATGTCATCTATTTGAGGGCGGAAAATAAGCAAAAATATAGATGACACAAGGATTTTGAAGAGAATTTCACAGTATTAAGGCTAAGTGGTAGATCAATCAATGATGTGACCCCAAAAAGTTAGACTTTTCTAGCGTAGCAGTTTTAAAGCTGCTACGTTATTTTTAGGCAACCAAGGTATTGAGCCTGTATTCCACAGGACTCATCCATTCTAGTTTCTTTTTAATTCTTTTTTCGTTATAATACTTTATGTATTTTTCAATCGCATCCTTTAGATTATCAAAGCTATAGTAAGTAATTCCATAGTACATTTCTTGCTTCAATATTCCAAAGAAGTTTTCCATAACAGAGTTATCATAACAGTTACCTTTTCGCGACATACTTTGAAAGATTCTGCTATCTTTTAGCATAAGTGAATACGCCGGCATTTGATAAGCCCAGCCACGGTCAGAATGAAAGGTTCTTCTGTATGGACAGTCCGATGTTATTTCTATCGCTTGTTTCTGGGCAGACAAAATATTTACTGCTGATGGATTTCTGCTAATTCCATAGCTTAGTATTTCTCTGTTGAACAAGTCTAAAAACGGATCTAAATATAACTTTTTAATAGTCATTCGCCCATTATCATCAATCTCGTAATATTTGAATTCTGTAGTATCCGTAGTAATCTTCTGATGTGGAATGCACGTGTGAAAACGTCTATGAATTCTGTTTGGTGCAATTCGCCCTACTTTTCCTTTATACGAATTATATTTTCGACTTTTTCTTGTAAAGGATGTGACCTGGAGTTTAAATTTTCGCATAATTCTCTGAACTTTCTTTTTGTTCACCGTGTATCCTTGTTTACGAAGTATAGCATCCATACGGCGGTAACCGAAATCTTTGTGTACGCCATGAATCTCAATAACCTTATCCTCTAACTCTTGGTTAGGATCAACTCTGTCGAATCGTTTCTGCCAGTACATATAAGTTGCTTTTGGAAAACCTACTACAGCGAGAAT
>JAEZPX010000095.1 GCA_023413275.1 Bacillota bacterium | reverse complement strand
CAATATTTTCAGAGGTATAGAAAAAACCATTTGGATGGATTGCTGTAGCCTTTTTCCCTAGAATCAAAGTAGCAAGACCATAATCGGCAGTGACACAAATATCACCTTTTTCCGTGCGGTTGGCGATGGCTAAATCAGCACTATCCGCCCCTTGGTCAACAGTTACAACATGCACGTTGGATTCTGAGTAAAACAAAATATGAGAGGCATCAGTCACCATATAAACCTCTATATTATTTTTCGTTGCAATTTCAACGATAATTTCTTTCACTGGGCAGGCATCTGCATCGACAAGAACTTTCATTTCATTCTCCTTTTGCCACAGGCTGAAATGCATGTTGCCATGTACTTCGTGGGCGTTTATTTATTATGGACACAAGGCCTGCGCTTTACTATGCAATCTAGGAGAAATCAATAGCCCATTTCTTCTCCAACAATAATAACTTTAATTCTTTTTGCGGGTCTGCATAATCTTGTAATCAGAACTTGGCTGCAAATTGATTCGGAAGAGGTGCAATTATGGCAGACACCTGTGGTAACGCAAGGGGTTTTTCCCATAAAACGAAATGCATTTGTTGGTGCAGCCATGTTTCTTGCACGGGAAACTGCCGCATCAAGATTAGGAGCCACTTTATTGATACCGCAAATGATAATGACATTTTTTGGTCCAAAGGACATGGCAGCAATGCGGTTTCCTGTACCATCAATATTTACCAGAATACCATCTTGGGAAAGTGCGTTGGTGCTGGTAATAAAATAATCAGCTAAAAGACCTTGACGATGTAGACTTGCAGTTTCCTCAGGGGATTTTGCTAAATCTCTATCAATTACTTCAAAATCTCCATCATGGAAAGCCTTTGTAAGACCCATGTCGCGGATGGTCATTGAGCCTCCCCAAGAAACAGAGCTTTTTTCGGGCACCAATGATATCGCTTTTTCCATAGCCTCTTTTGCGGTAGAACAGTAGTAAGCCTCAAAATGTCTGCTTTCTAATTTTGAAACCACAGTTTTGCCTAATATTTCAGTTCTCATTTCGATCGGTGTACTCATGCATAAATCTCCTTTCGTAATAAAAATATTTATTACTATTCTAACACAATTTTTCCATTATAGAAATCAAACTTTTATTTATCCTTGTCAAGAGAAAGATACTCAATTTTCTTTATGTTGCAATAAGAATGTGTTTTGTATTATGATAAAGAGAGAATTTTAGAAACGAGGGATAATTATGGCGATAAAAATTGAGAGCCATCAAAATAAAATATTTAAGCGGGTAAAAGGCTTAAATCAAAGAAAAAATCGTGATAAAGAAGGGGTATTCGTAGCCGAAGGGCTTCGTTTTATTTCTGAAATTCCTCTGGATTGGCCAGTGGAGCAGTTCTTGATGACAGAGACATTTGCAGAAGAAAATGGAGTAGAATTTTTTGAAAATAGAGCAGTAACCTATGTCCTTTCTGAGGAATTGTTTTCTCTATTATCAGACACAGAAAATCCCCAAGGGGTATTGGCTGTCTGCAAAAAGCAGAAAGAAAACAGAGATAAAATCTGGTTAAAAGAAGATTCCTTTTTTCTCTTGGCGGAAGAACTTAATGATCCTGGCAACCTTGGTACTGTGATACGCACAGCAGACGCAAGCGGTGTGGATGGAATTTTTCTTTCAAAAGGTAGTGTGGATGTGTACAATCCAAAGGTTTTGCGGGCAACTATGGGTTCCATATTTCATGTACCTGTGTTCCAAAATATTGCATTAGATGAAATTTCGTCAGAATTGAAAAAAAGAGATATTTCACTATATGCTGCCCATTTAAAAGGTGAAAGTCTCCCTTATCATTTGCAGTTACAAAAGGGTTGTGCATTTTTAATTGGCAATGAAGCAAGAGGTCTTTCTGATGAAGTAGCAAGTTTGTGTGACCGATGGGTAAAAATACCCATGCCGGGACAGGCGGAATCCTTAAATGCTTCCATTGCGGCGGGTATTTTGATGTATGAGGTAGTGCGTCAACGGTTGAAATAGTGGGGAGCTTGCATTTTATTTAATCTGTAAAATTTAGGCAATTGAAAAAGGTGTCGGCGAAGCCGACACCCAGATTATTGGTAAGCAACTATCTTAAAGTGCATGAGCAAAGTTGCATGGTGAAATTCTTTTTTTAGCTAAAATTACTTTACTGAGTAATTTATCGGTTACTCATTTTTTCTGCTGATACGGTTGGCAAGTTAGACAGGTTATTGTCTTCTGTACCATCGGGGATGGATTTTAAATATTCCGTATCCTTTCGATGGGCAATGCCAACACCTGCTATTTCTCCTTGCCGTGCCATTTCTATAGCTTGATTCTTATCAATCATTGTGTCATCAGACAGGCGATAGCCTGTGATTTTCCCACTCTGTTTTATCAAGCCTGTAATTTTCTTTGCGTCGGGTTTTGGTGTAGGAATATCATCCAGTGTGTTTTTCGCCAATGCTTCAGTTAATTCATTTCTATCAAGGGTTTGATTCATAATCACACCTCCTTTTTTTATTATGTTATCCATAAATTCAAAAAATAGAGAAGAAGTATAAATGTAAGTTTTGTTAATTACCATATATGTTTTTTTATATTTAAAGTAAATAATTGGCATCAATTTAATTTTTAATTACTAGTAAATTTTAAGAAATTGCTATCATTTATTTTGAATTAAATATAAATTCATGCTATAATAATTAAAATAATCCCATAAAACCTAATAATGCTACAAATAATTACAAATTATTGACAAATATCACGAATTGTGATATTTTAATAGAAGATAAAGATAAGAAATGGGGAAAATTCTATACTTTATTCAAAAAAGAGGTACAAGATTTCGTAGATTCCTCCGCCAATTAGAGACGGAGGAACTTGCGAAATTTAATGAGTCTGGAAAACGTATGAAGCGAATGAAGCTTCTTTTTTTATAATAAGTCAGGTTACATAGTTTGATTCAGGTTTTTTAGCAATAATCCGGGTATTTCAGGGCAGTATTCACAAATTTCTGAAAAATAGGGTTTACATACAAATGTCTTTGTGGTAGTATGTTTAAAAATAACCAAATAAAATTAATTGTGAAAGAGGTTGCGAATATGAATCAGATCAATTTTGCTGCAACTACATACTTTTACTTTTACCGTGTTTTCAGAGATTCAAAGTGAATTTTACTGTGAGAAAAGACGGTTGGTTTTGATGGTTTTTTCTAGAATGAAGGCTAAATAGACTTCGCAGTGAAATTCGCTGCGGAGTCTTTCTTTTTATACTGGAAAACCCAAAATATGTAAGTGGATTCTGTTATGAGCGAAGCATCTTTCAAAATTAGAAAACAAAGGTACAAACTAAAGGAGGATAAAGATATGATCGTAGTGTTGAAAAACGGAACAAAGCCGGAACAAATTGATAACTTGAAGGCGTGGTTAAGAAGCATGGGCATTGATACACATATGTCTGTTGGAGTAAATCATACCATTGTTGGTTTGGTTGGAGATACCTCCGGTGTGGACATGGATTTGGTACGTTCTTTGGATATTGTAGAAAATGTTCAGAGAATTCAAGAGCCATTCAAAAATGCAAATAAAAAATTCCATAACGGAAGACTAGTAGTTGATGTAAATGGGGTGAAAATTGGTGGTGGAGAATTCCAGATTATTGCTGGTCCCTGCTCGGTAGAATCAAGAGAACAGGTTTGCTTTGTTGCAGAGTGCGTAAAGAAATCCGGTGCTGGTTTCTTGCGTGGGGGTGCCTTCAAACCCCGTACTTCTCCTTATGCTTTCCAAGGCCTGCTGGGTGAGGGCATTGACCTTTTGCTCGAGGCAAAAAAGATGACAGGGCTGCCTATCGTTTCTGAAATTATGAATATTACCCACCTCCCCTTATTTGATCCCGTTGATGTTGTGCAGGTTGGGGCAAGAAATATGCAGAACTTTGAACTTTTAAAAGAGCTCGGTAAGACAAAAAAGGTAATCTTATTGAAAAGAGGCTTAGCAAATACCATTGATGAACTGCTGATGAGCGCTGAATATATTATGGCGGGTGGTAATGAGAATGTAATTCTTTGTGAAAGGGGTATTCGTACCTTTGAAACAAGAACTAGAAATACATTGGACTTATCCATCATTCCTGTTTTGAAAAAATTAACCCACCTACCTGTAGTGATTGATCCCAGCCATGCGTTAGGATACTCATACATGGTGAAGCCCATGGCTTTGGCGGCAACTGCTGCGGGAGCAGATGGTTTGATGATTGAGGTGCATAATGATCCTCCGCATGCTTTATGCGATGGAGCACAATCATTGACGCCGGAAGCATTCGACGATGTGGCAAAGGCTGTATTCCAGATTAGACCTTTCGCTTGCAGATTTGATGATTAATTGACGGAATAAAAGAAGATAGCAGACTTATTGAAGGTTAAGAGTGGCTGTTCTGAAAGAAAGGAAATTGAGGTGAGTTTATGAATATAGGAGTAATTGGTATGGGGCTCATTGGGGGCTCTATGGCAAAGGCAATCAAACAAAAAACGGATCATACTGTATTTGGCTGGGATGAATCGGAAAGCGTTCGGTTCAGTGCAAAGTTGGCAGAGGCGGTACATGATATTTTAGAGGCAGGGAACCCTTCCAACTGCGATTTGGTTTTGATCGCTTTATATCCAGGTGCAACGGTAGATTATGTAAAAAAATTTGCTACCCAGTTTAAAAAGGGTGCGATGGTTGTTGACTGTGCAGGCATTAAACGGGGTGTTTGCCAACCATTGCAGGAGGTGGCAGCAGAAAATGGATTCATTTTCTGCGGTGCCCATCCTATGGCTGGAATTGAGCGTAGTGGCTTTACGTATTCAACCCCCGACTTATTTGAAGGTGCAACAATGATTTTAACACCTTATACAGGAACGGATATTGCACCTATGAATGAGTTAAGTTTCTTCTTTAAAAGTCTTGGTTTTGCAAAAATGCAAGTTGCCACCGATGCAGAACATGACCAAATGATTGCATATACCTCTCAATTGGCTCACGTTGTTTCCAGCGCATACATCAAAAGTGAATTATCCCCTAAATTTAAAGGGTTTTCAGCAGGAAGCTTTCATGATATGACCCGTGTGGCAAAGCTCAATGAAACCATGTGGACGGAATTGTTTTTAGATAACAGCGATTTTCTTGCAGATGAAATTGATGGCTTGATTGAACGTTTGCAGGTTTACAGCAAAGCAATACGAGAAAAAGATGGGGAGAAATTAAAGGCAATTCTAAAAGAGGGTAAGGAAAAACGCCTAGCAATAGACGATATAAAGGAATTTGAATGAGGGGTTGCCCATATGAAAAAAGTCGAAGTAAATACATCTACCCAGTACGATATATTAATTGGAAAAGGTCTCTTAACACAAGTTGGCAAAGAAATTGCAAGCCGTATGTCTCCTTGCAAAGTGGCAATGATAACAGATGACAAAGTAGACACCTTATTTTCTGCCACCGTTGCCCATTCATTAACAAATGCAGGGTTTGATTTTTGCAAATTTGTGTTTCCAAGGGGAGAAGGTTCAAAACATATCGGCACCCTAAGTGAAATCTTAGAGTTTCTGGCAGAGCGTGAAATAACAAGACAAGATATTGTTGTTGCTTTGGGTGGCGGTGTCGTAGGGGATATGGCAGGCTTTGCAGCTGCAGTTTATCAAAGAGGAATTGAATTTGTGCAAATCCCCACCACTTTTTTGGCGGCAGTAGATTCCTCTGTAGGAGGGAAAACTGCCATTGATTTAAAGGCGGGAAAAAATATGGCTGGAGCATTTTATCAGCCGAAGTTGGTTCTTTGCGATACCAATACCCTGCAAGCTCTCCCAGAGGAAGTTTTTGCCGATGGCATTGCTGAGACCTTGAAGTACGGAATTATAGGAAATGAAGATTTATTTAACAGGGTCGCGTCATTAGATTTTACCCAAGACTTGGAAGAAATCATTGAAATATGTGTGACTATGAAAAGAGATATTGTAATGCGGGATGAGTTTGACAATGGAGAACGTCAGTTGTTGAATTTAGGGCATACCTTAGGACATTCCATAGAAAAACTAAGCGACTTTTCCATTTCCCATGGTCATGGGGTTGCCATCGGGCTTTACCTAATTGCCAATGCTGCCGAAGCTAGAGGTTTGGCAGAAAGTGGTTTGGCAGAACGCATTCGCAAGGCATTAACGAAAAATGGGTTGCCAGTGAAAACCGAGTTTTCTGCCCAGCAGATTGCTCAGGGAACGTTAATGGATAAAAAAAGAAGGGGTGGAGCTATTAGCTTTGTATTCCCCGAAAAAATTGGACAATGCCGTATTGAAAAAATTCCTGTTGAGGAAGTAGAGCAATTGGTGGCGGAGGCCATGAAAAGTAGGTGAAGTGATTGAATATTAAAATCGGACAAAGCATTCTTAAGGGAAATATAAAAGTGATTTCTTCCAAATCCGACGCCCATCGTTTGCTGATAGGGGCGGCTTTGGCAGATAAACCTACAAAAATTTTCTTAGAGGGCTGGTCGAATGATATAGAGGCTACAAAAAATTGTCTTGAGACATTGGGATGCAAGGTCTTACGAGACAATGACGGCATCCAGATTACCCCCCTTTGGGATGGGCAAGCAGATGATATTGTGTTGGACTGTGTTGAAAGTGGTTCCACCCTTCGTTTTTTGCTGCCAATTGTGGCTGGATTGGGGAAACATGCAATTCTAGAGGGTCAAGGAAGGCTGCCAGAAAGACCCATTGATGTATTATTGGAGGAACTTAGAGCCCATGGCTCTTTAGTAAAGGAAAATAACTTACCGCTGGTGATGGCGGGGCAAATTAGAGGTGGCGTTTACACACTACCGGGAAATATTAGCTCTCAGTTCATAACAGGTCTTTTATTTGCTTTACCTCTTTTAAAGGAAGACAGCGAAATACGACTAACCACAAAAATGGAATCTAGGGGTTATGTAGATATGACTTTAGATACCTTGAGACTCTTTCAAATTGAAATAGAAGAGAAAGACTGGGGTTTCAAAATAAGAGGGGGACAAACTTATCGCTCACCCCTTGAAGTTTCCGCAGAGGGTGATTGGTCAGGTGCTGCATTTTGGGTTGTGGCCGGAGGTATTGGTGGAGATATCACCTGCACTGGTTTACGCAAGAATTCCTGTCAGGGAGACAAAGAGATTGTTGATCTAATGGAGCAGTTTGGAGCAAAGGTTGCTTGGGGCGAAAATGAAGTTAGGGTTTGTGGAGGTAATTTAAAAGGAATTACCATTGATGCCGCCCAGATTCCTGATTTGGTTCCTGCCCTTTGTGTAGCAGCAGCATTAGCAGAGGGAACAACAATTATTTATAATGCGGGTAGACTGAGAATGAAAGAAAGTGACCGTCTGAACGCGATGGCAGAAGGCTTGCAAAAGCTTGGAGTACGTGTGGCGGAACAGCAGGAGTCTATTAAGATTGAAGGGGGTAGCGTGCACCCTGAGGGGGAAGTGATTTTAGATTCCTACGATGATCATCGCATTGTCATGTCCCTTGCAATTGCGGCGGCGGCATTGGGCGTGGAAGCGGTGATAGAAAGGGCGGAAGCTGTTTCAAAATCTTATCCCACGTTCTTTGCAGAATTTACACGTTTAGGGGGTGCGGCGGATGTCTTCTAACTATGGAAACAAGGTGAAAATCAGCATTTTTGGACAATCCCATTCCGATGCCATCGGGGTTGTGATCGATGGGTTGCCTGCTGGAGAAGAAATAGACTTAGAGAAAGCACAGGGATTTTTAGATCGCAGAGCCCCCGGCAAAAATTCCTATTCTACCCCTAGAAAAGAGGGGGATCAGGTTCGAGTGGTTTCGGGTTTGTTTCAGGGTAGAACTTGTGGCGCACCCATTTGTGCAATGATTGAGAACACAAATACTAAATCCAAAGATTATGACCAGTTGAAAGATATGCCAAGACCCGGCCATGCGGATTTCACTGCAGAAATGAAATATCATGGGTTTCAAGACCACCGTGGTGGCGGTCATTTTTCGGGTAGATTGACAGCACCCCTATGCTTTGCCGGGGCGGTATGTTTGCAGATATTGGAGCGTAGAGGCATTACCATTGGTGCGCATATCCTTTCTATTCATGAAGGGAAAGATGAAAGCTTCAATCCGGTTAATATTACAAAAGATGAGCTGATACGAATTTCTGAAAAGACTTTTCCCACAATTGATGATGGGATGGTAGAGAAAATGCAGGAAATTATTCAAAAGGCCAGGGAGCAAGGGGATTCAGTTGGCGGCGTAATTGAGAGTGTTGCCATTGGATTACCGTTGGGCATTGGCGAGCCTATGTTTGATGGTTTGGAAAGTAAGCTATCTTCTATCTTATTTGCAATTCCCGCAGTAAAGGGTGTAGAGTTTGGTGATGGTTTTGGCGTAGCGGAGCTATTAGGATCGGAAAACAATGATAGCTTTTATTATATAGAAGAAACTGATGAAATTAAGACGAAAACCAATCATCATGGTGGTAGTTTAGGCGGTATTTCCACTGGAATGCCCTTGGTCATTCGAACCGCATTTAAGCCAACCCCATCTATTAGCAAAGAGCAGTCTACTGTGAGTTTTAAGGAAGGAATAGATGCCCCTTTAAAGGTGGTAGGGCGGCATGATCCTTGTATTGTCCCCAGAGCAGTCCCTTGTGTGGAGGCGGCCATGGCTATTGCCCTGTTGGATTTATATGAGGAAAACAAATAATAAAAATACACTTTGGACTCGATGAAATTTTTTTGCAAAATTTAATGAGGAAAAGATTTTATAACTTATTTTTACTTATATGTGTTTTGAGAAATACAGCATAAGTGTAGTGTACATTGTAGCTTACACAGTGCATTTAAATTAGGAATAGCGACCATTGAGGAAGTGCTATATTTAAGGAGGAACGAAAGATGGATTTAGAGGCTTTAAGATTAAGAGTAAATGAAATTGATGATGAAATTGCCAAACTGTTTGTAGAACGTATGCAGACATCAGCGAAAATTGCAGAGGCGAAAGCAGAAAAAAACCTGCCTGTTTTGGATCAGAAGAGAGAGAATCAAGTACTACAACGGGTGATGGAACAAGCGGGAGAAGAATTTGAATTATATATTAAAACCCTGTATCACACCATGTTTGAAGTCAGCAGAAGCTATCAGGCAGGACTCTTAACAAAAGAAACACCTCTTTCTCAAGAAATTCTTGCAAACATTCAAGAGCCTAAACTGGAGTTCCCCAGAAAAGCAGTTGTTGCTTGCCAGGGAGTGGAGGGGTCTTATGCAGAGCGAGCATGCGGCAAGCTTTTCTCTATGCCAAACACTATGTTTTTCAATAGCTTTGAAAGCGTGTTCAATGCGGTAGAAATGGGGCTTTGCCAATATGGTGTATTGCCCATTGAAAACAGCTCTGCTGGTTCAGTAACAGAGGTGTATGATTTGATGGTTCGCCATAAATTTTATGTGGTAAAGAGCTTGAAATTGCATATCAATCATGCTCTTGTAACAAAAAAAGGCAATAAGCTTTCCAACATCAAAGAAATCATCTCTCATGAGCAAGCTTTACAGCAATGCAGTGAATTTTTGAAATCCTTACCTAATGTAAAAGTTACTGTGTTTGAAAATACAGCTACAGCGGCAAAATATGTTGCAGAATGTGACCGTACTGATATAGCGGCACTTTCCTCGCCTGAATGCGCAAAGCTCTATGGCTTAGATATTTTGAAAGAGGATGTTCAGAATAATGCCAATAACTATACTCGCTTTATTTGTATTGCAAAGAATATGGAGATTTATGCCGGCGCAAACAAAATAAGCTTAATGCTTTCTGTAGAGCATAGACCGGGCTCTCTTCATGAAATGATTGGGAAAGTTGCATGCCAAGGTCTGAATCTTTCCAAACTGGAAAGCCGCCCAATACCCGGTAAAGATTTTGAATTCCGCTTTTATTTTGACATCGAAGGTTCTGTATTCTCACCTTATGTATTGACACTGCTGAAGGATATGGAATTATCCGCAGAACAATTATCCTTCTTGGGATGCTATTCAGAAATGTAAGGAGCGATGGTATGAAGATTCTTGTGCTGAACGGACCAAACCTGAATATGCTTGGTATTCGTGAAAAAGGGATTTATGGAAATGAAACCTATGAGGACTTGGTGCATCTCATTGAAGAAACGGCCAAGGAAAAAGGCATTGAGATGGAAGTATTTCAATCCAATCATGAGGGTGATCTGGTTGACCGCATACAGCAGGCCTACTTTGACAAAACAGAGGGGATTGTGATAAACCCTGCCGCCTATACCCATACCAGCGTCGCCATTTTGGATGCTTTGAAGGCGGTAAATCTGCCTGCAGTAGAGGTGCACATTTCTGATGTGAGCCAGCGAGAAGATTTTCGCCAGAATTCCTATGCAGGAAAGGCTTGTGTCAAAACCATTATGGGGAAAGGCTTTTTGGGATATAAAGAAGCTATGCTGTTTTTACTGGAAAGAAAGTTGGGGGAGGGGAAGAAGCAATGATTTCAAAAAATATGAAGGAATTGGTAGATAAAAGTGCTGCGATTAGCGCACTATTTACGGAAGGCCCACGACTGCGTAAACTATTGGGAGATGAAAATGTTTTTGATTTTGGCATTGGCAACCCCAACGTAAAGGCACCTATTTCGGTCAATCAAACAGCAATTGAATTGCTGGAGAATATGGATTCCTTGGCGCTGCACAGCTATACTGACGGTGCAGGCATACCCTCGGTACGTCAGGCTATCGCAGAAAGCTTAAATCGCCGTTTTGGGGAAGAATATACAGGGGAAAATATTATTATGACCACAGGTGCGGCGGGGGGCTTGAATGTTATATTAAAAGTGCTCCTAGATCAAGGGGACGAAGTTTTGACCTTTGCACCTTATTTTTCAGAATATGATGTATATGTTGCCAATGCAGGTGGACGTTTGATTTCCATTGCGCCCAATATTCCTTCTTTTTTACCTGATGCCAACCAATTGGGAGAAGCAATCACTTCCAAAACAAAGGCAATTATCATTAACAACCCCAATAACCCCACAGGTGTGGTTTATGATGAAGAAATCCTGAAAAAGGTTGCAGAGGTTTTAAATAAGAAGGGAAAAGAATTTGGAACTACCATTTATTTGATTTCAGATGAGCCATACAGGGAATTGGTTTTTGATGGCGTGACAGTGCCTTACATACCAAGGATTTATGATAATACAATTGTTGCATACTCCTTCTCAAAATCCCTTTCCTTGCCGGGGGATAGAATTGGTTATTTAACAATCCCTTCTTCGGTGGAGGACTTTGAGGATGTGGCTTATGGCGCAGGGGTAGCTAACCGTGTGCTTGGCTTTGTCAATGCCCCTGCATTACAGCAATTGGTTGTAGCAAGATGCTGTGAAGAAAAGTCGGACATTGCTTTTTATGATAAGAACAGAGAGATTCTGTATCATGCTCTAATCAGCTACGGTTTTGAATGTGCAAAACCACAAGGTGCCTTTTACCTCTTTGTAAAGGCGTTGGAAGAAGATGATGTTGCCTTTGTAAATAAGGCTAAAGAATTCGGTATTTTGATGACACCGGGTAGAGGTTTTGGGTGTAAGGGCTATGTTAGGATTGCTTATTGTGTGGCAAGAACTGTCATCGAGAGAGCGCTTCCATCCTTTGAAAAGCTTGCCCAGGCATATAAAAAATAATATTATTAATTTGCAGGTATTGCATAAGCAGTACCTGCTTTTTTCGTGCATGGGGAGAAAAGTGGAGAGAACCGTAAAATATTTCTACTTAGATACTTCATGCTTTTTAAATTTTGGTGGGTGGATAGTGGTAGGGAAATAAATTGTCGTTTCTCGTTGAAATATTCTCTTATATGAGTATAAACATTGAATTATCAAGGTTTTTTTCTGAAAACGGCAGAATTTTTTTGTACTATGGGGCTTGCCTATTTCCGTTAAATATATTACAATGTGGTTAATAGTGGTGGAAAGTGGGCGAAAATGGTTTTGGTTGCCCTGTTTTTCCCTGAAAGGGCGAAGGGTGGTGACTACAAAATGTTTCTCGGCGAATTTCAACATTCAATAGATTCCAAAGGGCGCTTAATTGTGCCATCGAAATTTCGCGATGGCTTAGGTGAACATTTTGTGGTAACCAAAGGTTTGGATAATTGCTTGTTTGCATATCCCAAAAGTGAGTGGGCAATTTTTGAAGAAAAATTGAAACAACTGCCTTTGACCAGCAGTGGTGCAAGAAAGTTTGTCCGCTTTTTCTTTTCAGGCGCCATCGAATGCGATTTAGATAATCAGGGAAGAATAAATTTGCCTGCAAATCTTAGAGAATATGCAGGATTAAAAAAGGACGTTGTTTCTATTGGCGTCAACAATCGTGTGGAAATTTGGAATAAGGATGATTGGGCTGAATATAACAACGAAGAAAATTTCATCAGCAATGAATTAGCTTTTGAAATGGAGAATTTAGGAATTTGATTACGACAGAGGGATAAACCTTGAGTGAAAATGTCTTTTGAGGTTGTGGTCGTTCCTAAATAAAATGAGTTAAGAATATTTTACGAGTATAACGTAAATCAGAAAGGATAGGGATGGCGTGATTGCGTTGTCCAAGGTGGCCATTTTGGAATTTCATCATGTTTCCGTACTCCTATGGGAGTGCATTGAAAATTTAAAAATTAAGCCTGATGGGGTTTATGTAGATGGAACAATGGGCGGTGGCGGTCATTCCTTAGAGATTGCAAAAAAGCTGACAACAGGCAGATTGATTTGTATTGATCAGGATTTGAATGCCCATAAGGCGGCAAAGGAAAGACTAAAGGAGCATTTGGATAAAATCACTTTTGTCCATAATAATTTTGGGAATATCGGCAGCATTTTGGATGGACTGGGTATTGACAGAATTGATGGAATGCTCTTGGATATAGGAGTTTCTTCTCATCAGCTGGATGAAGCGGAAAGGGGCTTCTCATATCAGCATGATGCACCGTTGGATATGAGAATGGATACAACCAATGCATTTTCTGCGTATACCATCATCAATGAATATAATGAGGACGAGCTGAATCGTGTTATTTTCAACTATGGCGAGGAACGTTGGGCAAGAAGAATTGCCCAGTTTATCATACAGGAAAGGCAAGATAAGCCCATCGAGACTACGGGCGAATTGGTTGAAGTGATTAAAAAGGCAGTGCCAAAGGGCGCCAGAAAGGATGGCCCTCATCCCGCCAAGAGAACCTTTCAAGCAATTCGCATTGAGGTAAATGGTGAGCTAGAGGTGTTACAACAAGCTATTGATGCAGTGGCAAATAGACTGAATCCCGGTGGAAGGCTTTGTATCATCACCTTTCATTCTCTGGAGGACAGAATTGTAAAAGAGGCTTTTCGAAAGCAAGAGAACCCCTGTGTTTGTCCCCCTCAATTTCCTATTTGTATGTGTGGAAAAAAACGAACAGGCAAAGTGATTACAAGAAAACCAATTGTATCTAGTGAGGAAGAGTTGGAAATGAACCCTCGTGCCAGAAGCGCCAAGCTTCGTGTATTGGAGGGGGTAGAAAATTAAAATAGAAAGGGGTATTGGCATGGCAGCGAAAAAATATGACAGATATGGAAATAATTTTAAAGGTTCCTCCTACTATGCCTATGGCAACGTTGCATATGACGTACAGCCGGAATATATTCCTTATTATACAGACGAAGAAGATGAAAAAAATCGTATTGCCGAGGAAAAAGCCCAAAAGGCTGAAAATAGAGAAAGTAGAATTACTGCCTTTAAGCTGATTATAATTATGCTTCTTCTTTTTGCTGGAAGCATTGTTTTCATGGGAATGAACGTAAGAGTGGCCAATGAAAGAGTTGAGCTTCGAAAAGAGAAAAATCAACTTGCTGATTTGAAAGCAAGCAACGCCATTTTAGAGGCAGAGCTAACAGAGCAGATTGATTTGGGTTATATTAAGGAGCAGGCAACAACACGCTTAGGTATGGCAGAACCTCAGCCTTACCAAATCGTATACATAGATGTACCCAAGCAAAGTTATACAGTGCAATATGCGGCGGATACAACAAATGAAGACAATAATTCCGGTTTTTTAAAATTTAAAAGTCGATTGAAAAAGGATTGATGTATGATGAAAAAAACTACAACAGGAATAAAGGCAAAAGGTAAATTTGCTTTTATTCTT
>JAEZPX010000040.1 GCA_023413275.1 Bacillota bacterium | reverse complement strand
AAGGCCGTTCAAATGTATCGGCTGATGGAGAGGCAAAGGTAATTGCATCTCAAATGCAAATATTACATTTGGAGGAGACAAAGCCAGCGGAGAATGAGAAAATCACTTCATCGGTATGGCTGAAAATTGAGAAAGATAGAGAGGTTCCTTTACAGCAGATAACGGCGATTTTAGGCCGTTATTGTGGAGAAATACCTGTTTATATTTATCAAGAAAGTACAAAGGAAAAAAGAAAAGCGGATAAAAAGAATTGGGTGGACGGTTCCTTGGATATGCAGGAGGAGTTAAAGCTTTTGCTGGGTGAGGGTAACGTGGTGATGAAGGAAGGTTAGGAGGAATTGCGTATGAATGAAAAGGACATGGAAAATACCCCTTATATATGCGTAAAAGCCTTAGAAAAGGGCGTAAGTATTATAGGAGTAACCCGTGGCGAAGTTACGAAAATTCATCATACGGAAAAACTCGACAAGGGTGAGGTTTTAATTGCCCAATTTACCACGAATACGTCTGCCATTAAAATAAGAGGTGAGGCAGAGATCTATACCCAATTTGGGGTGATTCAGTCAGAAAATTTTGAGAAGGAATAATTTTGGGATTGGAGGAAAATGTGATGGAGCAGAAAAAGATTCGCAAAATTGGCGTATTGACCAGCGGGGGGGATGCTCCCGGTATGAATGCTGCCATTCGTGCAGTTGTAAGAACAGCACTCTTTCATGATATTCAGGTGATTGGTATCCGCAAAGGTTATAACGGACTCTTAAATGGCGAAATCAAGGAGATGTACAGCAAGGACGTATCTAATGTGATGAACTTAGGCGGGACCATTTTGCATACAGCGCGATGCCCTGAAATGATGACACAAGAGGGACTGAATAAAGCTGCAGCAATTTACAAAATTTTAGGTTTAGATGCCTTGGTGGTTATTGGTGGGGACGGCTCTTACAGAGGTATGGCAGAGCTGGCAAAGCTTGGTGTTAACTGCATTGGGATTCCCGCTACCATTGATTTAGATATGAACAGCACAGAGTATTCCATCGGTTTTGACACCGCTGTAAATACTGGTATGGATGCTTTGAATAAGCTGAGAGATACGTCCAGCTCCCATGAACGCTGTTCTGTAGTTGAAGTTATGGGACGTGATGCAGGCTACATCGCTGTATGGTGCGGTATGGTTGGCGGTGCAGAAGATGTTATGTTTCCGGAAGCGAAGGATATCATCGACAGTCAGAAGGTGATTCAGCAGATTTTGGAAAATAGAAGCATTGGTAAGCGACATAACTTAATTGTGGTCGCAGAAGGTGTTGGTGGCACCCAGAAACTGGCAAAGGATATTCAGGATATTACAGGTATTCAAACCAGAGCAACCATACTAGGCCATTTGCAAAGAGGTGGTAGCCCCACAGCAATTGACCGTATGCATGCTTCCATGATGGGCTATCATGCCGTAAAGGCCATTTTGGAAGGAAAAGAGAATCAAGTTATCTGCTTTAACAAGGGGAAATATGAAATCATTGGTCTTGAAGAATCTTTGGGGATGGAGAAAACTTTAGATCAGGATATTTACAACGTAATTAAAATTCTTGCTATATAATTAAAATTCTGCTTATTTCTGGACATTTTTTATTGGTTTCAAGAGAACTTGGGACGATTGGCAGTGGAATATTTTACTGCTGCCAATGGAAATTTAAGAAATGTTCAATAAGGATAGAGTTCACTGCAAAGGAATTTGCAGAAAGTTTTCTCTTATCCAAGGATTTTAATTGTTTTATATTATTAATTGTACAGAAAGAGGAGGTACTGCAATGCGCAGGACAAAAATTGTATGCACACTGGGGCCGGCAACGGATAGTGTTGAGATTATGAAAAGTTTAATTCAAAATGGGTTAGACGCCGCTCGTGTGAATTTTTCCCACGGGACTTATGAATCTCATGGGGAGATGATTAAAAAACTAAAGCAGGCAAGAGAGGAATTGGGTGTACCCATTCCCTTAATACTGGACACAAAAGGCCCTGAAATCAGAATTAAAACCTTTGCCGAGGGTAAAATTATTCTGGAGCAGGGAGAGAAATTTACGTTAACCACTGAGGATGTAGAGGGTACTAAGGAAAAGGTATCTGTAACCTATCTAGATTTGCCTAAAGATGTGCAGATTGGTTCTCGTATCCTGATTGATGACGGTTTGATTGAGCTTAAGGTTGATCGTATCGTAGGACCTGAGGTACAGTGTTCCGTTATAAACGGTGGCAAGGTTGGTTCCAAAAAAGGGGTGAATCTTCCAGGAATAAGAGTGAATTTGCCTGCCTTAACAGAGAAAGACATAGAAGACTTAAAATTCGGGATTAAAAACGGATTTGATATAGTAGCAGCATCTTTTATTCGCTCTGCTGCCGATGTAACAAGAATCAGAAGAGTATTGGAGAAAAATGGTGGCGACGGTATCCATATTATTGCGAAAATTGAAAACCAAGAAGGCGTAGACAATATTGATGAAATTTTAGAGGTTTCCGATGGAATTATGGTTGCCAGAGGTGACTTGGGTGTGGAAATTCACCCTGAAGAGGTTCCCTTGGTTCAAAAGCAACTGATAGCAAAGGCCAACCAGAGAAGCAAGCCAGTTATCACTGCCACACAAATGCTGGAAAGCATGGTGAATAGCCCCAGACCTACACGTGCAGAGGCAAATGATGTTGCCAATGCTATTTTTGACGGAAGCGATTCCATTATGCTTTCGGGGGAAACCGCAGCAGGAAATTATCCTCTTGAAGCAGTTGCAACCATGGCTCGTATTGCTGAAAAAACAGAAAGCAGTATCAACTACAGCAAGTTGTTAACCAGACAGCCAGATGGCGTTACAACAAATATCACAAATGCCATTAGCTTCGCAGCTTGCAGCACTGCAGCTGAATTAAATACAGCGTGCATTTGTACCATTACACAGTCCGGTTTTACAGCCAGAATGATATCCAAACATAGACCTGTTTGCCCGATTGTTGCGGCAACCATGACGGAGCGAGTTTGGCGTCAGCTTAATCTGGTATGGGGCTGTAAACCAATGCTGCATAAGGATAAGCTTCCTCAGGGGAGAGTTTTCGACACCGGTATGAATATCATCCAAGCCAGCGGACTGGTGAAAAACGGTGATACCGTTGTTATGGCACTTGGTATGCCATTAGGTGTAAGCGGCGCTACCAATACCCTTAGAGTGGATATTGTTGGAGATGTGCTATGCAAAGGAATTGGCGTAGGCAACAAAAAAGCCAGTGGCAGAGCAAGAGTCATCAAGGTTCGGGAGGATATAGAGCGCAACTTTCAAAAGGGAGACATTTTAGTTGCAACTTCTACGGACAACGATTTTATGCCATATATTCAAAAGGCATCAGCCATTATTGTTGGACCTTTGGATCATAGTGACAACTGTCATGCGGAGATTGCAGGAAGAGCATTGAATATTCCCGTAATTATTTGCAATGCGAAGGTTACAGACTTTATTCCCTGTGACGCTCTGATTTCAGTTGATGCAGCAACAGGTTTTGTGTATGCAGGGTTGCCTGGAGACAAACAAAAAGATTGATAGTAAAAATTTAGGTCGTACCAATTTGGTATGGCCTTTTTTTATAAGAATAAATACGGCAAAAGAGGAAAATAAATACCAACGGTGCTTTAAAAGTAATACTACTTTTCTTGGCCAGCTGGATAACCTAAAAACGTTGTAATGGAAAATTATGTTCTTAGCTTTATTTATCTATTTTTGGTACAATGAAAAAAATGGGTATGTTTTTAAAATACACTTCATATTAAGGCAAAACCCCTATAGTTAAAGAAAATGAAAGAGTTTTTTATTGTGTTTTATTAAGATTTTTGATATAGTAAGAATGATGTAACGAAACGGAAAGTAGCAGGTGGTATGTTATGAGAGTAATCTCTGGGTTGGCAAAAGGACGAAAACTGCAAACAATTGAAGGTTTATCCACAAGACCTACCACAGACAGGATAAAGGAGACTTTATTTAATATCATTGCTTTTGATTTGCCAGAGGCAGATTTTTTAGATTTGTTTTCCGGAAGTGGAGCCATTGGCATTGAGGCATTAAGCCGAGGAGCGTCGAAGGCAGTTTTTGTAGAGAATAATCCACAGTGTCAACAGATTATTCAAGAAAACCTACTGCATACCGGATTGGACAAGCTAGGGAGAGTATTGGGTTTAGAGGTTCTTCAGGCTTTGACTCAGCTTTCAAAGGAAGAAGCTATATTTGATATTATTTTTTTAGATCCGCCTTATGCAGCAGGGCTTACAGAGTCCGCACTCAAAGAAATTGTCACAGGCGGGTTGCTGAAAAAAGATGGTTATATAATTGTTGAACGCGCGGCACAAATCCCCCTTGTTCCCATACCCGGGCTTCGGGTTTTACGCGAAAAAGAGTACAGAACAACGGTTATGACGTTTCTGTGCCTGGAGGAAGAAAATTTATGAGAAAAGCTATTTACGCAGGAAGCTTTGATCCTATCACATTAGGACATATGGATATTATCAGGCGAGCGGCAAAGCTGTTTGATATTTTGGTTGTAGCGGTTTTGGAAAATCCCAATAAATGCTCCTTATTTACAGTAGAAGAGAGAAAAGAACAATTGGAATTGGTTCTTTCTGAAATGGAAAATATTGAAGTTGCCTCTTTTCGTGGGCTTTTAGCTGACTTTGCAAAGGAAGTTGGTGCAACAGCAGCAGTGAGAGGACTTCGCAATACAATGGATTTTGCAGTGGAATATCAGATGTACTTAATCAACCGTAAGCTAGGGAAAGATATGGAAACGGTCTTCTTAGCGGCGGATGAGGATCATCTTTGCTTAAGTTCCACAAATGTTAAAGAAGTTGCAGTTTTTGGTGGGAATATTGATTTTATGGTTCCTCAGCAAATTAAGCCTTTTATTTTAGAAAAATATAAGAAGTGAGGGAATGCTATGGATTCTGTTTTGCAATTATTAGACGAATTGGAAGAGATTTTAGATAGTAGCAAGGGGGTGCCTTTTAGCAACAAGGTATCTGTTGATAAAGACGAAATTTATGATATTATCAGCGAAATCCGCATGAAGCTTCCCAATGAATTAAAGCAGTCTAAATGGGTCATTGAGGAAAGAAATAAGATTTTGATAGATGCCCAAAGGGAAGCGGATGAGCTGTTGAAAAATGCAGAAGATCGCATGGTGAGAATGGTTGACGATAATGAGGTAACGAAAAAGGCGTATGAGCAGGCAGCGGCCATTATTGATTCAGCAAAAAAAACCTCCAAGGAAATGCGCTTAGGTGCCATGGAGTACGCAGAGGGTGTTTTGGCTGATGCAGAGGGAAAGCTAAAAGAATTGAAAGCCGTTGTTTACAGTGAGAGTATAAAAACCGATGATTATTTTGCCCAAACGCTGAACGTGTTAGCTGAAAATATTCAAGAACTGCGCTTAGGCAAATAATCCTATTGTTTTTGCCGTAGAGAGTATACAACTGCAAAGAAAAGAAATAAAAGACTGTATTTTAAATATGAAACGGGAAAGTAGAATTCAGTTTCTGCCATCATAGTAAAGGTAGGAACTGTTTTTTGTACGTATTTTTCTATAAATGGAAATGAGATATAAAAAAACATACCACTAAATATGCTATTACAAATTTTAGCCGTAAGATAGCGGCTTTTTTTAATGGGTACATTTCTTAATATCCCCATAGTCTGACATAAAATGGACAGACCTCCCAATGCCACCAGCATACAGGTAGCGGTGAGTCTATAAATCAATGGGTCTGGAGCATAGCTTAAGAGAAATGCTCCGTTGGTCATCTCTAGCAATCCACCCAAAACCCCTGAAAAAAAATCCACAGAGAACGGTAAAAAAGAAAAGGCTTTTGCAATGAGATGTAGTAAACCAGTTTGCTGAAAAGCCTCCACGTAAACGGCAAAAAGGATAATATAACCTCCGATTTGCGTGACGGTATCCATGGAATCGGCAATGGTTTGAGGGAGACATTGGGTGATAGACGCAGGGCTTTTTTTATGATAAAGAACAAAATCATCTCCAGCATTATGGGGATAAAACAGGCGAAACAAGATTCCCGTTGCAACTGCACCTAAAAAACAGCAGAGCAAGAAGATGTATCCCCAATAAGGTGCTTGAAAAAAAGCGGCACCTACTGTTCCTACCAGAAACAGTGGGCCGGGATTATTACAAAAGGATAAAATATGTTCTGCCTGTGAAAGTGAAATTTTCTTTTCTGAATACAATGAGGCGGTTATTTTCGCCCCCATGGGATAACCAGAAAATATTCCAAGAAAAAAAGGGAATGCAGCAATTCCCGGAAGACCAAAGAGGGGTCTCATCAGAGGTCTTAGCCATTCTCCCACTGATTCCGCAGCACCCATCCGTAACAATAGCCCACAGGCCACCATAAATGGGAATAAGGAGGGCAAAACTTGATTAAACCATAGCATGACACCCTTTGTACTTGCTGCCAACATGGCCTGAGGATAGCGCAGTAAGGCGAAAATTAGAAAACAGGTACAAAGGATAACAAAGGAGTTTTTTTTCATTTTAATGCTTCTTCCATTCTGTATTATTACAATTTATGCCTACAAACACTGTTGTATGAGGGCAAGTTAAAAGAAAGTAAGACAGTAAATGGCGTGATGAAGCGTATGATGGAGGTTCCTTTTATTTTCAAGTTATAATTTAAACAGAGTAAAATTTTATGTTATAGAATCGCCATCGGCATAGTAAAATCCTGATTAGCCCCACGATAAAGAGGGGTGGGGGATGCCATTGCATATAAATCAGTGGCGGTTTTTTCCAGTGCCAGCAGGTGCAGGCCATCTTCATTGAGAATTTCAGGAGCCTTTTTTAAATTAGTCAAAACAGGGCATTTGGCGTTCATTGTAAGATCCCCTAACAAATCGGCATTTTCTTTGCGGAATCCTAATACACGTATGTAAGGCATATAAGGTTTTTTCATAAAATATGCAACCTCAGCCCCTTTGATATCCAATAGAACATGAAGGAGGATGCGCTGTATTTTCGTTCGGGTATAGCGTTTGGATTTGACAAAATCAATAATATCTTCAATTTCGTAGGCGGAATCAATTGATCTTAAAATTCTGTTTTCCAGACCCTCCGTTACTTCAAAGATTTGTCTCATATCTTCTGATGACATGGTTCTTAATTTATAGTTTAACGGCCCTGCATAGTTTTGCCATAGGACTGGAGCTGTTCCTAAGGAAAGAGCTTTGCTATAAAGAGAGGCACAATTTTCAGGAACTTGAGAAAATGATTCTGTGAGTTGCTCTTCTAATATTCCTGTTCGTATTGCTGATGCAGAAGCAAATTTACTTTCCAAAGAGGTGCTATGATAGGCGGCACCTTCGCGTTTGATAGCCAATGGAGTCATATTACATTGGTAGCGCTCCAGAGCTTTTAAATACTCCAACGCTAAAATATGATTTGGTTGACTTAAAATCTCACTATTAATACTTGAGATGGTTTCCATAGCCTTAGCACGGGCACTAGGATAGGACAGACCCTCATCCAGATGGGTTTTAAGAAGAGAGCGATATTCCTCAGTCTCGTTTGTCATCAATTTTGCCGCTTCCTGAAGGGCAGGAAGGTTTCCGCTTTCTGAACCAAAGGCAAGGATATCCACAATTCCTGTATCTTCTAAGATTCTAACGGCAGCAGAAGCAAAGGTTTCTGCATTTGCGGTGGCAAACAGAACAGGAAGCTCCAGCACCATGTCTACACCATTGAGCAATGCTCCTTTGGCTCGGGTCCATTTATCAAAAAAAGCGGGTTCACCTCGTTGCACAAAACTACCGCTCATTACCACCACAACACGGTCAGCGCCACTTTTTCTCTTCGCCTCTTCTATCATATACTGGTGTCCAAGGTGAAAAGGATTATATTCCGTTATGATTCCAAGTGTTTTCATTTTTACATCTCCTTTTCCCAGAGGGTATTTCATTTTTATAATATATTATACCATAAAAAGACAAGTAGGGATGGTATAAAAAGATGTGGTTGGCAGAAAGCTTTCGACATTTGTTGTATTACGGAGAATTGTAATGAAAAATAAAAGGATTCTGTTTATTTAGAAGACTCGGGAGGAAGAAAGGGGGTTCGCTAGGTGGCTGCTTACTGTGCTAGTAAAAGAGAATAGCTGAGCATAGACGTAGAAAGGAGAGAGTTTATTTCGATTATTTACAAAGAGAATAGTTATATGTACATTAACAGTGAAATATAGGCGGAGGTATGTTGATTGGATCTGTTTCCAGTAAAAACCCGCCTATGTTTGATTAGGCGGGCAAAGAAAACAATCTTACAATGGCAAATGTGTTTTTCAATAATTCCAGAGCTATTGCAAATTATAACTTATCTTTTATTTTGCCAACAATATCTGCTTCTGTAAATAATACGCACTGGCGAATGGCATTTTTGATGGCTCTTGCATTTGAACTGCCATGAGCTTTCACAACGAGAGACTTTAGACCAATAAACGGTGCACCACCAACCTCGTCAGAGTCGAAGCGTTTTTTTACATTTCGAAAAGGTGTTTTTAACATTGCTGCGGCAATTTTATAGGAACCTGCAGTTATTTCTTCTTTGATAATATCAATCAAGGTTTTGCTTAAGCCTTCACTAAGCTTCAAAATGGTATTACCCACAAAGCCATCACACACGATGACATCAGCCTCACCAAAGGGGATGTTTCGTGGTTCAATGTTTCCCACAAAATTAATATTTTCGCTGACTTCCAACAACTCATATGCTTCTTTGGTCAGCGCATTTCCTTTTTCTTTTTCAGCGCCGATGTTTACCAAAGCAACCTTTGGTTGTGCTATGCCGAAAATATTCTCAATATAAACAGACCCCATCTTAGCGAATTGCTCCAGATATTTAGCCTTACAATCCACATTTGCGCCACTATCCAGAAGAAAGGTAAAACCGGTTTTTGTAGGCAGGCAAGTGCCAAGAGCAGGGCGCTCTACACCTTCGATGCGGCCTACAATCAAT
>JAEZPX010000028.1 GCA_023413275.1 Bacillota bacterium | reverse complement strand
AGCTCGGGAGACTATGCGGCACCTTGTGGTATTTGCAGACAGGTACTATATGAATTTTTGCCTGAGGGCACAGTAATTTTAGATAGCGACAGAGAAGGCATGAAGGTAATGAAACTCAAAGAATTGTTGCCGATGGGCTTTCGTGGTGAGGACATAAAGTAAGCGAGGGAGAGCTATGGCTCAAAAGAGCTGGGAGACGCTAGAGGGTGCTTGTTATAACTGCAAAAGGTGTAGGTTGTGGGAATTGCGCACGCATGTGGTGATTGGTAAGGGTAACCCTCAGGCAGATATACTGTTTATCGGGGAGGGGCCGGGACAGCAAGAGGATTTGCAGGGGCAGCCATTTGTTGGCCCTGCTGGACAGCTTCTTGATAAAATGCTGGCAAGCGTTGATCTTTCTTTGGAGGATGTGTATATTACAAACATTGTGAAGTGCCGTCCCCCAGGGAATCGAGACCCCTATGATGATGAGAAAGATGCTTGTTTAAATTATTTAAGGTATCAATTAAAATTGATTGAACCCAAAATCATTGTTTGCCTAGGTAGAATTGCGGCCACCACCATCATCGACTCTTCCTTTCGCATCACACGCCAAAGAGGTGTTTGGCTCTCAAAGTTGGGCTACGACTTTATTGCTACCTATCATCCCTCAGCACTTTTGCGGGATGAGGAGAAAAAACGCCCTGCATGGGAGGATATGAAGGCAATTAGAAAAAGATGGGACGAGCTCAGGAACGATAAGGACAATAATAATTAAAAAGATGAAGCTACAAGTAATAAAGCAATGACGAGAAAGCACTTTTGGGACATAATATAAAATTATCATGGTTGAGCCATGTTTCTTATGTTTGCTTGTGAAAATAACATAATCCGTATATAATAGAAAACGAAAATAAGGGAACAAAAAAATGTTTTGTAAAACGAAGGCTGAAAAAAGTCTGTTTAAAACTGAAACTCCATAAGACATGCAGCAACTTGTTTGCTTTGCGGATTCAAAATTGAACTGTAAGAGATAATTTGGAACGGCTTCCTGACAGCTTAAATAGTTTACAATAGCAATTGTTGTGATGAATAGAAATATCTGATTTATTTTAGAAATAGGAGGAATCAAAATGGATGCATTAAGAGAAAAATTTGCCCATGTGGAATTGAAACCAAACGCAAAAACCATGGAAGAAGTGGTGTCGTATATTGAGGAAAATTGGAAGGCACAGCGTGTTAAAATTAAAGAAAGTGAATATGTGATACATTATAAAAATGCTTTGGAATTTATGCGCCAAATGGGTAAAAGCACAGAGGGTGTGCAGGAAGAAATCAGAAGATATGCTTTGCCCAATAAGATTTGTGTTGTGCTGGGTATGCAATCTGAATATATGACAGCGGAAGCAGGCATGAAATATTATCAGGCATTAACTCTGATTAAGGGCTTAACCCAAGAAGATATTGACACCAAAAATGACCGTTGGCTGCAATACATGATTTTGTTGGATATGCAAAAGGATTGGGATGTGAAGGAAGCGGAATATAAAGCTTACATTACAGCAGAAATTGCGGAGGGACAAGCATGAAAAAATTCCATTCCGGCTTTGTTACTTTGATTGGAAGACCCAACGTTGGAAAATCCACATTGATGAATTGCCTTATTGGGGAAAAAATCGCCATTACTTCCCATAAACCTCAAACAACAAGAAATAAAATCACCAGTATTTTAACGAAAGAGGATTTTCAGTGTGTATTCTTGGATACACCGGGAATCCATAAGCCCAAGCATAAGCTGGGCGAATTTATGGTGCGTTCTGCAGAGAATACCTTTAATGAAGTGGACTTGGTCTTAATGCTAATCGAACCCACGGAAAAAGTAGTGGAAATGGATCAATATGTCATTGATCGATTGGAAAACGTAAAGACACCAGTAGTTTTGGTTATTAATAAAATTGATACCATTGAGCGAGAGAAGCTTTTGCAGGTGATTGAGGCTTATCGTAAGTTGTATACCTTTGCGGAGGTTGTTCCTATTTCTGCAATGAAGGGCAGTAATACAGATGCATTGATGGATGTAATTAAGAAGTATTTGCCTGAGGGTCCTCAGTATTTTCCTGAGGATATGGTTACCGATCAGCCGGAGCGTCAAATAGCTTCAGAAATTGTCCGTGAAAAGGCTCTTTATCTCCTTCAAGATGAAATACCCCATGGAATCGCTGTGGAAATCATGTCTATGAAAAAGCGTGAAGGTCAAAATATGGTGGATGTGGAAGCAACCATTTATTGCGAAAAAGATTCTCATAAGGGAATTATTATTGGCAAGCAAGGGGCTATGTTGAAAAAAATTGGCTCTTTGGCCAGAAGAGATATGGAGAGATTGCTGGGTTCACCAATTTATTTAGAACTCTGGGTAAAGGTGAAAAAGGATTGGCGAGACAGCGACTTTTTACTGAAAAATTTTGGATATGACAGACGAAATGTCTGATAGAATCAAGAACCCTTTCTGTTTTGGAGACACTGGTATTAATTTACCTGTATGCTTTCGTTATTGCTCCATAACATAATGAAAGAAAGGGGACGGTTTTATGGACGAGCGGAATAAAAAGGCATACTGGCAAAAGTTTGTACTAACAGGTCAGATTGAAGATTATTTGCGTTACAAATCCGATTTGGGAGATAGACCAAATCCCCGACGGAGGATTGCTGACAGCTCAAAAAATAAAAATTTTTATTAACAAGACTTTGGGGCGTTGCTCCAAACCCCATTGCTTTTTGAAAAAAGCAAGAGCCAAAACTCTGATTGAAACCCCGTTTATTGGGTTCGGGACAGCATCCCAAGGTCTTATTAGAAAATGAGGGAAAAAAGTGGGCGTTGTTCATTTTAGAGGTGTTGTAATTCAAGAGAACCAAGTGGGCGAGAGCGGCAAACGGATTTTGGTTTTGGCCAAGGGCATCGGTCGGGTGATGCTCAATGCCCGTGGTGCAAAAAACACAAAAAGCAAGCTGCTTTCCGGCACACAGCTTTTTTCTTATTGCGATTTTATGGCGTATGAAGGAAAAGGTTTTTATTCCTTAACCCAAGCTGATTTGATTGAAAGCTTTTATGGCATACGGATGGATATGGATCGTCTTGCAGAAGCTGTCTATTTGACGGAGCTGGTAGAGCGTACTTGCCCTGCTGGGATGGAGCAGGATGAAGCCTTAAAACTTTTGCTGTATGCCTTGGCTATGCTGGAAAAAAGCCAAGTGCCCCCAAGGCTTATTTCTCGCATTTTTGAGGTGAAATATGCGCAGCTTTCCGGTGTATTATCTAATGAGGGCTGTATGGTTTGTAGTAGGGATGACGTACCCCTTTATTTTAACGAGTCAGCGGGGGAGCTCCTTTGTAAAGACCATTGCTTTGGTGGAGAGATTCCCATTCTTGGGGCAGTGCAAAAGGCAATTTCGTTCATTACCGAAAGGGAAGGAAAACAAGTTTTTGCATTTACCCTCTCTCAGGAAGCCACGAGCCAGTTGGACACCATGATGGGGCGCTATTTGGAGGTACATATGGGGGTGCGGCTAAAAAGCCGAGAATTTAGCAAAGAACTGTAGTTTATAAAATAGGTATTGACAGAAATGCGGGAAAGTGTTAGCATAATGGCTAAATTGAATAACTGCAATGAAAAAGAGGAGTATCCGTAGTATGTTTTCAGAGAGTCTTCGGTGGGTGAAAAGAAGACAGCAGAGTACGGTGAAGGGCACTTTGGAGCAGGACTTCACAAGAGTGGATTTACGCTTTGCGTAGATCAATAAGGGTGGAACCGCGGAAGATAGACTTTCGTCCCTTGCTTTTACAGCGAGGGAGGGGAGTTTTTTTATTGCCTTTCCTCGGTAAAAAACTTATCAACTTTTTTGAAGGAGGAATGCTTTATGACAGAGAAAAGTATGGAAAAAGTAGTTGCATTGGCAAAAAATAGAGGTTTTGTATACCCCGGTTCCGAAATTTACGGCGGTTTGGCGAACACTTGGGATTACGGCCCTATTGGTGTTGAGCTGAAAAACAACGTAAAAAAAGCATGGTGGAAGAAATTCATTCAAGAAAGCCCATTTAATGTTGGTGTGGATTGCGCAATCTTGATGAACCCTCAGACTTGGGTGGCTTCTGGTCATGTTGGTGGTTTTAGTGATCCTTTGATGGATTGTAAGGAATGCAAGGAGCGTTTCCGTGCAGATAAATTGATTGAGGATTATATTGCACAGCACAATATGCCCGAAGCGGCAGTGGATGGCTGGAGCAATGATGAAATGAAGAAATTTATTGACGAGCATCAGGTTGCCTGCCCTTCCTGTGGCAGCCATAACTTTACAGATATTCGCCAATTTAACTTGATGTTTAAAACCTTTCAGGGTGTGACTGAGGATGCGAAAAACGTGGTTTATCTTCGTCCTGAAACAGCCCAAGGAATTTTCGTAAACTTTAAAAATGTACAGCGAACCAGCAGAAAGAAGCTGCCTTTTGGTATTGGTCAGATTGGTAAGTCTTTCCGTAATGAAATTACACCAGGTAACTTTACTTTCCGTACCAGAGAATTTGAACAGATGGAATTAGAATTTTTCTGCGAACCAGGAACTGACTTACAGTGGTTTGAGTATTGGAGAAGCTTCTGTAAGGAGTGGTTATTGAAATTAAAAATGGATGCACAAAGCATCAGACTGCGTGACCACGAGCAAGAAGAACTTAGTCATTATAGCAACGCAACCACAGATATTGAGTTTAAGTTTCCTTTTGGCTGGGGCGAACTGTGGGGAATTGCAGATAGAACCAATTTCGATTTAAGATGCCATCAAGAGGTTAGTGGTCAGGATATGACCTATTATGATCAGGATAAGAATGAAAAATATATTCCTTACTGCATTGAGCCTTCTTTAGGTGCTGACCGTGTTACCTTAGCGTTTTTATGTGAGGCGTATGACGAAGAAGAGGTTAGTGAAGGGGATGTAAGAACAGTATTGCGCTTCCATCCCGCTTTGGCACCTGTAAAAGCTGCAGTTTTCCCTCTTTCCAAAAAGCTGAGCGAAAAGGCAACAGAAGTATTTGCTATGCTTTCTAAAGAGTTTAACTGTGAATTTGATGAGTCCGGTTCCATCGGTAAGCGTTACCGTAGACAGGATGAAATTGGTACACCCTTCTGCATCACTTATGATTTTGAATCCGAAGAAGATCAGTGTGTTACCGTACGTGACAGAGACACGATGGAGCAGGTTAGAATGCCCATTGCACAGTTGAGCGCATACTTGAAAGAAAAAATGGAGTTTTAAGATATAATGCCTTCCACGTATCCTCTTAGAAAAATATGTGGATAACTTTAAATTAAATAAAGTCATTCATTCGTTTATTTATTTAAAAAGGTTATAATAGTGAAGAAGGTGCGTTAACATGGTAAACACAAGCAATGACGCCTCTTAAAATTGAATACTATTTATTTTTTAGGAGGCTGATACAATGAACTTTATTGAGATACAAATGGAACGATGGCCAAGAAAAGCACACTATGAACATTATAAAAATAGCATTCCATGCTCCTATAGCATAACGGTAGACATTGACATTTCCAATCTACTGACTCGGCTAAAAGAGCGTGGAATGAAATCCTACCCTGCGCAAGTTTTTATGCTTTCATCGGTGGTGAATCAGTTACCAGAGTTTCGAATGACTATGAGTGATGATCATCGCTTGGGATATTGGGAGATCATCAATCCCATGTATACTGTTTTGGATCCTAACACGGAAACGTTTTCAGCCGTATGGACAAAATATGATAGCTGTTACAATACATTCTACAGCGCATATTTGCAAGATACGGCACAGTATACAGGCAGAGGTCTTTTTCCACAGCAGCATACACCGCCCAATACTTTTAACATTTCCAGTGTTCCGTGGCTGGATTTTACAGCATTCAATATTAATGTTTTCTCTGATGGTAATTATCTTCTGCCTATTTTCACCATTGGAAAATATAAAAATGAAAACGGTAAAATTATGATGCCCCTTGCTATCCAATGCCATCATGCGGTTTGCGATGGCTATCATGTTGGGAAATTCGTAGAGACTTTGCGAGAAATGGCATTCAACTGCGATAAGTGGTTATTATAGAAAATTGATTTTTCTATCTGCTTACCTTTATGATCTGGTATTTGGAAAGAAAAATTAAAACTTCTATAGTATCCTCATATGATTTCGTGAAAAAAGAAGCACTATAAAAGCAGACAGTTGTTGTATGGGAAAGGTGAATGGGGTTTCATATTTTTGCCCCATGGGATTGTGTTTCCATTTTATAACTATTTATAAAAACACAGCTAATTCAATAAAAGGAACAACTTTCTTATCTAATTGACTCACTTTTTTAACCATAATTTTTTATCAATGATAATGATATCCTACAAAAAAGACTGAACTTTTTTGTTGCACAATGAGTAAATGTGCTGTATACTTATCACTTGTATATTAAAGAGCTTATGTGATAAGTTCTAAGAGCAAAAAATTTATTGGGACATAATACGTCCCATAATGCAATATGCTGACCAGCTTCCTTGGTCAGCATATTTTTTTTGGCAATATGAATTAAAAAATGATATAAAATTTTAAAAATTACTGCATAATCACAAGTGGTTGGTTTTATTTTGGTACAATAGCGTAGAATGCGTTGCCGCCTGCTCGGAATAGCGTTGTGATTTTTCAGGGGAAATGGTATAATTCTGTTAAGATCAGTTTTTCAAATAATTCCAGATATAAAATTCCACGTCTGACATCCAGATGGAAAACAGGAGGTAATGTGTATGAGCAAGAAGTATGTTTACATGTTCAGCGAAGGCAACGCATCCATGAAAAACCTTTTAGGAGGAAAGGGTGCAAACCTCGCAGAAATGACAATGTTGGGTCTGCCGATTCCCCAAGGCTTTACCATTTCAACAGAAGCCTGCACAGATTATAACGAAGGTGGTAAGAAACTGACTGAAGAAATGATTGCCCAGATTGATGTGGCATTGAGCAAGCTTGAAGAGATCGCCGGCAAAAAGCTGGGTGATCCTGAGAACCCCCTTCTGGTTTCCGTACGTTCCGGTGCGCGAGCATCTATGCCGGGTATGATGGATACGGTTTTGAACCTTGGTTTGAATGATGTTTCCGTTGAAAGTTTAGCTAAGAAAACAGGCAATCCCAGATTTGCATATGATTCTTACAGAAGATTTATCATGATGTTTGCAGACGTTGTAATTGGCGTTTCCAAATCTAAGTTTGAAAGAAAGCTGGATGAATATAAAGAAGAAGCAGGCGTGC
Organism: Bacillota bacterium; assembly: GCA_023413275.1. Lineage (GTDB taxonomy): Bacteria > Bacillota > Clostridia > Lachnospirales > Anaerotignaceae > Chakrabartyella. The sequence continues at coordinate 24,047 of JAEZPX010000028.1, read as the reverse complement.
GTTATGATACCGAATTGACAGCAGAAGACCTGAAAAAGGTGACTGCAATGTTTAAACAGATTTATTTGGATGATCAGGGCAAGGAGTTCCCTCAAAATCCAAAAGAGCAGTTGCTTGAGGCTGCAATGGCAGTATTTCGCAGTTGGGATAACCCCCGTGCCTTTGTATATAGAAGAATGAACGATATTCCTTATAGCTGGGGTACAGCGGTAAATGTTCAGATGATGGTATTCGGCAATATGGGTGATACCTCCGGTACAGGTGTCGCTTTTACAAGAAATGCCGCAACTGGGGAAAAAGCTATGCTGGGGGAATACTTGGTAAACGCTCAGGGTGAGGACGTTGTTGCAGGTGTTCGTACACCAAACCCCATTGCAAAGCTGGCAGAGGATATGCCAAAAGTTTATAAGCAGTTTATGGAAATTGCAAATAAATTAGAAAATCACTATAAAGATATGCAGGATATGGAGTTTACCGTAGAAGAGGGCAAGCTATACTTCCTGCAAACAAGAAACGGTAAGAGAACTGCCAATGCGGCACTTCGTATTGCAGTTGATATGGTACAGGAAGGCCTTATTACAAAAGAAGAAGCATTGATGAAGGTTGATCCGAAGCAGTTGGATCAGATTTTGCATCCTGCTTTTGATCAAAAGGCATTAAAAGCGGCAAAGCCCCTTGGCAAAGGTCTGCCTGCGTCTCCTGGTGCAGCAGCAGGTAAGGTTTGCTTCACCGCAGAAGATGCAAAGAATCAGGCAGAAGGCGGCGACAGAGTAATTCTGGTTCGTTTGGAAACCTCTCCTGAGGATATTGAAGGTATGGCAGCGGCTCAAGGTATTTTAACAGTACGTGGTGGTATGACTTCCCATGCGGCGGTAGTAGCCCGTGGTATGGGTACCTGTTGTGTATCCGGCTGTGAAGAAATTAAAATGAATGAAGAAGCAAAGACCTTTTCTTTGGGCGGTAGAACATTCAAGGAAGGTGATTATATTTCTTTGGATGGTTCCACCGGTAATATTTACGGTGAGGATATTCCTACAGTTGACCCTGAAATCAGCGGTGATTTCTCAACCTTCATGGCTTGGGCAGATGAGAAGAGAACCCTTAAGGTTAGAACCAATGCAGACACACCCCATGATGCTCAAACAGCCATTGATTTTGGTGCAGAAGGCATTGGCTTAACAAGAACAGAGCACATGTTCTTTGAAGGCGACAGAATCATGAAGTTTAGAAAGATGATTCTTTCTGACACCGTTGAGGAAAGAGTAGCGGCATTAAAGGGAATCGAGCCTTTCCAGAAGGAAGACTTCAAGGGCATTTACAAGGCAATGCAGGAAAGACCTGTTACAATCCGTTTGCTGGATCCTCCTCTCCATGAGTTCATGCCAAACACAGAAGAAGAATTTGCAATTCTTTCGAAAGAAACAGGCAAGACTGTGGAAGAGCTGAAGGTTAAGGCAAAAGGTTTGCATGAATTGAACCCCATGATGGGTCATAGGGGCTGCCGTCTGGCAGTAAGCTACCCTGAAATTGCAGAGATGCAGACAAGAGCAATCATTGAGGCTGCAATTGAGGTTTCTGTTGAATTGGGCATCAAAATTAAGCCTGAAATTATGATTCCTCTGATTGGCGAAATTAAGGAATTGAAATATGTAAAAAATATTGTTGTTGAAACTGCTAAAGCAGTTATGGATGCAAAGGGCAAAGAATTGGATTATATGGTTGGTACTATGATTGAAATCCCCAGAGCAGCTTTGACTGCAGATGAAATTGCCACAGAGGCTGAGTTCTTCTCCTTTGGTACAAATGACTTGACACAGATGACCTATGGTTTATCTCGTGATGATGCGGGTAAAATTTTGGCGGATTACATTGATAAAAATATTTATGAATGCGACCCTACTGCGAGATTGGATAGAACCGGTGTTGGTATGTTGATGAAATGGGCTGTTGAAAAGGCGTTGCCTGTTCGCCCTGACATCCATTTGGGCATCTGTGGTGAGCACGGTGGTGACCCTTCCTCCGTTGAATTCTGCCATTTGATTGGTTTGGATTATGTATCCTGCTCTCCTTTCCGTGTGCCTATCGCAAGATTGGCAGCGGCACAGGCGGCAATTACTTACCCACGCCAGCCGAGATAAGTTTGAATTTGTTATAGTAGGTTTCGTTTATAAAACGTTAAAATAATAAAGATGCCATTTCTTAATACTAAGAGATGGCACCTTTTTTTGTATCAAAAAAGCTTAGGAACCTATTTTGGAGAGCATTTATTGATTGAATAGAGGAGTATATGAAAATAGGATTCATTTGGTGTGGAGAGAATTGGCCTAGTTTGGTTGGTAGCTATGTGGAACATGTTCTGAAGGGTAAATCTAAAAATGGCTGAAAGCTTATTCAAAAGCCTTCAGCATAATTATCAGATGGTTTATTTTTCTGCTATTTCATTAATTACTTATTAAGAAGATTTAAGACATTTACTTCATGAATCTAAAGATTTGGAGCTCCATGTCATAGTCATATTTGTTTTTTGCTGTCAAGTCGACTGCTTTTGACACCAGCAATCCATAATCATCCAAGCAAAAGTTTTGCTGTTTTGCCGAATCAAGAAGTTCTTCCAATGCACAGACACAATTCTCTTCAGAATACTTGAATCGCTGTACCACATATCGTCCTTCTTCAAACTTCTTCATTTTAAGTCCGCTGAGTCGTTGTTCAGAAAATAATCCAAAGCCCTTCAATGTCAATTTTCCCGTTTTTTCAAAATCTGATTTGGAAAACATTAAGCAAATGGTATCGTTATCAATATTTTTGGTATGAATAAGCTGACCAAGGCTGCGGTTCACATATTTATCAATCTCTTCTAATGGTGCATTAACTTCAACATAATAAAAATTACGAGGCATCATATAAAGCTCATATTGCTTTTCGTAGCTTATCATGGTGTCACGATAAACGATATCTGCAACCATGTTGTCAATTAGTTGAATGGAATATTCATACTTTGCGATTTGCTGACGCAGGTATAGACGTTGTGATGCAAGAATTTTACGCAATTCCGCAGAATCACCGGAAGCCTGTAAAAGTTGTTTGATATCCTCCAGTGGAATATTCAAAATTTTATTCATGTAACGGATGATGTCGATTGTGAAGCATTGGTTATAGGTATAGTACCGATAATTTGTGACTGGATCCTGATAGGATGGATTAAGCAAATCAATCCGTTCATAATTACGAAGTGCTTTAACAGAAATATTCATGATTTTCGCCATTTCGCCAATTGTATAATGTTTTTTCAAAAAACCAGAACCTCCCTATTGACCTTGCCCTAAGGGCAAGCCTTATCGTTATTATAATAACACAATTACACAAAGGAGGAAAGACAATGAACAAAGTTCATATAACAATTGATGGAATTGCTTTGGCAGTTGACGAAGGGAAAACACTTATGCAGGCTGCGGAAGAAGCAGACATTTATATACCTCACCTTTGTCACCATCCACTCTTGCCGGATATTGGCGCTTGTCGTTTATGTATCGTTGAAATTGATGGCAAGGACGGTGTGCATACCTCTTGCACAACAAAGGCTGAGGATGGAATGGTGATTCGTTCCAAAACAGAGAAGCTAAATAAAATGCGTCGTTTAAACATGGAGCTAATGCTCTCAAATCATATTGAGGATTGTACCACTTGTCCGAAATATAGCAATTGTGAATTACAATCATTATATCAATACTTAGGTGTTACAGTGGGTCGATTGAAACCTACGTTGCATAGCGTTCCTGTGAACACAGAAAATCCCTTATTTGTAAGGGATTTAAACCGTTGTGTTTCCTGTGGTCGTTGTGTACGTATTTGCAAAGACGTTCGTGGTGTTGGTGCATTGGATTATGAGAAAACAGAGTCCGGTCGTGTGCAGGTTGATGTAAAGAGGCATGAGCTACTGAAAAACGCCGATTGTCGTTTTTGTGGTGCCTGCGTAGAAGTTTGTCCAACAGGTGCATTGCAGGACAAGGAAGGTGTATTCCGAAAAGATTTGAAGCGTGAATTGAGCATGGTTCCTTGCCAAGCAGAATGTCCGGCAAATATTGATGTTCCCAAATATGTTCGCTATATCAAAGAAGAAAAATATCAAGATGCAGTAGCGGTTATTCGAGAAAAAGCACCGTTCCCACATTCTTTAGGACATATTTGCATGGCGTTTTGTGAAAAGGGATGTCGTAGGGGTGGCGTTAACGAAGCATTATCCATTCGTGAGTTGAAACGTTTTGCTTCTAGTCAAGACGAAGGCCTATGGAGAAAGAAATCCCTGCAAAAGCAAGATACAGGTAAACGTGTTGCCATCGTAGGCGCAGGTCCAGCGGGACTGACTTCTGCATTTTATTTGAGAAAAGCTGGTCATGAAGTAACGGTTTTTGAAAAGCTGCCAACCCCAGGGGGGATGTTAGCTTACGGCATTCCTGCATATCGCTTGCCACGGGAGGTTGTGGCAAGGGAAGTAGAAGAAATAGAACGTATTGGTGTAAAAATTAAAACCAATGTAACTGTAAATTCCGTTAACGAACTTAAGGAGCAAGGCTTTGATGCCGTTCTGTTTGCAATCGGTACCGGTATGGGCGTGCGATTACCCATTGATGGTGCTGAAGCAGAAAATGTGTATACAAATATTGACTTCCTACAAAAAGCATCTTTAGGCACACCGTTGCCAATTGGCGATAAGGTTGTTGTCTTGGGTGGCGGCAATGTAGCATTTGATTGTGCATTAACGGCTCTGAATCTTGGTGCAAAAGAAGTTAGTCTGGCTTGCTTGGAAAGCAGAGAAAAAATGACCGCCAGCAAAGATGAGATTGAAGAGGGCGTAAAGAGAGGCGTTCAAATTCTCAATTCAAGAACATTTCTTGCTGTTACAACACAAGAGAATAAGGCTACTGGGGTAAAATGCCAGATTGTTGATTCGTTTACCTTTGATGAAAATAAAAGATTGCAATTGCAGATACAACCTGATTCGGAACATATCGTTGCGGCAGATACTGTGATTTTTGCAGCAGGACAGCGTCCGGAAATCCAAGAGGGATTTGATATGCCTTTGGGCCGTGGAAACACAATTATGACCGTTGACGGTGTAAGGGTGAACGATGAGCATGTTTATGCTGTGGGTGATGCCACTTATGGTACACATTCTGTAATTAAAGCAATTGCCGAGGCAAGAAAAGCGGCACATTTGATTGACATTGATTTGGGCGGAGATGGAAACATAGAAGAAAAGCTCTCCGAAGTTTCTAATCCCAGCCCCTATATTGGCGTAAGCAAAGGCTTTGCTGATAGGGAGCGCATTTTCGATTGTAGTGAAAGTCAGAATGCCTGTCAGGAATCCAGTCGTTGCCTACAATGCGATTTAAGATTGCAAATTGAAAAGCCAAGACTTTGGGCAAGCTATGCAGTGAAATAAAGGAGGGGTGGATATGCAAGAGAGAATTCGATGGAAAGAGAAGAGTGAAACAGAGATTTGTCAATGGCTAGCAGATGTATTTCAGCAAAGTCAGTCCAATAGCTGTCCGGTGAACCGACTTTCTGTTTTTAGTGAAGAAGCCATGAAAGGTAGTTGTGGTGAGTGCGTCATCTGTCGTGAAGGAACATATCAGATTATGATACAGGCACAGAGTATGACAAATGGAAAAGGGACTGACGACGACTTTAGTATTGTGAAGGATATTGTTGAGGATATGATTCTTGGTTCTTGCTGCAGTTATGGCAAAGAAGTTGGAAAGCATTTTTATGAATTGATTGAACCAAATGCAGAGACATTTGCGAAGCATTATAAGAGAAAACGCTGTGATGTTGGAGTTTGTGAAAAACTGATTGTAAACACACCAACTGTGGAAGCCAATGAAGGTGGATTGCTTGGTGGAAAGCAACGTCGAAGAAGAAGTTCTTAAAATAATATACAAACAATATTAAGGAGGATTTGAAGATGAGAGAGTTAGAAACAGACGTGGTGGTTATTGGTGGTGGCGCATCAGGCTTAGCAGCAGCAATTTCTGCGGCAGAGGGTGGAGCAAAGGTTATTGTTTTGGAAAAAGCAAACACAACAGGTGGTTGCGCAAACATGGCAATGGGTCTTTTGGGCGTAGAAACAAAGCCACAAAAGGAATTGCTCGTTGACATCACAAGAGAAAAGGCATTTGCAAAATTCATGGACTATACACACTGGAGAGCAGACGCAAAACTGGTAAAGAAATATATCGACCTTTCAGCATCTACAATTGATTGGTTGATGGATATGGGTGTGGAAATTGCAGTGCCATCCAAATACTTCCCCGGTTCTGAAGCAACATGGCATATCATCAAGCCTCAGACAGGAAAGATTGGTTTGCGTGCAGCGGCAACTATGATTAAATTTATGACAGAACGTGCACAGGAATTGGGCGTTGAGATTAAATTGGAGACACCAGTAAAAGAGCTGATTAAAGACAACGGAGAAATCATAGGTGTTGTTGCATCAGACAAAGATGGAGAGATGGAAATTTACAGCGGTGCTGTAATTGTTGCAACAGGTGGATTTGGTGATAGCCCTGAATTTATCAACAAATATACACCTTATACATGGGGAGAAGATTTATATTCCTATCGTATTCCCGGTTTGACAGGCGACGGTATTCAAATGGCTTGGGATGCAGGTGCGCAGAAAGATTACATGGATATGGAGCTTGTATTCTTTGCGCCAAACACAGGAGGATATGCACCAATTGAGCTTCCCTTCCGTCAACCCAATCTTTTTGTAAACCTTGGAGGTAAGCGTTTCTATGATGAGTCTGTTGTAGAAAATCCTGTTTTCTCTGTAAACGCAATTGCACGTCAGAAGGACAGAGTGGCATATTCTATTATTGACCAAAAAATGTTGGATAGATATAACGAAGAAGGTCTGGACTTAGTAAATGTTGTTACTTCCTCTATGGATATGTCTTACTTCATGAAAGAAATGGAAGAAGCGCAAAAGAACGGAAGCGATGTATTCTTTGAAGCAGATTCCTTAGAAGGGCTTGCAGAAAAAGCAGGAATTGATGCAGAGGGTCTTGCACAAACCATTAAAGAGTATAATGCGATGTGTGAAAAAGGGATTGATACAGATTATAATAAGCAGGCGAAATATTTGGTACCATTTACAGGTGGTAAATATTACGCATTAAAGTTTATGCCAAGTGCATATGGCTCTCTCGGTGGTATCAAAATCAATGATATGACACAGGTTCTTGATACACAGTCCCAAATTATTCCAGGGCTCTATGCATGTGGCACAGATGCAAATTCCATTTGCAACCCAGATTATGTTTTTATTCTTCCTGGAAATACATTGGGCTTTGCAGTTAATTCCGGTCGTATGGCTGGCAAAAACGCAGTTACATTTATTAAAGAAGGTATGGAAGCGTAAGACGTGTTTGGAAAAAGGCGCAGATTAATGGAATAGATATAAAAAGAGTAAAAGTGTTGGTGACTTTTGCTCTTTTTTATTTTAGATTATTAGAATCAATAGTGGAATAAAAAATCAATAGATTGAGCTTGTTGTATATAATGTTAAGTTAAGAATTTCATGTAAGAATTATTACTAGAAAAAGATTATGCTGTCAACAGAAGTAATGTAATAATAAATTTTAATGACATGAAATACAACACAAAACATGAATAAAAACCATAAATAGTTTTGTCTCAAAATCCCATTTTGTAACTTTGTAATAAAATACATTTTATTGGTATATTTTGCTGGTGGGAAGATTAAATTTTGTCATTTAATATAAAAATTGGGTGATTATTGTTGATTTTTACGAAGGACTTCTCTATAATAAAATATATGAAAATTTAAGATATTGTAAGTTTAAGTACGAATCCAATACCTAGAAACAATGCTTTTCTCAAAAGGTATTAATTTGTACTTTTGTATTATTTTTACTTTTGTACATATTGATGTATAAAATTCAACGCTTTAAAGTTCATTTTTATTCTGACGCAGATGGAAATGTAACTGGTTTTAAGATTGTAATGTTCTATTTTCAAAAATTGAAAATTGACCAAAGGTCAAGGAAACAGCCTCATTTGAAAAGGATTATGTTAAACAAAAAAGATATTTTGTTTATTCAATGAGTATGAAAATGACACAAAGAGAGGTGTGCAACATTGTTTAATAATTCAGTATTAATGTCGCAAAAAATGGCTGATTATTTATGGCAGAAACAGCAGGTTACGCTAAATAACATTGCAAATGTTTCTACTCCGGGCTATAAAGCACAATATGTTACGTTTCAAGACGAATTAAAAAGTAAATTGGATTTCTATAATCAGGCAGGGGCAAGTCAGAAAAGGGCTGCCATTGAAGGAACTTCCTATCTTGTGCATACAAAGGCAGAGGAATCGAGCCGATTGGATGGTAATAATGTAAATATGGACGTTGAACAGGTGGAGCTTGCCAGTTCTTATATACAATTCCAGATGGCAATCAATGATATCAACGGTGAATTTAATAGACTTCGCAGTGCGATGAAGTAAGAATTAGGAGGAATATAGGTGGCTTTCTTAAATGCTATGAATATTAGTGCATCAGGCTTAACGGCTCAGCGAGCGAGGCTGGATGTAATTTCCGAGAATATTTCCAACGTGAGTACAACAAGAACAGAGGGTGGAGAGCCCTACCGCAGACGGACGGTGGTTTTTGAACCAAGGGGTAAAAGCAGCTTTCAAGAAATTTTCAGCAAAACTTCCCGTGGGGTGGCTACCAATCAGGGGGGAGTTATTGTGAGTGAAATTAAAGAAGATGAAAGCCCTCTGAAATCCGTTTATGATCCAACCCATCCTGATGCAGATGAGAATGGGTATGTTATGATTCCTAACGTAGACCTTTTAAAGGAAACCCTTGATGGTATGGAAGCATCAAGAGTATATGATGCAAATGTTACGGCTTTCAATGCAATAAAAGCAATGGCGTCTAAGGGACTTGAGGTTGGCAAGTAAAAGTGGAGGTTAATTTATGTCTATTACACCGATTAATAGATTGGAATCAATGCAATTTTTGGACCAATTGAATACAGACAATAAAACAAAAGGCACGCAAACTGATTTCAGAAGTATATTTTCAGAAGCAGTTTCCAATGTGGTTGATAGTGAAACAGATTTGGCAAAGGAACAGTATTTATTTGCCACAGGGCAGTCTGAGGATACCCATACTTTGGGAATTGCATCCACCAAGGCACAAATTTCTGTGGATTTATTGGTAACCTTGAGAAATAAAGCGTTAGAATCTTATAACGAACTCATGAGAATTAATCTTTAATATTATGGTACAGGGGCAAGGAAGATGTTGCCTTGAGGGGAAGAATATAGAATAGTAAGAGGGGTACAGTTTTGAATGAAAAAGTGAAAGAATTGCTTGAAAAGGGCAAGTATTTTTTGGGAAAAATAAACCCCAAAATCAGAAAATGGATACTGATCGGGGGAGTTTTGGTAATACTTTTTTCTGTAGGAATTGCTTTATTTCTGAATAATAAGCCTTATGAGACTCTTTTTAGCGGGTTAAACCAGCAGGAAGCCAGCGAAATTATGGAAAAGTTGCAAGGCTTGGGCGTTGATTACAAATATGGTAATGATGGTGTGATTTATGTACCAAAGGATCAAGAGGAAAAACTAAAGGCGCAGCTTGTATACGAAGGCTATCCGAAAAGTGGTTTTACGTATGATATTTTTAAGAATAATATCAGTATGACAACCACAGACTTTGAAAAAAACAGCTATTTATTGTTTGAGCTGCAAAACAGAATGGGTGCTACCATTCGTCTGTTCCAAGGGGTGAAGGATGCCAAAGTAACCATTGCTTTAGCAGAGGATCAGAAATATGTTTTGAATGAAAATAGCGTGAAGAAAGCACAGGCATCTGTTGTTGTAATTATGAACGATGGCGGCTCTCCCACCAGTGAACAGGTGAAGGGCATTCAGAGATTAGTAGCCAAGAGTATTCCTTCTATGGAATTGGCAGATGTGGTTGTATTAGACGGCAACGGCAACGATGTATCACCAACGGGAGACAGTATTGACGGCGGTGCAAACAAGCTGAAGCTTGAGTTTGAAAAGCATATGGACGATTCCATACGTGCCAAAATACTGAACGTTTTGGCACCCATTTATGGTTCGGATAATGTAAAGGTTTCCGTAAGGACAACCGTTGATGTTGATAAAAAGATTCAGGAAATTATAAATCATGCTACACCAACAGAAGGTGCGGAAAAAGGCATTCCTGGTAAGGAATCTACCGGAGTTGAAATGGTGAAGGATGGAACAGCCGCAGGAGGGGTTCCCGGAACAGATTCCAATGCGGAAGTACCCACCTATTCACAAGCAAAGGTGGATGGCTCCGAAACCTATTATAAACAGGAAAACAACATTGATTATTTAGTAAATCAGCTGAAGGAGCAGGTACAAATCGACTCCGGAAGCATTAAAGATATTTCTGTTTCCATCACCATTAATAGTGAATCTTTGGGGAACATCTCTCAAAGAGAGTTAAAGGGTCTGATTGGTAATGCAGCAGGTATCGAGAAAGCAAATCAGGATGATAAGATAGCCATTGTTGCGGCACCGTTTTTTGGCAGCAAGGAAGCTCCGGTTACCACTGATACTCTGGGACGGAACAATTGGATTATTATTGGAGCAATTGCATCAGGTGTATTTTTAATCATCTTGGTTACGATTCTTGTAATCATGAGCAGAAGAAGAAAGAAGAAGAAGTTGATGGGTGCTGCAGATATACCTCTAAAGCCCAGTATTTCTCCTGATGCATACTTGAAACAAATGAAACAGAAGCAACAAGAAGACGCTGAAAACAAAATACTGAATCTGTCCAATGAGAAAGGTTTGGAATTGAAAAATAAGGTGCGGGAGCTTGCCGGAGAGAATCCGGAAATTTCGGCTCAACTTATTAGAAACTGGTTAAAAGGGGGAGAATAAGGTGGCGAAGGATAATGCAATAACTCCGGAACAAAAGGCTGCTGCGGTTGTTATCTCCCTTGGAGCAGAAAAAGCGGCGCAGGTTTATAAATATTTGACAGAGGATGAAGTGCAAAGATTAACCATTGAAGTGGCGAAATTAGGCTTTTTGCCGGCAGAAACCACGGAAGGGATTTTGGATGAATTTTATAAAAACTGCATGCTTCACAAGGTGGTTACAGAGGGTGGTATTGATTATGCCAGAAGTGTTTTAGAGAAAGCCTTTGGTGAGGATGTGGCCCATGCATTATTGGGTAAGGTGGAGAAGACCTTGAAAAGCAAGGTATTCTCTTTCCTAAGTAAATATGATGATTTATCTATTTTTTCCATTTTGAACAATGAAAGGCCACAAACCATAGCTTTGGTACTTTCCTATATGGATTCAGGCAGAGCGGCAAATATTATTGCGGGCTTACCTGAGCAAAGAAAAATCAGCGTAGTAGAAGCTATTGCAAAAATGGACAGCGCTGCCCCTGAGGCCATGAAAATTGTTGAGCAAGAGATTGAGAAAAAGTTATCTTCTGTAATGACCACAGACTATACCAAAATTGGTGGTATTGATTATATTGCAGAAGTTATGAATTATGTGGACAGAGGCGATGAAAAATATATCTTTGATGAGTTGAGCAAGAAAGATGTTGAACTTGTTGAGGAAATTCGCAAGAAAATGTTTGTATTCGAAGATATTGTTGGTATGGACAACCTCTCTATTCAAAGAGTTATTCGTGAGGTTGATCAGAAAGACCTTGTTTATGCACTTAAGGGTGCGCAAGGCGAAGTTGCGAATGTTATGTTTGCGAATATGTCTGCTCGTATGACAGAAACCATTAAATCTGAACTTGAAATTACAACCAATGTGCGTGTGAAGGATGTTGAGGATGCACAGCAGAGAATTGTTGCTGTGGTCAGAAAACTTGAAGATGCAGGCCAGATTGTAATTTCTAAGGGCGGAAAGGATGATATTATTGCATAATGAAAAAACAATAAACTCCTTTCAATTTGACCAGTTTGGAAATGATACGCAAGAAATAAAGCCTTCAAACAAAGCTGGAGCTGAGATTGTATTACCGGATTTTGAAAAAGAGCCCATTGAGCATCCAATGCAAGATGGGGTAGTTCAAGAGGTGGAAGGCAAAAATTACGACAAATCAGAAGAAAACGCAATTCTTTTAAAGGAATTGGAAAAGAGAGAAGCGCAGCTTTTGGAAAAAGAAAAAAGAATCATCGAAGATGCCAACCAAAAGGCGGAGGAAATTATAAGACAAGCTCAGCTAGAGGCAGAAAGAATCAAAGAAGATGTTTTTGAGCAAGCCTCTCAAGAGGGCTATCAGGATGGCTATGAAAAGGCTTATCAAGAGCATAAGGAAAAAATGGATGAGGAAGGGGCAGTTTTTCTTCTTCATCTAAGAGATTTGATTCAGACTTTTGAAACGGAAAAAAATCAGCTTATTTCTCAAAATATTGATGAGCTGAAAGAGTTGGCAATTTCCATTGCAGAAAAGGTAATACAAATTAGCTTAAAAACCAGCGGGGAAATTATTAAAAAGATGATTATAACCGCAACAAATAAAATGAAGCTGAAGGAATGGGCGAAGATTTATATCTCTAAAAATGATTCGGCATTAATTATTGAATCAAATGCCGACTTGCTAGATGCCATTTCTCATTTATCAGAACATATTAAAATTGTGGTAATGGAGGACTCTGCCCCAGGTACTTGTATTATCGAACTGCCGGATCAAATTATTGATGCCAGCGCAAGTACCCAAATTGAGAATATCAGGGCGATTATGAAGAGCGCCGGAAAGCTCGGAGGGAATGATCTTGTTTAACGAATTGGTGGATGTCATAAAACGCTCCAATACCATAAGCCATATTGGGAAAATTGAAAATATCGTGGGTATGGCAATCGAGGCCTCCGGCAGAAAAGCCAGCATTGGTGAAATCAGTATGATTTATAACGAAAGCGAGAAAAGGCAGATTATGGCCGAAACCGTTGGCTTTCGGGATGATCGTATTTTGCTGATGCCTTACGAAAGCATGAAAGGGGTTTCAGCGGGAACCTTTGTTAAAAATACAAATGAGTGTTTAAAAATACCTGTGGGTGAATTTTTGCAGGGGCGGATTATTGATGCCTTGGGAAGGCCCATGGATGACTTAGGTGAAATTAAAACAAATCAATATTTCCCTGTGGACAGTATCGCAACAAATCCATTGACCAGACCCCCGATTCAGGAAAAGATGGAGTTTGGGGTAAGAGCCATTGACGGATTGCTTACCATCGGCAAGGGCCAAAGAATGGGTATCTTTGCAGGAAGTGGTGTAGGAAAAAGTACCCTTTTGGGAATGCTGGCAAAAAATGTAAAAACAGATATAAACGTAATTGCGTTAGTAGGAGAGCGTGGAAGAGAAGTTCGAGAATTTATTGAAAGAGACTTAGGAGAAGAGGGTCTGAAACGCTCTGTGTTGGTTGTTGCTACCTCTGACCAGTCCGCCATGCTTCGTATGAAGTGCCCTATGGTTGCCACTGCAATTGCAGAATACTTCAAAAATCAAGGGAAAGATGTATTGCTTATGATGGACTCCCTTACCCGTTTTGCTATGGCACAAAGAGAAATCGGTTTGGCCATTGGAGAACCCCCCATTGCCAGAGGATATACTCCCTCCATCTATGCAGAAATGCCCAAGCTGCTTGAGCGAACAGGTAATTTTAAGGAAGGTTCCATCACAGGGATTTATACGGTACTGGTGGAAGGGGACGATACCAATGACCCCATCGCCGACACGGTAAGAGGTATTATCGACGGACATATTGTTTTATCAAGAAAATTGGCAAACGGAAACCATTTCCCAGCCATTGATGTGAATGCAAGCATTTCAAGACTTATGAGTGCCATAGCCGACCAAGGTCATTTAGAACTGGCATCAAAACTAAGAGATATTCTTAGTATTTATGAGAAGAACAGTGACTTGATTTCTATCGGTGCGTATAAGCATGGAACAAATCATAAGCTGGATTTTGCTATATCAAAGATTGATAAAATCAATGCATTTTTGAAACAGGGAGTAAATGAGAAATTTACCCTAGAGGATACGGTAAAACAAATGGAAGATATTTTAAAATAAATCTAGGCTGTTTTATGATATGGGGGATTAAAATGAAAAAGTTTAGTTTTCAGCTTGAGTCTGTTATGAATTTTAAAAATCAGCGGCTGGAAAACAAGAAAGCAGAACATGCCAATATCATTGCAATGGTAAATGAACAAAATGTAAAAATCGATTCACTTTTGGGTAAGTTTCAGGGTGTAAATTTAGAGTTCAATCAGAGAAAGATAGCTGGAATTTCTATTATTGAAGCCATGGAATATTCAGGATTTTTGTACAAGCTCGAGGTTGAAATACAGAAGGAAAAGCGTCACCTAGAAGTTTTGCAAAAAAGAGAAGAGGAAAAACGAGCAGAGGTAGTAGAAGTGAAAATTGAAACCTCTACTTTAGAGAAATTGAAAGAGAAAAAACTGGAACAATATAATAAAGAAGTGCAAAAGAGTGAAGAATTATTTATTGAAGAATTTGTGTCAAGAAATTTGTAAAGGATAAAAAAAAATGACAATACCCTTAAAAGATGCAAAAGCTGATTTTAAGGGTATTTTTTTAAAGGTATGAGAAAAGCTGTTTGCAATAGAAAAAATTTGCATAAAGTTTGAGCATAGTATAATCAGGAGCGAGTTTATGTTGTTCCTAATCCATATTCCTAAGGACAATTGATACAAAGAAAAACAAAAAGACTGTGAGGAAAAAAACATGGCTGGCTACAGGCTTGTCGCACTTTATTTGTCTTAGCATGTGAACATATACGGGGAATACGAAAATGGACATAATGATACAAAGGATATGTAGAAATTCCAAAGGACAAACCTCCTAGTTATCTATTTTGTAAGTTGAATGAATATGAAACTAAGTTCAATTTATACTATTGTGTACGCTTTATCTTTTTTTTCATTTAGACAATCTTTTTATATTAGAGTATCAGTCAAGTAAATATGCGTCAATAAATATGAAATATTTTATATATTTTTAAGTGATTATAAAATGATCTATGAAAAAAACTCCCCTAGAACTTTATATTCTAGGGGAGTTATCATTGCGGAGGCCAGATTTGAACTGACGACCTTCGGGTTATGAGCCCGACGAGCTACCGGACTGCTCCACTCCGCGGCAAAATATGGATTTAAAACCATCTCGTTCATTATATGCCTATTGAAGGGGTTTGTCAACTAAACCTTTCAAACAAATTTCACACATAATCTTTATATTTCGACTCCAGTGCTTTTTTTCTATCTTTCCAATCGGGCATCAAGGCACTTAACAAAGCATAAAAATCATTTCCATGATTGCGATAACGGAAATGTATCAACTCATGGAGGATAACCTGCTCAATGCATTCTTCCGGGGCTTTCATCAATTGCAGATTCAGGCGGATGCTTTTTCCTGTCGTGGTGCAGCTTCCCCAAAGTGTCTTCATATTTCTAATCTGAATCACAGGGCGAGAAATGCCATAGGGCTCAACCAGAGGATAAATGTCAGTCATAATTTCCTCAAATTTTATTTTTGCTTGTTCCTTCAGCCAATGAAGATACTCTTCCCACAATGCATTTTCTGTAATATGTTGAGAGGTCATAGAAATGGTCTCCCCCTGCAATTCTATTTTTGAGGGGCCTTCTGATAATTCCAGGCTGTAGGGTCTACCAAGGTAATAAAGGGTTTTTCCCTCATAAAAACCGATAGGGGGTATACTTTGACGTAGTTTTTCTATTTCTGCAAGATGGGTGATGATCCAGTCTGATTTTGATTCAACAAATTCTTTTATAATTGCCAAGGGGACATTTTTTGCAGCAGAAACAACAACCTTTCCATGCTTGTTTACACGAAGGTTAATGTATCTCACTTCCTTGCGAATGAGCTCAAATTCTATTTTTATGCTTCCATATTGCACTGTGTGTGTATACATAGGAATTCTCCTTTTGTTTAAGCGATGTTACATATCTATTTTACACACATAAAATCAGATTGTCCATACCTGGAAATTGAAGGTATATATACGAATTGTTCTTATATATACACCTTTTCATTAAAAAATTATAAATATTCATTAAAATAATAGAAAAAAACAATATATCGCAAGAAATAAAGCACATTGATAAGTATTGAAATTAAGTATAATTAATTAAATTTTGTATGGGAAATAATAGATTTTATGAATGATATACTGTGTTTTTTTATAGAAAATATTAGAAAAATTAATTGAATGCCAGAAATATAAAGGAAAACTATGAATTTTGCATTGAAGTATACATTTAAATATGATAAAATGTAAATTGTATATAAATGAAAAAAATTGCATAAAGCGAAAAAAGGGATAAGGAGATGGGTAAATGAAAAAGAGATTGGCAACTTTAACAGCTTTGGCTGTAACTGCGATGATGGCATTCACAGGCTGTGGCGGCGGAAGCAATAAGCCTGCTGAGGAGACTGGTACTGACAAGCCCGCAGGCGGCGCAGTTGAATTGACATTAGGCACTGGCGGTACTACCGGCACTTATTATGCAGTTGGCGGAACAATGTCTACTGTATTAAACAATGCCATGGAAAACGTTAATCTGAAGGTTGTTTCCACAGGTGCATCTAAAGCCAATATTTTAGATATTGATGATAAGGTTTCTGACGTTGCAATTGTTCAGAACGATGTAATGTACTATGCATACAATGGTACAGACCTTTTTGCAGCAGAAGGAAAGTTCGAAACATTTTCTGCAGTTGCAGGCATTTATGATGAAACTTGCCAAATTATTGCAGGCTCCAATATTACCAGCATTGCTGATTTAAAGGGAAAAACAGTAAACGTTGGTGACGCAGGCAGCGGTGTTGAGTTTAATGCTACACAGATTTTGGCAGCTTATGGCCTTGACATTAACAAGGACATCAATAAAGTAAACGGCAGCTTTGGCGATGCCGCTGACTCTATTAAAGATGGTAAAATTGATGCAGCATTCATTACAGCAGGTGCGCCCACTACAGCTGTAGTTGACTTGGCTATTTCTAAGAGCATCAACTTGTTAACCATTGATGATGAACATGCTGCGGCATTAATTGAACAATATCCTTTCTATACAAAAACAGTTATTCCCGGTGGAACTTATAATGGTGTAAAAGACGATGTTCAGACATTAAGTGTTCGTGCAACCTTGATTGCTTCAAATGATACATCTGAAGATACCATTTACGAACTGACAAAAGCGCTCTTTGAAAATAAAGATGCACTTGCAAGCAGCAATGCTAAATTCGCAGAATTGGATCCAGCTTTAGCAGTACAGGGCATTTCCGTTCCATTCCATCCCGGTGCTGAGAAATACTTTAAAGAAATTGGTGTTAAAAACTAATTGTTAAAGGGCTGCAAATTCAGTTTCAAGCAGATTGTTGGTATAGTGGTTGCAATAATAGCTGTTATTATTGCAACTGCTATTTTTCATGTGAACCATACAGAAGATTGCCTGATATTGCGGAACGGGAAAACAGGCAAAATTCTCGCAAGTTACCCCATGGAAGAAGGCGGGGAATTTTCTGTGCGATTCAAACATTCTGTAAATAAGTCTCCGGTAGAGGATCGTTATCGAATTGAAAATGGCGGAATTGTTGTATTTGAAACGGTATATTATAATTTCGGTGCAGGGGTACAAACAGAGTTGGAAGAAGGGCAGTTATTAACATACGGAAAAGATGGCTCTATGATTATTTCTGGAATTGATAAGCCCATTGCCGATCTTTCCTATAATGTTAGCCCTGTGTATGATCACATTTTACTGATAAATGATGAGGAAATCAGCTTACGTCAGCTTTGTGGCAAGGAAAGAACAGTTTCTTTTATCTATGAAAGAGGAACAAAAAAGCAAAGTGCAGAGAACTGATTATTGGAAAATAGGGCTGGATTACCCATTGAAGACAAAGAGCCTCATATCGGTTGCTAGAGCATGCTGAAATAAAAGGAGGAGGTAATAAAGTGTTTAAAAAGAAAGAGAAAATATCTTTGGAAGAAATAGCGGCGTTCCATGAGGAAGTCAAAGGTGCCGATTTGGAAGCTGTTATGAAAAAGTATGATAGAGAAGCAAATACCCGTCATTTTGAGGGTATTCCTAAGATAATAGTAAGATGTTTGCTTATTGGGTTTGCGTTATTTATGGTTTATATGAACTTATTTGTAAACTGGGGTGAACAGATTCGCCGTTGTTTATTTTTGGGAATGGTAATTTTACTGATATTTACTATCTTTCCACGAGTAAAGGGTTCAAAACAAAAGGTGAATCATATTCCTTGGTATGATTGGATATTAGGAATTGCAGGTTCAGGAAGCTTTTTCTACTATGTTGTGAATTTCAATGAAATTTTACAAAAGGCAACAAGAATTGGTCAGCTTGAGGTGATTCTGGGCATCATTGGTATTTTAGTACTGACTGAGGCCTGTCGCCGTGTAACTGGTATTCCTATTATTCTTGTAGCGACAGGGTTTGTTATTTATGCTTTTTCAAGCGGTCTGCCATTGAGAAGAATTATTTATAATTTGTTTTATACAACTACAGGTGTAATTGGTGTGCCTATTGGTGTATGCTCCACATTTATTGTTTTATTTATTATTTTTGGTGCATTTTTAGAGGCAACGGGTATATCGAATTTCTTCATTCAGTGTGCAAATTCAATCGCTGGAGCAAGCTCAGGTGGCCCTGCAAAGGTAGCGGTTATTTCCAGTGCCTTGTGTGGTATGGTTTCCGGTAGTTCTGTAGGGAATACGGTTACAACAGGTAGTGTTACAATTCCTATGATGAAAAAAACAGGCTATCCCCCTGAATTTGCAGGAGCAGTTGAGGCGGCAGCATCAACTGGCGGACAAATTATGCCTCCTATTATGGGTGCGGCAGCATTCTTGATGGCTGAAATGTGTGGTGTGGAATATGCCAGCATTATTCAGAAAGCTATTTTACCCGCTTTCTTATATTTTTCAGGAATTTTCTTGATGGTTCATTTTAAAGCAAAGAAACTGAAATTAATGGGTATACCCAAGAATGAATTGCCAAAGTTTGGTCACTTGGTGAAGAATATCTATTTACTTCTACCTTTACTTGTATTGGTATATATGATTATTGATGGATATACCATGTCTCGTTCTGCAATTTTTGCAACACTGGTTGCAATTGCCGTTAGTATGTTTAATAAAGAGCATCGTATGACTGTAGATGGGTTTTTCAACGCACTAGAAAGTGGCGGTAAAGGTACGTTATCTGTGGCGGCGGCTTGTGGTATGGCGGGAATTATTGCAGGTGTAGTAAGTATGACGGGCTTGGGTCAAATTTTTATTTCCGGAATTGTATCTATTGCAGGGAATAATTTACTTATCGCATTGATGTTGACGATGGTATGTTGTATTATTTTGGGCATGGGTGTTCCCACCACTGCAAATTATATTATTATGGCTACAACGTGTGCGCCGATTTTGATTACGGGCATGAATATGGATATTATTGCTGCAAATATGTTTGTGTTCTATTTTGGTATTGTTGCGGATATTACACCACCTGTTGCCTTAGCGGCATATGCAGGTGCGGCAATTGCTGGTGCGAACCCTATGAAAACGGCGTTTAATGCAACGATGCTTGCCATTGCAGCTTTTATCATTCCATATGTGTTTGCTTATAACCAAGCTTTATTGTTTATAGATACAACGCCTTTACAGGTTGTTCAGGTTGTCATCACTTCCTTTATTGGTATGTTTGCTATTGCAGCTGGTATGATTGGATATATGTTTAAAGATTTAAAGCTTATTATCCGTGTGCTTTGTATTGCATGTGGGTTGTTACTGATTCACCCAGGTGCTTTCACAGACGTAATTGGAATTTCCGCAATTGGTGCTATTGTTGTAATGCAGTTGATTGAAAATAAAAAGAGTCTTAATACAGCGGTTTAATATATTGTAACATTTAACGGGTGGCTTTTAGAGCCACTCGTTTTTAGTTGAAAAGGCTATATCTAAGGAACCCATATTGTCAATGGAAATTTGGGAACAATATATAAATCAGAGGGAGTCTTAAATAATTTTATTTTTCTATTGACTTTGACGTTGCGTCAAGAAGTATTCTATTTTACAAAAGGAGGTGGTCTTATGGAATACAGCATAAAAGAATTATGTGAAATGGCAGGAGTTAGTGCACGCACACTGCGATATTATGATGAAATCGGTTTACTATTACCTTTACGCACCAACCAGGCGGGATATCGATTTTACGGAGAAAAAGAAGTTGAATTATTGCAACAAATTCTTTTTTATAAGGAAAGAGGCTTTGGATTAGAAGAAATAAAAAGTATGATGTATGAAAAAGATTTTGATATTCTTTTTGCTCTGCACAGCCATTTGGAAGAGCTGGAAAAGCAGAAACAAAGGTTAGAAGACCTAATCACTATTGTGAAAAAGACAATTGCAGCAAAAAAAGGAGAGAGAAAAATGAGTGATCAGGAACGTTTTGAAATATGGAAAGAAAAAGTAATTCAGGAAAATGAGGAGAAATATGGGCAGGAGGTACGGGAAAAGTACGGCAATGCTTCCATGGAAGAATCTACTCAAAAGATGAAAGATATGACGGAAAAAGATTATGAAAAATTCAGAGCTTTGGAGGACGAAATTCTTGCAAGCTTGAAGGCGGCAGTAACCAAAGGGATTTCCCCTGAAAGCCAAGAGGGCAAACAAATTGTGTTTTTGCATAAAGAATGGTTGAGTATGATCTGCAAAAGCTATTCTAAGGAAAGGCATTTGGGCATAGTAGATTTGTATGTAATGGATGAGCGCTTTACTTCCTATTATGACCGTGAGGTAAAGGGCTGCGCCGAGTTTTTAAATAAAGCAGGTGTATACTGGATTGAAAAACTGTAATACCTACATTTGTTCAACATGAAGGGTTTATCGAAAGCTTATTTAAGGTTTTCATAATACTAAATTAAAATCTGTCAATGGTTAGACACCAAAAAAGCCCAATGCAATGACATGAAGAAAATCTTCTACGTTGCAAGGGCTTTTTTCTTTGAAGATGATTCAAAGGAACGAGCAGAATGAAACTCTTTTCCTAAATGTGCAGGCTGGGGAAGTATTCTATTGAATTAATTCTTTTCCTCCCAGTGCCAATTTGATTGGATATGGGCTTTTGCTCTATCAAAATCCTTCTTACGGACATAAAAAATATAATCAATTGTCTGTGTCAATAAAAGCTCCGGTGAGATAGCTGGATAAAATCCTTTGGGTGCATTGGTATCCACTGCGGACACAGAATATTCAATGTTGGCTTGCTCTAAGAATTGGCGCATCTGCCCTTGTTCTTCTAAAGAACAGGCGGTATATATAGCAAGACTGTTAAAAGACGTAAACATTATAATCACCTCCGTTTTAATGAGTATAGCATGATTGGGAGGAGATGAAAACCTTTGTATTTGAATGGCGACTCTTTTGAGATAAATCACTTTTGAGAGCGAAAATTATATGAGCCGCAGGATTGCGATGAAAATAAGAATCCCTCCGGAAATTGTAGTCCAAAGATTTTCTCGAATCTTTTCAGTATTTGTTAGCTTTTTGCCACAAAAAGCCCCTAAAGAGAGAAAAACAACTTGGAATATTGCGGCAAACACGGGAAGCTTACCAATTTCCATTCCGGAAGCCGCCGCACTAATGCCAACACCCAAGGAATCCAAAGAAAGAATAAAACCAAGGAGGAGGGTCTCCTTAGGGTCTAAAGTTTGGGATGCATCTTTATCGCAAACAGAAGGCTGATGAACAGATGCCAAGGGTGATGGCGGTTCTTTCGCCTTCCGAAACCCTTGTAAGCAAAGCCATAGACCGAATAGAAGTAAAAAGCAGGGCGCTAAGGTCTCACCCGTGGCGGAGGGAAGTAACAGTGCAAGCCCGCGTCCCACCATAATAAATACTTCCATCATCAAAAAAGTTTCTAATGCTAATAAAAATTTGGATGCGGCTGGGAATGTGATACGACGCAATCCATAAGAAATGCCAATGCCCAAAGCATCTATACTTAGAGAAAAGGCAAGGAGCAAACTAAAAAACATAAGGAAACACCTCCTGATTTACATAGTATGCAGGAGGAATTTTTTTGGGCATGACCACATAAATATGAAAAAGAGGACAAACCGATAAATTACAAAGGACGGGTGTGAGCATATGGATTGGTGGAATAAGGAATCAAAGGAAGTAGGTCAGTCTTTGGGGACATCCTTGGGAAATGGACTTTCCTTGGAGGAGGCGAAAAAAAGGCTGATGGAGAACGGTAAGAATCTCCTTCATCAGCAGGGAACAAATGCAGGCATTGTCAGAAGGTTTTTTGCCCAGTTTAACGACTTTATGATAATGCTGCTGTTGGTAGCAGCGGCTGTTTCCTTTGGCGTATCTTATCTAAATGGAGAGAAGGAATTTATTGACTCCATAATCATTATTGCAATTGTTGTGTTAAACGCTCTTTTGGGTGTGATTCAAGAGAGCAAAGCACAGAAGGCGTTGGAGGCTTTGAAGAAAATGTCTGCGCCAAAAGCAGTGGTGCTTCGGGGAGGGACCCCCATGGAAATTCCTGCTGAAGAAGTTGTAACTGGAGATATTATGCTGCTTGAAACAGGTGGATACATATGTGCGGATGGCAGGGTAATTGAAAGCCGTGGTCTAAAAACAGAGGAAAGTGCCATTACAGGGGAATCCTTAGCGGTGGAAAAGGAGACATGCATTTTTCCCAAGGAAACTGCATTGGGTGACCGTAAAAATATGGTGCTTTCAGGAAGCTATGTTTTAGGGGGGAGCGGACGAGCCGTTGCCGTTGCAACAGGTATGGGTACAGAAATCGGTAGAATCGCAAACCTTTTGGCAGAACAAGAGGACCAGGAAACACCGTTACAGAAAAAACTGGGGGAGACGGGAAAAACCTTAGGCATGGGGGCATTGGCTATTTGTGCGGTTATTTTTGCCATGGGTTTATTGCGTCAAGAACCTGCATTTAGTATGTTTATGACCTCTGTCAGTTTGGCAGTTGCTGCAATTCCTGAGGGCTTGCCAGCAATCGTAACCATTGTATTGGCCATTGGAATGCAACGGATGTCTAAGAAGAACACAATCATTCGTCGTTTACCGGCAGTGGAGACCTTGGGCAGTGCATCAGTCATTTGCTCCGACAAGACGGGAACCTTAACACAAAATAAAATGAAGGTTGTGAAGCTTGCCGACTATGGCAAGAAAAAAGATGATGAGAAAAGGCAATTAATTCTCACCTTGTTCTCACTTTGCAACGACTGCCATAGAGAAAAAGGAAAGCTTGTGGGGGAACCCACAGAACGTGCTTTGGCCGAGGCGGCAGAAGAAGGCGGTATCGCTATTGAGGATGTACAGCAAGAAATGCCAAGAGAAGGGGAAATCCCTTTTTCCTCGGAGCGCAAAATGATGACCACACTCCATGCCATGGGGGATGGAACTTGGATGACTGTAACCAAAGGGGCGCCGGATATTTTGTTTGAACGCTGTGATAAATGCTTGGATGGGCATAACCAGGTGCATTTTGACAGCAATAAAAAAAGCAAGGCCCGCATGCAAAATGGAGAGATGGCAGCAGGGGCTTTAAGGGTTGTAGCTGTAGCATTTCGTGAATGGAAGAAGAAACCGGATTTATCAAAAGAGGAAAGTATTGAATGTGACATGGTTTTTGTGGGGATGGCAGGAATGATTGATCCACCCAGACCGGAGGTAGCAGGAGCGGTTCTTCTTTGCAAGAAAGCGGGTATCCGTCCTGTTATGATTACGGGAGACCATGCATTAACGGCCCAAGCCATTGCAAGCCAGTTAGGAATTTATGAAAAAGGAGATACCTGTATCACCGGACAGGAATTAAGCAAGCTTTCCGATGAGGAATTAGAAAAAGCTGCCGCCCATTGTACGGTTTTTGCTAGGG
>JAEZPX010000276.1 GCA_023413275.1 Bacillota bacterium | reverse complement strand
GGATGATATTGATGGTGGATTGGTTGGCGGTGCCAGCTTAAAAGAAGAGTTCCAGCAAATCGTACACTATCAGAAATAACCAAGCGAGGAAAGCGAGGTGAAAATATGGGAAAGAAAACAACAGTATTAATGATACTGGATGGCTTTGGAATGAATGATAAAGTCGAAGGGAATGCGATTAAACAGGCGAATACACCTGTTTTAGATGGTATTTTTAAAAAGTATCCTTTTGTAAAGGGGTATGCCAGCGGTCGTGACGTTGGTTTACCCGAAGGTCAAATGGGTAACTCTGAGGTTGGTCACCTGAATATGGGTGCTGGCCGCATTGTATATCAGGAGTTAACCCGTATTACAAAGGCAATTGAAGATGGAGATTTTTATGAGAATCCCGAGCTGCTTCATGCCATTGAACACTGCAAAAAAAATGCTTCAGCTCTACATTTATTTGGTTTGGTTTCTGATGGAGGTGTTCATAGCCATAACACCCACTTATATGCTTTACTGCGATTGGCAAAAAAGCATGATTTGGAAAAGGTTTATGTGCATGCTTTTTTAGATGGAAGAGACACTCCTCCCTCATCAGGGGCGATTTATGCCGCTGAATTAGCAGAAAAAATGCGTGAAATGGAGATTGGTGAATTTGCTACCGTCATGGGACGCTACTATGCCATGGATCGTGATAAACGCTGGGAAAGAGTGCAGGAGGCCTATGATGCCATGGTTTTAGGCAAGGGCGTAACTGCAATAGATGCCATTGACGGAATTAAACAATCTTATGAAAAAGGTAAGACCGATGAATTTGTGCCACCCACAGTGATTGTGGATGAAAAGGGAATGGCAAAAGGGAAAATTGCTGACCATGATGCAGTTATTTTCTTTAATTTCCGTCCTGATCGGGCAAGGGAGATTACCAGAGCAATCTGTGACCCTGATTTTGATGGTTTTAAAAGAGAAAAGGTATTGCAGGACTTGAAATTCGTTTGTTTTACAGAATATGATATTACCATACCCAATAAGGAGGTAGCATTTAAACCTCAGAAATTGACGAATACATTGGGGACTTATATCTCCTCTTTGGGTTTAAAACAATTAAGAACCGCAGAGACAGAAAAGTATGCCCACGTTACTTTCTTTTTTAACGGTGGTGTAGAGGAGCCAAATCCCAACGAGGATCGCTGGCTTGTGCCTTCTCCAAAGGTCGCCACCTATGATTTACAACCGGAGATGAGCGCATATGAGGTAACGGATGGCTTAGTTAAGGCAATTCGTTCCAAGGAATATGACTTAATTATTGTAAATTATGCTAACTCTGACATGGTCGGACATACAGGTATTATAGAAGCTGCAATCAAAGCAGTGGAAGCGGTAGATACCTGTGTGGGTAGGGTAATGGAGGCATTATTGGAAACCGGTTCCAACATGTTTTTATGTGCAGACCATGGGAACAGTGATCAAATGATTGATTACGTGACCCACGAGCCATTTACAGCCCATACTACAAATCCCGTACCTTTTGTATTAATTAATTTTACGGATGGTGTAGGGTTAAGAGAAGGTGGCAGATTAGCAGACATTGCACCGACCCTATTAGAAATGATGGGCTTGACTATTCCCGAGGAAATGACAGGAAAAAGCTTGCTGATTAGTAAGTGAGTGTTTAAATTATAAAGATTATGTAAAAAAGTTACTAAGTAAAGATGTTGTCGCTTTAATATTAAGATTTCTCTTAAGCCCTTTTAAAAGGGCAAGCAAGTTTTTTAATAATTTTGAGAACTTATTTTTAAGAGGAATCAGAAAATACAAGGAGGAAGTTACGAATGAAAGGTTTTTTTGAAATTACAGATGTTTATGCAAGAGAGGTTATGGACTCCAGAGGCAACCCTACGGTTGAAGTTGAGGTCATTGTTGATGACAGCATTATGGGCCGTGCTGCTGTTCCCAGTGGTGCTTCCACAGGCGCTTTTGAAGCGGTGGAAATGCGTGATGGTGGAGAGAGATTCAATGGTACCGGCGTGCAGAAGGCAGTGGATAATGTAAACGACATTATTGCAGAAGAAATTATTGGTATGAATGCTTTGGATCAAGTTTCTGTTGACAAAGCTATGATTGCATTGGATGGCACACCCAACAAAGCAAAATTAGGTGCTAACGCTATTCTTGGTGTTTCTATGGCGGTGGCAAAGGCTGCGGCAGAGGCTTTGGATATGCCTTTATATCAATATTTGGGCGGTTTTAACGCAAAAACTATGCCTGTTCCTATGATGAACATTATGAATGGTGGCAAGCATGCGGACAACACAGTAGATATTCAAGAATTTATGATTATGCCAGTTGGTGCTCCTTCCTTCAAGGAAGCTCTTCGTATGTGTGCTGAAATATACCATATGTTGAAGAAAGTGTTGAAAAACAAAGGTCTTTCTACAGCAGTAGGTGATGAAGGTGGTTTTGCACCTGACCTTCCCACAGCAGATGCTGTAATTGACTTGATTAAAGAGGCTGTTGATGCGACAGGATACAAATGGGGAGAAGAAATCAAAATCGCTTTAGACCCTGCTATGACAGAATTGTACGACGAAAAAGATGGCAAGTATCATTTCCCTGGTGAAAGCAAAATGGCGGGCAAAGAGATTGTTAGAACATCCGAAGAAATGGTTGTATTCTGGAAGACATTGGCTGACAAATACCCCATCGTTTCCATTGAAGATGGTCTGGCCGAGGAAGATTGGGCAGGCTGGCAGTTATTGACCAAGGAATTGGGCGACAGGGTTCAGTTGGTTGGTGACGACCTTTTTGTTACAAACACAGAACGTTTACAAAAAGGTATCGAACTAAAGGCGGGGAATGCTATTTTGATTAAAGTAAATCAGATTGGTACTTTGACAGAAACTTTCAACGCAATTCAGTTAGCAAACAGAAATAAAATGACAGCCATTGTTTCCCACAGAAGTGGTGAAACAGAGGATACAACCATTGCGGATATCGTTGTGGCTGTAAATGCAGGTCAGATTAAGACAGGTGCGCCTGCAAGAACAGACCGTGTTGCAAAATACAATCAGCTTCTTAGAATTGAAGAAGAATTGGACGATGCAGCAGAATTTGCTGGTATGGATGCATTCTTTAATATAATGTAATTTAACAAGAATAATTAGGCTTTTTATGGTGTATGAATCATAGAAAGCCTTATTTTTTAATAGCTCAGAATATATTGAAAAGCATATGGCATAAGAGATATCTTAAAATATGAATTTTTTACATTTGCAATAGTTCAAACAGATATTTCTATGAAATGGTCAAAAGAGGCGTTGAAAAGGGGATCACAGTTGGGTAATGGAGAATATTGTAGACTTTTTCTTTGTGGGAAACAATCAGAAAAGGATCAATGGAGAATTTACGAGATATATTGGTTTGATTAAAAAAGAAAGAGGCATCCTCGCTTATACTATGAGGGATGCCTTTTTGATTTCTTTGAATTTATAAATCTTTGAATGTATAAATACTTAAATATTTTTATTTTCCTCTGCCTTCGCCAACATAATTTTAAACAAGTCCTGCATGTCCATATTACCATTTCGCATAATCCATTCAATGGCACCATAAACGGGCGTTAGATGGTAGGGGATGAACTCTAACAATGCAGTTTCATTTTTATCTTTTAATAGCTGAATAATTTCCAAATGCTGATCAAAGGATGGCTGATGCTTAGATAAAGGCATTTTCGACAGCATAAAGATTTGAAACATTGCCCCAATATTCCAGTTATTGATGTACAGCTTTGTTAATTGAGAGTTTCCGGCAAGGGTAACAAATAGTGTGTGAAAACGAATTTCAAGCTCTGTTGCCCGATTAAAATTTTGACTGTCAATGCCTGCAAGTTCCTTCGCCACCTGCTCCATTTCATCGAAAATTTCTCCGGAATAATCTATATTTTGAATTGCACCCTTTACGGCGTAAAGTTCAAACATTTCGCGTACTTCGATAATTTCTTTTAGCTGCTGTGGTGAAAAATCTGCAACGATAACACCTCGTCTGGGCAAAGCTATCGCCAACCCTTGGGCAACAAGACGGTTAATTGCAGAAACAACAGGGGTTCTGCTGATTCCCAAAGAATCAGAAATTTCCTGTGTGGATAATTTTGATCCTGGTGGATATGTGCCGTTTTGTATGCGTGCCCGAATTTCGCGAAAAGCGTAGTCCAACAGAGATTCCGCATGCTCCATATATTTTACCTCTTTCTACTTGATTAACAAATTCAATTTAAAAAACATTAAATAAAATTCAAAACAATTCTTTTTTATTATAATGCTTGAAATTCACATTGTAAACCCTATCATTTATCTTGACGAAAAATGTGCCAGAAAGCTTCAACACGCTAATTTTGGGCTTTTGGTTTTTTTGTATTTTATAGGTTGCATAGCAAGGTTTCTGTTTGGTCAAATTAATTGTGAAGCAAAAAAAATTTTTGTTTCAAAATCAGCGGCAGTCGGGAGTGGGACTTATGTGGTTAAAAAAGGAAAGTAAGCGCCGTTTATTGATACCAGTTGCGGCGGTTCTGATCCCAACACTGCTCTGGTGCAGTGTAAGCTGGCTCCTGCCAAATAATTTGACACTACTGGAGGGTGAGAGAACGGAAATTGCTACGCAGCTTCCTATTTCAGCCAAAACAGAGGAAAGCGTTGGTGTATTGGGTGTCACCACAAAACCATTGGCAGACGCTTTTCATTTGTCTTTAGGTTCCTCCATTTTGGCAAATCCTATTCAGGCAGGAACAACAAAAGTAACTTTTTATTTATGTAATGCGGTGCCCATAAAAACCATAGATGCAACAGTAATTCCAAAAGCTATGTTAGTTCCTGTTGGCAGAACTGTTGGTGTAAGCCTAGATACAAAAGGTCTTTTGGTTCTTGGAACAGGAGAAGTAAATGTGAAGGGAAATGATACAGAGGAGCCGTGCAGAGGTCTTTTAAAATCTGGAGATCTTTTGCTAAAAGCCAATGGAAAAGAGCTAATCAACAAAGAAACATTTATTGATGTGGTTTCTAAAAGCAATGGAGCAAAAATTGACGTATTGCTGGAAAGAAAGGGCGAACAGAAGAAGATCTCTTTATCTCCGGTATATAGCGAGACTGAACAGGCGTTTAAATTGGGCGTTTGGGTCAGAGACAGTATCCAAGGCATAGGCACAATCACTTTTTACGACCCTAAAACCAATCAATTTGGTGCATTAGGTCATGGCGTTTTTGACGTCGACACCGGTGGATTGATGGTTATTAAAAAAGGGTCAATTATTT
Organism: Bacillota bacterium; assembly: GCA_023413275.1. GTDB lineage: Bacteria > Bacillota > Clostridia > Lachnospirales > Anaerotignaceae > Chakrabartyella. The sequence goes on along the minus strand of JAEZPX010000276.1, from coordinate 7,896 downwards.
CGTCGGAATTGACGGATATTGTAAAAGGCAAAAAAGGCGAGCCGGGAGAATTGACTGGGACTATTGAACGGGATAAAGAATTAGGAACGGTAAAAAAGAACACAGAAGTAGGGATCTATGGAACTTTAAATCAACCAGATGAGTATAATGGCACTGCTCTGCCCATTGGGCTGAAACAAGAAATAAAATTAGGAAAAGCTGAAATTTTATCAAATATTGAGGGCGAAAATGTAATAAAATATGAGATTGAGATTGAAAGTATTGGCAAGGGAAGCGGCAAGGACATGATGATTCGTATTACAGATAAAAGGCTGCTAGATAAGACAGGTGGTATTGTGCAGGGTATGAGTGGGAGCCCGATCATACAAAATGGTCAATTGATTGGTGCAGTAACCCATGTGTTGGTAAATAATCCGGAGCAAGGTTATGGAACCTTTATTGAATCCATGTTGGAGGAAATGAATAAACAGTAAATCTCTAAGTTTTGAGAGAGGAGGTATTTCTAAATGAGGAATATCTCCTTTTTTTAAGGTAACTAGTTCTATTGTATAGTTTTGAAGAATTTTAAATTAATTTTTCAATTAGTATACCATAAATACTACAGTATTTATTATGTAGACATCTATATCCTACAACATTTGTAGATGACTATGAATAATAATTGTCAAATTTTATACTAAAAAAATATTTCATACTATTTTTCATTTTATTTTTTATTAATTAATACTCAATTGTAATTTTATAGGAATGTTTGGTGAGTAAAGTTTGACAAAAAACTTTGAAAGGTAAAAATCTTACGAAATGTTCTCGAATACTGACGGAAAATTATTTCCATGTTATAATAGTGCTTGCGGGAGAAAGGAAGGGAAGCCTTTTCAACCGAAACTAAATTTAAGAATGGGGGAGTCAAAATGAACGAATCAGAAAAGTTAAAGGTAGTTCTTGCAGATAGGGATGGTTTCTATTTGCAAAAGCTAAAGCGTTGCTTGGAACGCAAGGGTGATATGACTGTTGTCGGCATGACGGACAGTGGCCCAGCGGTTCTGGAGATGGTTAGAAAGCTAAACGCAGATGTTGTACTCCTGGATATTCTTTTAGGAGATCGTGATGGCTTTTGGGTTTTAGAGAGTCTCAAGAAGCTAGGTAGCGATTGTATTTGTATTTTGATTTCGGCAATGGACAGCGACAAACTGGTAAGAAGAGCAATTGGACTGGGTGCTGATTATTATATGGCAAAACCCATTCAAGGCGAACTGTTGCTGGAGCGTATCCACCAGTTAGTAGAAGGCGACAACAGAGAAATGCAAGAATCAATTGGTAGTAGTACAAAGGAAGAAGCAGCAATATACGTGATGGAAGGCAGTTATCATAATTTAGAAGCAGATATATCTGCTACGCTAAGTCGAATGGGAATTTCTGCAAGTATTAAGGGGTATCATTTTATCAGAAGAGCAATCATGATGGCAGTTGACAATGAGGAAGTTTTAATTGGTATTACAAAAGGATTGTATCCTGATATTGGTAAATTATTTAAAACCTCTGCAAGCAAAGTTGAAAGAGCAATTCGTCATGCCATTGAAAGTGCTTGGAAGAAAAATGGACAACAGGTTTATTTTGAAGTAGTTGGATATTTGACACCGGACAAGCCTACAAATGGCCAGTTTATTGCGGCTTTAACAGAATATTTCCGTATTCGTCAGAATGAGGTTTCTAAAAAAATCAGTTGATCAATTGGCATCAAAATTTTTTGTAGAAGTACTCAAAAACATTTAAAATTTTCCCTCTTTGCAATTCGCAAAGAGGGTTTTTTGTTATTTTAATAAAAAAGTTTTAAATGGTGAAATCCTTAAATAAGGTTTGATGAAGAAGAAATTCATATTTAGAATGGAGAAAAAAGTAAATGTATTGTTAAAAAATGAATTTATAGTGGAAAAATATTACAGTTTGGTTCTTTTCTTACCAAGTCCTACTATAACTATATAAAATAAAAAGAATGGAGATGGGAATGTGGTAGGATATGCAGATGGACATTGTGATACCATTGTGAGGCTTTATGAGAAGAAGCAGGAGTTGTTTTCCAATGACGGGCATATAGACATTGTTCGTTTAAATAAGTTTAGTGCGCCACTACAGTTTTTTGCGATTTGGCTTGATTCTAAATATCATCCGATTTCCATGCGTCAGGCTATGAAGTATATTGAATTTTATTATAGTCAGTTGCAGAAAAACGAAAAAGTAATTGGTCATATCAACAGCTTTTCAGATGTGATAAAGAACGGTCTGGAAAATAAAATTAGTGCATTGCTTGCTTTAGAGGGTGGGGAAGCCCTTGAGGGAGAAATTTCTGCCATTCATACTTATTATCGTTTAGGTGTTAGATCCATAACACTAACATGGAACCACAGAAATCGACTGGCAGATGGTGTGGCAGAAGAGGAAAGTCGTGGTGGTTTAACGAGGTTTGGTCGACAGGTAATTGAAGAAATGGAAGAATTAGGTATGCTTGTTGATGTTTCCCATCTTTCAGAAGCAGGATTTGCTGATGTTGTAAAATTTGCTAAAAAACCTTTTATTGCCAGTCACTCTAATGCACGGGCGATTTGCGATGTACCACGAAATCTGAAAGATAATCAATTACTTAAAATTGCTGAAAAGGGCGGAGCGGTTGGACTTAACTTGTATTCACCTTTTCTTGTAAAATATGGACAGGGCAGGATTGATGATATTTTAAACCATATCCAACATATGCTTTCTGTTATGGGAGAGGATTTTATCTCGCTGGGTACTGATTTTGATGGGATTGAAAATACGCCAAAAGAAATAAATGATGTAGCTGATATGGAAGCGTTATACATTAGTATTGAAAAGGAATTTGGAAAAGTAGTAGCAGATAAAATTTTTTCGGAAAATTTATTGCGGGTTTTAAAGGAAGTATTGTAGGAACGAAGAAGGCTTAAAAATAGAAAGACGAACTCTTTTGGTAAAGCAGGCACAAATTCAAAAGGAGTAAAAATACCTAAAAAGTGATTTATAAGGGGAAAAAATTTATGGATATATTGCAGGGGTAAAATCATTAAATATCTTGCCTTTATTAATGCTTTTTGATAATATGTTTAAGAAGCTATACAAAAGAATTGCTAAAATCCTTGATGAAATTAAGATATGCTATTATATAAATTACAATTATGAGGTGTAGAATTTATGGAATTATCAAAAAAAGCATTGTGTATCAAACCCTCAAGTACTATGGCTATTTCTTCCAAGGCCGCTCAATTAAAAGCGGAAGGGAAGGATATTGTTACTTTTGGTGTGGGCGAACCTGATTTTGATACACCTGAACATATACGTAAGGCGGGTATTGCTGCCATTGAAAGCGGTCAAACAAGATACACCGCAGCAGCAGGTATACCTGCATTGCGCCAAGCGGTATGTGACAAGCTGAAGAATGATAACGGACTGGAATACGAACAGTCCCAGATTATCATTAGCAATGGTGCCAAGCACTCGTTGATGAATGTTTTTATGGCCATCTTAAATGATGGAGATGAAGTGATTATTCCTGCACCATATTGGTTGAGCTATTCGGAGATGGTGAGAATTGCCGGTGGCGAACCTGTTATAATACATACAAAAAAAGAGAATCAGTTTATGATGACCAAAGAAGAACTGGAGCAAGCATATACTAAGAAGACTAAGGCTGTGGTTTTGACCAGCCCATCTAACCCAACAGGCATGGTAACTTCTTATGAAGACTTGAAAATGGTAGCCGAATTTGCAGTGGAAAAAGATATTTTTGTGATTTCTGATGAAATCTATGAGAAATTGATTTATGATGAAAGTAAAAAGCATATTAGTATTGCATCCTTAGGTAAGGAAATCTATGATAGAACCATTGTGATTAATGGTGTTTCCAAAAGCTATGCCATGACAGGCTGGAGAATTGGTTATGCGGCGGCTCCGTTGGAGGTTGCGAAGCTCATAGGTTCCTTGCAGTCACATATGGCATCCAATCCCAATACCATTGCTCAAATGGCAACCTTGACAGCTTTGAATAGTCCTCAGGATTGTGTTGAGGAAATGCGCGTTGAATTTAAAAAGAGAAGGGATTATATTTTTGAAAGAGAAGAAGCAATCCCGTTGATTCAGGCATTAAAACCAGAAGGTGCTTTTTACTTATTTGTTGATGTATCTAAGACATACGGCAAAAAGCATGATGGTGTGGAGATAAACTCTGCGGCTGACTTCGCTACGGTTTTGCTAGACAAAAAATTCGTAGCAGTTATCCCTTGTGCTGATTTTGGTATGCCTGACTATATCAGACTTTCCTATGCAACCAGCATGGAATTGATTGAAAAGGGCATGGATCGCATTGCAGAAATGATAGAAGAATTGGTGTGAGTTGAAAAAAGTGTTTTGCAGCTTTTCCCATAGAAAGGGGTTATTTTCATGAGCTATGAGGTATTGGAAAGTAACGAAACTTACAGAGGAAAAATTCTTAGAGTAACCATTGATAAAATTGAGATGCCGGATGGAAATGCGGCTTATCGAGAAACTGTACTTAGAGATAAAAATGCAGCGGCGGTATTGCCGATTATGAATGATGGAAAATTACTTTTCGTGCGACAATATCGCCATGCTTTTGGTGAAACACTTTTGGAAATTCCTGCGGGGGTTTTGAATGACTGCGAGGTATGTGAACTATGTGTTCGCAGAGAGTTGGAAGAGGAAACTGGTCAAAAAGCCGGCAAGCTGGAGTTTATTTGCGAGTTTTATCCTTCTGTTGGTTTTTGTTCAGAGACAATCTCTCTCTATTTTGCATATGATTTAACCCAAGGCCAGCAAAAGCTTGATCCTGATGAATTTATTGAGTTGGAGAGCTATACCCTGGATGAGGCCATGGAGATGATTTATTCAGGGAAGATAAAAGACGGAAAAACAATTGCTGCGTTGTTTGCATATAAAAGCAAGCATATTTAACGCAGACGAGCCATATCCTGATAGCAGAGGATTGCGAGAGGAGGATGGCATTTATGGTAAAACGAAAAACTTGGTTAGATAAAAGAGGACAAAAGATAATTTTTATCGTTTGTCTTTCTTTTTTGTTTGGTGTAATGGGTGGCGCAATCGCGGCGAATTTGATGGGGGCCGATGCGAAATCGGAACTATCGGGGGTGGTTCGTAATGCCATTGAAATACAGCAGACAGGCAGCTTTACCGCAACTTTTTGGAAATACTTAAAGTATGATATTATTATTTGGCTTGGCGGATGGCTGCAATTGGGTCTATTTCTTTCGGGTATGGCTTTTTTGCTTCGCAGCATTTCACTTGGTTTTGCCTCAGCCATGATGATGGTCACTTATGGCTTTAAGGGAGTATGGAGTGCGATGCTTACACTGTTACCCCAAAATATCGTTTTAATTCCGGCTTATATTTTTATTATGTGTACGGCAATTTATTACCTTTTGACTTGGAATGAGGGGAAGGGCAAAAGAAGTTTGAAGCGGGAACGCAGAAGAAAGCAAACAGAGTATTGCTTACTATTCGCTGCCTCTGTTATTTTAATTGCCATTGGAGCTGGGATTGAAGTGGTTTTATACCCGTTATAGACAAAGAAGAGAAGGATATTTGTGGAGTTTTTCAGCAGAAAGAAATAAGTTAAGGGTAAAAAATAACGATAATTGGTTTTTTTTACAAAAAATAGTGACAACCCTGTGAAAACTAAGTATAATTAGACATACATGATAAAAAGGGGTCTTGGGCATGGAACGAGCAGTAAATGAATTTGCGAGCTACCTCAGAGAGGATAAGCACTCATCTGAGAATACGGTGCTTTCTTACATAAGAGATTTGAGAGGCTTTACCGAATTTATGCGGGTATGTGGTGTGAGTGATGCGTTGATGGTGAATTATACCAACGTCATGTCATACATTTATGAGCTGCAAAGCAAGAAAAAGGCGGGGGCAACTGTATCCAGAAATATTGCTTCAATTCGTGCTTTCTATAATTATCTGATTAGGCAGGGGGCAATAACAGATAATCCGGCGGCGAATTTGGAGCTGCCTAAAATCGAAAAGAAGATGCCGGGTATTCTTACTTTGGACAAGGTAGAGCAATTATTGGAGCAACCACAGGGTGTTGACCCAAAAGGAATTCGTGATAAAGCCATGCTAGAGTTGCTTTATGCCACGGGAATTCGAGTTTCTGAGTTGATATCTTTGAAAGTTTCCGATGTAAATTTGCCTTTGGAATATATACGATGTGGAGCTGAAAGAAAGAGTCGCATTATTCCCATTGGCAGTCAGGCAAAAGCGGCACTGAAAAAGTATATTGAAAAAGGTCGTAGCAGAATGATTTTGGCGGATAACGAGGATATGCTTTTTGTTAATTGCAACGGAAAACCTATGACAAGACAAGGATTCTGGAAAATTATAAAATGCTATGCCAAAAAAGCAGGCATTGATGAAGAAATTACACCTCATATGCTAAGGCATTCCTTTGCAGCACATTTGATTGAAAATGGTGCAGATCTAAAATCTGTACAGGAGATGTTGGGGCATTCAGATATTTCTTCCACTCAAATATATGTAAAGCTAACAAACCAAAAATTGAAGAGTGTTTACGCCAAGGCTCACCCTAGGGCTTAGGCAAATAAGATATTAAAGGGGTGTCGCATAAACGGCACTCTTTTTAAGTTCCACGCAATGCTGTGTCATAGGATAGAAAAAACCTCCATGGTCTAAAACTATGGAGGTTTCATTTATTTTTATGCTAATCAGATTTCAATTTTTGCACCCATGAGTTTTGCAAATTCAATTAGAATTGCAGAATCTCCAGGCCAAGCGGGTGAAGTAACCAAATTACCATCAACTACTGCTTTATCTGCATCGACTGCGACATATTCGCCACCTGCCAAAGTAATATCAGGGCCAACAGCTGGATATGCCGTAGCTTTTTTCCCTTTTAAAACATTTGCAGCCGCCAATAATTGAGGACCATGGCAGATTGCTGCTACTGGCTTATTAGCTGCAAAAAACTCTTGTACTATTTCAATAACACGAGCATTTAACCTTAAGTATTCAGGAGAACGGCCTCCAGTGATAAATAAACCTTCGTAATTAGATGTGTTTACTGCATCAAAATCGGCGGTTAAAGCAAAATTATGGCCTCTTTTTTCAGAATAAGTTTGATCGCCTTCAAAATCATGGATTGCTGTGCGGATCATATCCCCTGCTTTTTTTTCGGGGCAAACCGCATCCACTTGGTATCCTAAAACCTGTAAAGCTTGAAAGGGAACCATTGTTTCATAATCCTCAGTGTAGTCGCCTGCTAATAGTAACACTTTTTTTGCCATAAAAAATTCCTCCTTTGTTTTATTGGAACAGCATATTGCTGCACATCACGATTAAAAGGACTAGTGTTATTTAGAATAGTATAATGCTATTTTTTGGAAAAATCAACAAGGGGGTAATCTTTTTTTGTTGTTGTAGGGGAAAATGTTGATCATTTTCTGTTATGGAAACAAATATAAAAACTGAGTGGGAATCGAAAACTGTATTTTCATTGATAATTATATTATGTTAAGGAATGATAATTAAACATGAAAGGAGCTGCCTGTTTTGGCAACTCCTTTCATGAGAGATAAATTTGCTATTGAATGTTGATGAGTAAGAGAAGTATTATTTTAAAACTACATTATGGAAAACTTTCTTTCCTTTTTGCAATAAAAGCTTTCCGTTTGTAAATAAACTTTCTGTTACTCTAAAATCCACATCGGTAATTGCTTGATCAGCCACTTTAACACCGCCTTGTTGTACGGCACGTCTTCCTTCGGAACGAGAAGGTACGACACCGGTTGTGGTAAGAAGGGTTAAAATGTCCATTCCTTCGGTAAAATC
>JAEZPX010000267.1 GCA_023413275.1 Bacillota bacterium | reverse complement strand
GAATTATGATGACGATGACAGGGGTGATAGCGGTGTATCAGAATATTCAGCGGTAGTAAATATGTTTGAACGATAAGCTGAAAAAACACAGGTAAATAATTAACTTCGCAGTATGTTTACACTGCGTAACCAACTTGAGTGGTACATAGGTGTACCATAATCGGACGTTTACATAGTAGCTCATTAAGTGAATAATTTAAAATTTCTTTTATGTTTAATAGTTAAAACACTCTGGAACTTGTATTGCAAACTATTTAGGAATTTGTCTGAATGAACAATAGAATTTGAGGTGAATTGGAATGGTTAAAAGAGCTTGGTGTGAAATGCAAATGAATGAGAAGATAGCATCTATTCTGGCGGGCATTTGTTCTGTAAGTATAATTATATTGGCATCTTTGCAATTATTAGATATATGGGATAAAGCAATATGCATTTTTGAGCCATTACTAGGTGTTCTTATGGTAACCCAAGGGGTATTACAATGGAAGAAAAATAAAACATTAGCAGTAATTTCATTGTGTGTAGCAACATTTATTTTTATCGTTGCATTTATAATTTATTGTAAATTAAGGTGAAGTTTGTTTAGATGCATTATGGAAAAACGATTTATAATTTGAAAGAGATTGTAATTTCCATTATGTTTATATATAGTAATTATAATGATGATACCAAATACTAATAAATTATATAATCGAAAGGTGATAAATGATGAATTCAAAATCAAAAGAGACCTTTTTGGTTGTAGGACTGCTCTTTTTAATAATTGGAATTATTGTCCTATTCAACGGAACTAATTTTGGATCAGCAATGGCACAAAGTGCTATAAATAATAATGGCGGAAGTATGGATACTCAAGAATATTATTGGATTAAGCAATCAAACACACTTGGTTTTCAGATTTTCGGAGCAATTTTATCTGTACTCGGTGGTTTTTCCTCAATGTTGGCAGCATTTAAGTTGAATGAAAAATAACTTCCGGTTAATTTCCATTTAAGTTTATAACATAGAACTAAAAGAGTAATATAACAATGTCGAATAATGTAAATAAAAAAATCCGCCAAAAATACATTTTGTCGGATTTTTTTATAGCGTACCTGCATTTTGATGAAAAAAAGCCATGCATAAAACCATGCATAGGTAACATTTTTTAGTGTTTTTTAACGTGATTTACCGTAAAATCACATCTTCAAAACAAAAACAAAAAGCGCTGAAAACCCTGTAAAATCAACGTTTTCAACACCTTTTATAAGTCATCGAGGCGACAAGATTTGAACTTGCGACCTCTACATCCCTAATGTAGCGCTCTACCAAGCTGAGCCACGCCTCGCCGACGACTTCTATATATTACTACAGGAAAAACCAAATGTCAACACTTTTTTTATTTTGTTACTGAGTAATAATTAAAACACTTTGCATTCATTTGCACTTCTAATACAAACAAAAAATATTAAAGCCTTACTGGGTACTAAAAAGTAATGCTTTCAATAATTGTGAATGCTTTTTAACTTAGTATGTCTTTTAAGGCAATTCTATTGATTAATAAAAAGAATCAAAAAATGTATAATATGTACTGGCTAAACTTAAAAAACATTCTATTATTTCTAACCCCACTTATATTATTTAATTAAAAAGGGGAGAATACAGGTATCTTTATACAATCTTAATACGTAGCAGAATATTTTAATTCCGTTTTAACTAAGTATGGCGTATGCTGAGAACTGTATTAAATCATGATTTTAGGGGGCGTTTGTAATAAAGGACAAACTTATGAAGCATTTTGTAGATATCTCACCAATGAAGGTCATTCTTTTTGGATATTGTTTTATTATTTTACTAGGAGCATTATTACTTATTATGCCATTCGCCAGTCAGGATGGGAAACCCACGGATTTGTTAACGGCAATTTTTACAGCGACTTCTGCAACATGTGTAACAGGCTTGATTGTGGTAAATACATACACCCATTGGTCCTTTTCGGGACAGCTGATAATTCTTTTCTTAATTCAAATTGGCGGGATTGGGTTTATGACATTCTGCATTGCTGCTATTTCACTAACAAAGAAAAAAATCGGTTACATTTCTCGCTCATTAATGCAGAACTCAATTTCTGCACCGCAGCTTGGAGGAATTGTACGAATGACCAAATTTGTTTTATATGGTACTCTTTTTGTAGAAGGCAGTGGAGCTCTGTTTCTTTCAAAGTTTTACATTCCTCGTTATGGGTTCAGTAAAGGAATTTGGTATTCTATATTTCATAGTATTTCTGCCTTTTGTAATGCCGGTTTTGATTTGATGGGTGAAAAAACCGACTTTATTTCTTTTACAGCGCAGGTAGGAAATCTATATGTAAATGGCATCTTAATGCTTTTAATTATTGTGGGTGGTCTTGGTTTTTTCGTATGGCAAGATTTATTAGAAAGTAAATTACATTTTGCTAGAATGCATTTGCATACGAAGTTAGTTATTTTTCTAAGCAGTATATTGGTTTTTGGTGGCGCCGCATTGCTGTATTTCAGTGAAAAAGGTGGAGCTGAATTTCAAATGCTAAGCCTATCAGAACGGATAATTGCATCGTTTTTTCAATCTGTTAGTGCAAGAACTGCGGGATTTAATACCATTAATATAGGCTCCATGACACAAACAGGGCAGTTTTTAATAATATGTCTCATGTTTATTGGAGGTTCGCCGGGCTCAACAGCAGGTGGCATAAAGACAACGACCTTTGCTGTGCTAACTCTAAGTGTGCTTACCACCTTCTGGCATAAGAAATCCATTGAGGTTTTTGGGCGGAGAATGGAAGATGGTATCACCCGCTTGGCATCTTGCGTTTTTATGATTTATCTTTTTTTGGTTTGCTTTTCCGCTATGATGATCTCTCAAATAGAAGGACTTCCGCTGCTTTCTACTTTATTTGAGAGTGTCTCAGCAATTGCCACTGTAGGTTTAACAACAGGGATTACACCCAGTTTAGGTAATGCATCTTTGATTATATTGACTGTTTTGATGATTATTGGCAGAGCGGGTTCTCTGACGATGCTATTGGCTTTTTCATCGAGAAGAAACCCAGTGGTATCTACACTTCCGCTGGAAAAAATTCAAATAGGTTGATTGTTTGAAAGGAAGATTGTAAAATGAAATCGATATTAATTGTTGGACTTGGAAGATTTGGGAGACATATGGCGCATAAGCTGGTTGAGCAGGGGAATTCTGTTTTAGCTGTGGAAAAGAGTGAAGAGCGAGCAGATAATGCCATTAATATTGTACCTAATATTCAAATTGGGGATGCCGCGAATGAAGTATTTGTTCATTCCTTAGGGGTTAGCAATTTTGATCTTTGTGTGATAGCCATTGGCGACGATTTCCAAACATCATTAGAGATCACTGTGTTATTTAAAGATTTGGGAGCAAAATTTATCTTAGCCCGTGCCAGTCGTGATGTACATCGAAAACTCCTGCTTCGCAATGGCGCAGATCATGTTGTTTATGCTGAACGGGAGATGGCAGAACGCTTAGCCATAAAATATGGTTCAAAAAACTTATTTGATTATATTGAATTGACACCGGAAGCGGCAATCTATGAGATGCGTGTTCCTGAAAGCTGGTATGGTAAAACAATATTAGAAAAGTGTGTGCGCACCAGATATCATATTAGTATTTTAGCAACAAAGAAGAATGGAGAAATTATTCCCCTTCCTCAACCAGAGCATGTTTTCACTTCGGATGAAACCTTGATTGTGTTTGGTGGGAAAACTGCGGCACGAGATTTATTAAAGTGAGCTTGTTAGATAAAGCATTGCAATCTTACAGATATAGTACTAAGTTTTGATAGTAAGAAAGTGACCCAAAGGAATGTAGGGTGGGCTTATAGCATTATATTTTGTAAAAAAATAGAAACAAAAACTTTGCAGCCTAGGCGAAGGGTGTTCGGGGAACTTTCTGTACATATTATAGAGTCAAACAGAAATGTTCCCTATATAGTTTGTTTTTAACTACCACAGCATTTCAAACGGAAAGGGGAACCGTGCTTGAGAAAAAGCAGCAAAATAAAGTGGCTGAATATTGTTTGGACAATACTAGTATTGATAGGAACCTCTTTGTTGGGAGGCGCATTCCATTCGGTGGGTTTTGAGTCCTCAAATATTATAATGGTATATATTTTGGGGGTACTGTGCACGGCGGTTTTAACATCAAATCGTATATATACTATGATTTCGGCTATGATTAGTGTTTTAACTTTCAACTTTTTCTTTACAGAGCCTATTTTTACCTTTACTTCCTATGATACGGGAGATACCATAACAATACTGATAATGTTTGTTGTTGCTATTTTTTCAGGCAGTCTGGCTGTAAAAATTAAGTTGCAGGCAGAACAATCTGAGGCGATGGCCTATAGAACGAAAATCCTGTTGGAAACAAATCAGCTTTTACAGCAGGCCAAGGATATGGATGGTATTTTGGAGGAAACGGCAAAGCAACTGGTAAAATTGCTGGATCGTACGGTTATCTGCTACAAAAAAGAAAGTGATAATCAATTGTCAGAAGGAATTATATTTCAGGGGACGCATGAAACCAATGGTTTGACATATCTCACCCAGAAGGAAATGGATGCTGCCCGCTGGACATTTTATCATAACAAACAATCAGGTACTGGCACCGATGAATTTGGTGATGCCCTTTGCAGGTATCTGGCGATAAGAAGCAAAGGAGCGGTTTTTGGGGTATATGGAATAGCCATTCAAGGAAAGCCTTTTGACACGTTTGAAACAAATTTAATGTTGTCTATTATAGGGGAGTGTGCCCTGGCATTAGAGAAGGAACGAATTAGCCGACAAAGAGAAGAAGAGGCAGCTCAGGCAAAAAATGAAAAGCTGCGGACAAATCTTCTAAGAGGGATTTCCCATGACCTTAGAACACCATTGACCAGTATTTCAGGGAATGCGGCAGTATTATTAAAAAATGGGGATACCATTGATGAAAAGCGTAGAAAAAATCTATATTTGGATATTTATGACGATTCAATGTGGTTGATAAATCTGGTGGAAAATCTACTTTCCGTTACCCGAATTGAAAATGGAACTATGAAGCTGTATTTACAGGCGGAGCTGATGGAAGAAGTGATTACCGAGGCAATGCGGCATATTGACCGTAAAAAGACGGAACATGTGATTACTATTGAAGAAAGTGACGAGATGCTCCTAGCCAAAATGGATGCCCGATTGATTATGCAGGTAGTGATAAACCTTGTGAACAATGCTATCAAATACACAAAGACTGGTTCAGAAATTAAAATCAGCATGAAACGAGTAGGGGACCAAATTCAGGTTTCAGTGGCGGATAACGGAGAAGGAATTCCCAATCATTTGAAGAAAAAGCTATTCGAACTCTTTTACACCGCAGGGCATACGATTTCTGACAGAAGTAGGGGATTGGGACTAGGACTGCCCCTTTGTAAAAGTATCATTTTAGCCCATGGGGGCACGATTACCATAACAGACAATATCCCTCATGGGGCAGTTTTCACCTTCACACTACAGGCAGAGGAGGTACCTATACATGAATAAACCATTTATTTTAATCGTTGAAGATGACAGCGCAATACGAAACCTGATTTCAACGACGATGGAAACCCAAGATTATAAGTACCATACTGCGGCTTCAGGGAGCGAAGCCTTAATAGAAGCCGTTTCTCAAAATCCGGATGTGGTTTTATTGGACTTAGGCCTACCTGATATGGATGGTGTAAAAATTATTAAAAAGATTCGCTCATGGTCAAATATGCCTATTATTGTAATCAGTGCAAGGGCTGAGGATCGGGATAAAATTGAAGCGTTGGACGCAGGGGCCGATGATTATTTGACAAAACCCTTTTCCGTGGAGGAATTATTAGCTCGCTTGAGAGTGGCATTAAGAAGAATTAGCTATACGCAGCACATAGGCAGAGAACAGGTTGAATTTGTAAATGGTGATTTACGTGTGGATTATGCTTCCGGCTGTGGATTTTTTGCTGGTGAGGAGTTGCATTTGACACCCATAGAATATAAACTATTATGCCTGCTTAGTAAAAATGTAGGAAAGGTCCTGACGCATACTTATATCACTAAGGAGATTTGGGGAAGTACATGGGACAATGACATTGCTTCTTTAAGAGTCTTTATGGCTACTTTACGAAAGAAGATTGAAAGAAACCCAGCACAACCTCAATATATTCAGACTCATGTTGGCGTGGGATATAGGATGCTACGCATTGAGGAATAAAAATGTACCGATTGATTGAAGTTAGTTGACCAAAGAGTTGGCTGGCGACAACTTATATCGGTACTTTTTTTCAATGATTTATACAGCTAAAAATCAATAAAAATTCAATATTTTTGAAACAAAGTGTAAGAAAGTTGACAGAAATTCCTAATAGAATAAAAATAAAAGACGTGTATACTTAAAAGTATAAGTAATTTAGATGCAGGGGGTATTAAAAATGAAGAAAAAAGGTTTCGCTATCGCTTGTGCAGTAACAATGTTGGCATCTTCAGTGCCTGTAAGTGCGGCGGATGGCATAAAGGTTTTTGTAAATAATTACGAAGTGGTTTTTCAAGGTCAGCAGCCTGTGATTTCTAACGGTTACACATTAATTCCGGTACGGGGAGCCTTGGAGGCTATGGGAGTTCAGGTGGTTTGGAATGAAAAAGAAAAATCAGTTTTGTTGAAGAAGGACAAACAGGAAGCAAAACTTGTGATTGGCAAAAAATCTTTTGAAGGCGGCAAGGTTCAGTTAGAAACTCCTGCACAAATGATAGGTGGTTCAACAATGATTCCTTTAAGAGCAGTTGCTGAACTTTTTAATGGACAGGTGGCTTGGGATGGAAAGAGCAAAACTGTATCCATTACCATTGATAAGAAAGAGGATGCATATTCTGCCATTACATATAAAAAGGACTTAAAGGCGGCCAATGGCACAGTTCTAATTACAGGTACCGTAAAATACCCTCAGCTTAACACTGATATTTTGGGTGTAGAGGCGAGAGCAATCAATGATAAAATAGCATCCTGGGCTAAGGGAAACTTAGAATCCTATTTGACTGAAAATAAAGAGTTGGTAACAAAGGAAGCAGAGGAATTGGGCAGCGATTTTAGAACCCATGATTTTGTTATCGATTTTGAAACACCATATTATAAAGACAATATCTTTTCTTTTTATAGCAATCAATATACCTATACAGGCGGTGCCCATGGCAATTCCTACGCAAAAGGTTTTACCTATGATTTAAAAGCTGGCAAAGAAAAATCCTTGTCTGATTTTGCAGCACTGAAAGATACAAATACTGAGAGAGGATATTTAATGAATATTATAA
>JAEZPX010000249.1 GCA_023413275.1 Bacillota bacterium | reverse complement strand
ACGCCTGCGCCCACCACAGCATAGTCATTGAAAATCTACTCACGTTTATGTCTAGAAAAATTGTAAATTTAACGGAAAAAGTAGATATTTTAAGCCATCGCACCATTCGAGAAAAACTTTTATGCTATTTTCGGTTGCAGACGGCAAAGACAGGAAAAAATTTTTTTCAGCTGCCCTTTTCTTTTCTAGCATTGGCAAATTATCTTTGCATTGATCGCAGTGCCATGATGCGAGAGCTGAAAAGAATGAAGGAAGATAACACTGTAAAAGTTATTGATAAAAATATTTTTCTAAATGCTCCAAAATACTAACCAAAAAAAATATTAATTTTTTTACAAAATAAAAAGCCCCTTTTGCATAAAATAAATTCTGCAATTGGGGTTTTTCTTTCCTAGATAAATATGTTTCGATTCAATTTTTTGAAATCACATAAGTTTTTTCTAGGAAGCGCTGATTTAACAAAGGGTGTACAGATGCTCTGGGAAATTTTTTGCTTTGCAACGAAAAATTCACCCTTTTATATGTGCCCACGGTATAAACCAGCGTTTCCCTAATATAAAAATTAACCTTTTAACCTATGAAGATACTTTTCTTTGGTGGCCATACCGCCCCGAATGTGGCGTTCTGCTTTATTGACCTCAAGCACACGACGAACAGATCTTGCCAATTCCGGATCAATACGCTCTACACGGTCAGTGATATCTTTATGTACCGTTGATTTACTGATCCCAAATTTTTTCGCCGTTTCTCTGACAGTGGCGTTAGTATGGATCATAAACTTTGCCACCTCTACCGCCCTCTCTTCGATATATGTTTTCAAACCGTAGCACTCCCCTAAAGATCATCTTGGATTATTTATATGCGAACACTAACGTCATATATGAACCTTTTCGGGGATTTCTTAAAGAAGTATTGCTTGAATTTTATTATTTTTTAAATTTTAGAGGAATTGTTGGGCAAGATGATGAAAAAATGTTTAGCCCTTCACAGACAACAAGTAAAGACAATGTAAAAAAATAGGAACTTTAATAATTTTTTATCAATTTTTCTTTCAATTTTATAGAACAACCAGTATAATAATTCTTAAAAAAATTAAATTCTATGGGGGGTCATTATGGAAAAAAATGGTTCTGCCCAAGGTTTTCGTTCGTTCCTAAAACGTAAGGATATTGAATTTTCTGCAAAACGTTACGGAATTGAAGCCTTAGGGGCAATGGCACAGGGTTTATTCGCTTCTTTGCTGATTGGCACCATTCTTACCACAATAGGTCAGCAGTTTGGTATTGAGATTTTAGTGGAAATCGGAGGCTATGCCAAAAGTGTCACTGGGTCCGCTATGGCCATCGCCATTGGCTATGCACTGAAATGTCCACCACTGGTTCTTTTCTCATTAATTGCAGTGGGCGGGGCTGCCAATAGCCTAGGGGGTCCAGGTGGGCCTTTGGCTGTACTTGTTGTTACAATTTTTGCAGCGGAATTTGGTAAAGCAGTATCAAAGGAAACAAAAATTGATATTTTAGTAACACCCTCTGTAACAATTATCATAGGCGTATTATTGTCTATGTGGTGGGGTCCTACTTTAGGGGCACTTGCAAATGGCGTAGGAAGCACAATTATGTGGGCTACGGAGCTTAGACCGTTTCTTATGGGCATACTGGTTGCTGTTATTGTAGGCATTGCCCTTACACTGCCAATCAGCAGTGCAGCAATTTGTGCCACCTTAGGGCTGACAGGCCTTGCCGGTGGTGCTGCAGTGGCTGGGTGTTGTGCCCAAATGATTGGATTTGCGGTAATGAGCTTTCCTGAGAACAGATGGGGGGGATTATTTGCCCAAGGAATCGGAACCTCTATGCTGCAGATGGGCAATATTGTGAAAAATCCAAAAATTTGGATTCCTCCCACACTAGCATCTGCTATCACCGGGCCAATAGCTACCGGTTTCTTTCAAATGAAAATGAATGGCGAAGCCGTTGCTTCAGGTATGGGTACTTGTGGACTTGTTGGACAAATTGGGCTTTATACAGGCTGGCTAAATGACATTGCCGCAGGCACAAAGGATGCAATCACTGCTTTCGACTGGTTGGGCATGGGCATGATTTGCTTCATTCTTCCCGCAATACTTACTTTAATTTTTGCATATATATTAAGAAAAATTGGTTGGATTCGTGAAAATGATTTAAAATTGAATTTATAATATTAAGGGTGTCGATTCAACGACACCCTTTTTTATGATTAAAGTATTTATAAGATAGAAAAATCCCTAAAAAAATATCTTCCAAATTTGCGGTTTTTTTAACTGCTATTTTCTTTCACCAACAGAAAATTTATCTTGCAATTGCATAGGCATATTGGAAAAAGCCTGTTTAAAGTCCTCCACCTCTAAAAGCCCGCCCTCTTTGGCTACCACAGCGGCTGAAATATAATTTGCCGCTTCTATGGCTTCCTTGAAACCGAGACCAAAGCGTCTTGCGGCGATGATTGCACCCATATGGGAATCTCCGGCGCCTATGGTATCCACTACTGTTGTCTTTACGGGGGAGGCATAGGAATCCTGTTCTCCATCATAGCAATAAGAGCCTTTTTCCCCTAATGTTACAATCACTGGACGCTGTGTTTTTTCAAACAGCTTTCTTGCTCCACCTTCAATGGTTGTTTCAGCAGTGAAATCCATAATCTCTTTTTCATTGAGGTGCATAATAGGGTGAAGTTTTAAAACAGCATCCATTCTTTTCTCATCAATTTTCAAAATGCGGGGGCTTGGTGAAAAATATATCTGATATTCAGGATGTTTTTTCAAATATTCTATAATATTCATACCTGTATGCTCTTCAATTTCCAAACCACAGATATATACGCTGTCTATGGACTCTTGATGAATGTTTTCCAAGTAAGATTCCTCAAAGGTATATTCAATGCCATGGTCAACAATAAAGGTTCTTTCTCCCCCTACTTCTACCATGCAATAACAGCAACCGTTTTCCTCCTCAGGACGTCTTACATAGATTGAAATTCCTCGCTCCGTCAGCCTGTCCAATACGAAATTACCATAAATACCACCCCCTACTGCTGTACAAAGGCTATAGGGTGCAGAAAAATGGCGCAAAATATCTGAGGTTAAAAATGCACAGCCTCCCAAAGAGCGGCTTTGCTTTGAAATATGGATATCCTCTCCGGTTACAGGCAGATGAGGAATATTAACAATGACATCTACCACTGCGGAACCAATTACCAACGTTTGTTTCATGCATGTTCTCTCCTAACTTTATTCACTGTTCCTAGTATAGCATAAAAAATATATTTTTCGAATTTTTTTCTGTTTATGGGAACTATGGAAAAAAAGCTGCGTCATATAAAGTGAAAAAATAATAAAGCCTTCAAAAGGAAAGGGGAAATATAAATGAAAAATATGAAACGTTTGTTAATTACCGCATCTTTAGCAGCTGCACTTGCCCTTGGTTCCGCCTCAGCAGTTTTCGCTGCAGAAAGAAACTCCATCACCACCACAGGAACAGGGATAGTAAAAGTTCAACCTGATGTTGCTACCATGTCATTTACCATTCAAAGCACAGGAAAAACCGCTGAATCGGCACAAAAAGACAACAACATGATCTCAGCAAAAGTTATTAGTAAATTAGAAGAAATGGGAATTGCCAAGGATAAAATTATTACAAGCTATTCCGCAGTATATCCAACCTATCAATATGACGCTGATACAGGCAAAAGCAGCATTACCGGATACCAAGCAAACATAAACTTAGATGCAACCGTAAAAGACATTGATAATGTGGGAACCTATATTGATGGTGCTTTGAAAGCAGGTGCTACAGGCTTTAATAATGTAGTTTTCTCTTTGGAGGACACAAACCGTTATTACACACAAGCTTTACAGCAGGCTGTTAAAAATGCTTCCAACTCCGCCACTGCCATTGCAACGGCATATGGTAAGCCTTTAGGAGAAATTTTAAATGTTGTGGAGCATGAATCTTATGCATCTTTTGAGGAACCTGCGATTTACAAGGAAAGAGCAATGTCAGATTCCGGCTATGGCAGTACCAATCAAACAGTGATTAAGTATGATAAAGTACAAGTTACCGCTACCATTACTGCTACCTATGGTCTTTAAAAGAGCATCTCATCTATCATAATGATCCTCTAAAGTTAAAGTAGAAAAGTTTATACCTTATGAGCCCAATTGCATTGCAATTGGGCTTTTGATATATCACAAATTTTTACTAAAACCTCCTATGTGACTTTTATTGCCACCTTAATGAGAAGAGACAATCTTCAAACCTATAATTCCTACTACAATAAAACCAATGCAAATCAGTCGAACAATGTCAAAAGGTTCTTTAAAAAATAATATTCCTAAAAAAACTGTTCCAACAGTACCAATTCCAGTCCAAATTGCGTAGGCAGTTCCTAAAGGAAGTTCTTTTAATGCCAATGATAAAAAATAAAAGCTGGCTATCATTCCTATTACAGTAAGTATACTTGGCATAGTTTTTGTAAATCCTTGTGTATACTTTAGACCCAAAGCCCACCCTACCTCACAAATTCCTGCAATGAATAAATAAATCCATTTCATAATTTTCACTCCTTTAAAATAAAATAAAGCCTGAAAGATATTTTCATATCTCCCAGGCTTTTATCCTTCCGTGTACACAGCAAACTGTGCGTTTTATCTCGGTCCTGACCAGTTGTCAATTTGAAACTGCGGAACCCTATAAAACTTTCTATTTAATTGCTATAATAATAAAACAGACAAACTTCTTTACGAAATTTGTCTGTTTTAGACGGAGAAGGAGGGATTTGAACCCTCGCGCCGCGTTAACGACCTATACCCTTAGCAGGGGCACCTCTTCAGCCTCTTGAGTACTTCTCCAAAAAACCTACTGCCAAAATATCATATCATTTTTCATGAGCTTTGTCAAGGAAAAGTATCTGCAAATTATTTTATTTTTTTCCTATAACAGACATGCAATTTCACCTTGTATACAACCTGAAACATTGTGACCAGAATCAGTTAAATACTCAGAAAGGTTACAATCATTTTTTATAAACGGGAGCTATGACAAACACAGCTCCCCATTTTAACCCAAAAATTATTTCTTCTTTTCCAATTTCTCTAATCCACCCATATAAGGACGCAAAACTTCAGGAATGCGTACAGAGCCATCTGCCTGTAAATTATTTTCCAAGAAAGCAATCAGCATTCTGGGAGGTGCGGCAACGGTATTATTTAAAGTATGAGCAAAATATTTTTTTCCATCCGCAGAAGTTACACGAATTCCTAATCTTCTTGCCTGAGCATCTCCTAAGTTGGAGCAGCTTCCGATTTCAAAATATTTTTTCTGTCTTGGGGACCATGCCTCAACGTCTACAGATTTTACCTTTAAATCAGCCAAGTCGCCCGAGCAGCATTCCAAGGTACGTACGGGAATATCCATCGTACGGAACAGATCAACAGTGTTTTCCCATAATTTATCATACCACATTGGGCTGTCTTCTGGCTTGCATACAACAATCATTTCCTGTTTCTCAAACTGATGAATACGGTATACACCACGCTCTTCAATACCATGAGCGCCTTTTTCCTTACGGAAGCAAGGAGAATAGCTTGTTAAGGTTTGAGGCAGGTCCTCTTCCTTATTCATTGTATCAATAAATTTACCAATCATGGAGTGCTCGCTGGTACCAATGAGATACAGGTCTTCTCCTTCGATTTTATACATCATAGCATCCATTTCTGCGAAGCTCATAACCCCTGTAACAACGTTACTACGAATCATGAAAGGAGGTATGCAATATGTGAAGCCACGGTTAATCATAAAGTCTCTGGCATAGGATAAAACTGCAGAATGCAAGCGAGCAATATCCCCCATTAGATAGTAAAAGCCATTGCCAGCAACTCTTCTTGCCCCTTCCAAATCAAGGCCATCGAAGCTTTCCATAATTTCAGTATGATAGGGAATTTCAAAATCAGGTACAACAGGCTCACCATATTTTTGTACTTCCACATTCTCACTATCATCTTTGCCAATAGGAACAGTAGGATCAATGATATTTGGAATTGTCATCATGATTTTCTTGATTTTTTCCTCTACCTCTTTTTCCTTTTCTGTCAGCTCATCAACCCTTGTTGCCTCTGCCGCAATCTTTGCCTTCACAGCTTCCGCTTCATCCTTTAAGCCCTTTGCCATTAAACCGCCGATTTCTTTGGAGAGCTTGTTTCTTTCTGCACGAAGTACCTCAACCTCTTGCTTAATTCCTCTGTTTTCAAGGTCTAAGGCAATTACCTCGTCTACCAAAGGCAACTTATTATCCTGAAATTTCTTTTTAATATTTTCTCTTACCACATCGGGATTTTCTCTTACAAATTTAATATCTAACATCTTTTTTCCTCCTTCTTCTTTCTAAGCTTATACGAATTTGGGAAATCGGAGTAATAAAAAAACCCCCGATCCCATAAAAAACAGGGACGAGAGTATTTCCCGCGTTGCCACCCAGATTGCCCGAAAAAAATTTCGAACCTCTTTAAACAGCGATATAGGGCTTACCCTTCCGACTTTCATCGGCAGCTGGGAAAGTGGAGCATTTTCCTTGTTTCATCGGCTCCCACCAAACGCCGACTCTCTGAAGAAATACAGAAAACTTAGCTTTCCTATGGGCGAATATTCGCCACACGCTTTGCCCCACTATTATATACCAGTTTGCAAAGAAAAATCAATAGTTTTTGGAGCTTTTCCAATTTTCTTGCAAAATTCATAGTTATGTCAACTCAAAGTATAAATTTTTCTATAATTTCTGCTACTGCATCCTGCTCACACCGATTTTTTGTAATATAATCTGCAATTTCTTTTACCTCAGGTTCTGCATTAGCCACTGCAATCCCCAGCCCTGCTTTTTTTATCATGGAAATATCGTTATGGCTATCCCCTACAGCAATAACTGACTTTAATGGGACTCCGGCTTTTTTTGCGGTTTGTTCCATAATATTTCCTTTGCTTACGCCTTTTTTTACAATTTCCATAAATATTTTACTGGAAAAAAAACAGTCTAACTCGTCCCCTGCAGTTTCTTCCACCATTTTCTGCACCAAAAGCAGCTTTTCTTTCTTTCCCGAAATAAGAGATTTTGTAAATTCACCTTGATATTTTAGAGGTTCCTTTACCACCTCAACGCCACTCCCCATAACCTTGCAATATTGTTTTACCCTGTCTGTCTCAATCTCAGCCATGAATTTTCGGTCATCGTAATAATATAGCTCCAAACCAAGTTCACGAGCAAAATTTGCAATGGGAGCATAGGTCTTTGGAGAAAAGCTTTCACGTATTGCCAAGGACATGTCTCTTAAGTCATAAACAGCTCCACCATTTTGACAAATGGCATAGCCTTCTTTTCCAATTAAATTCAATTGTTCAAGAAAGCGTTCCACACCAAACACACCTCTGCCAGTGCAGATTACAAACTGAACACCTTTTTTTATAGCTTTCTGAATCGCAATATTATTTTTTTCTGACACTTCCGTATCATTTTTTAATAACGTTCCATCCATGTCAGAAAAAATCATTTCATAGCCCATATTCTACTCCTTTTTTACACTGCCTTATCAACATTCTGTGGATAACTTCACATTTCAAAAAATATTTTTATTTGTTTTCATAATATTCCTGTTGGTTATCCACAATATCCACATATTTTATACACATATACACATTTTTTTAAGAAAAAAGGTGGCTTTCGGGAAAACGCTTCCCTACTTCCACCTCTTTTTTATTCTCTTTCTTCCTTCAATAGTTCTTTTTCTATGAAAGGAGGCAATTCTTGAAAAATATCTTCTTCAAACATAATTGCATCCCCTTCTTCCATTTCTTCGCTTAACACATCAACCACTGCAATTTGACTTGCAATAGCCTCTTCTTGGAAAATTTGTTCTTTTTCAGCCATGGTCACATCCCCAATTTCTCCTGCCGCCTCTTTCGCGGCCTCTTCCTTGGAAATGTCAAGTTGCAGCTGTTCTTCCATAACAGGCTCTTTGTCTTTCTTACGGAAAACAGGTTTAAATTTAACCTTGATCACTTTTTCATGTTCTGGATGATATGCCTGTTCCTTAGCCATTTGCACAGCCTTAATCTCCTCTTCGGAAAGCATATATATGCTTACACCCATTTGTATCGGTTTGGCATAAGTGAAAGAGCCAGTGCGGCTGTGAATGCCATTTAAAACCACGCCATTATCCTCACCGTCTAACAAGGCTAAGGCAAAGCAGAGGTTTCCTCCCATTTCTTCAAAGGGGTTATAACGTACCAATCCAACCTTTTGAATATTGCTCTTCATGGTTTTATCCATATCAGTAACCATATCCAGTAGCTTTCCGTATTTTTCCTCAATTTCTTTAGAACTTTTATAATATTTTTCTAATTTCATTTCTAAATTATGGCTAGGCCTACGATTGGTGCCCATAAAAAAATCATATCTTTTCTTTTGCCCATTGAACTTCACAAACAAGACAACACACAAAATGAAAAGTAGAAGCACCGCAATACCCAAGCCAATAAGAATATATATGATATAATCTTGCTGTAATTCCATTTGCAATTATCCTTCCATTCTTTTCATCATGGTTAAAAGTCTATCCAAATCCTCTTGAGAATAATACGTAATTTCAATTTTCCCCTTATTTTTCATCTGGCTAATTCTTACTTTTGTGGAGAAAATGGTTTTTAATTCATCCTCAACTGCTTTTTGATTTGCATTTTCTGATAATTCTTTTTTATTATTTTTTTTCTCTTTTTGATTTAATTCCCCTTTGACCAAAGCTTCTGTGGCTCTTACGCTTAATTCCTCTTCAATCACATGCTCTGCCAATTCAAATTGCCGCTCTTGGTCTGTGATAGAAAGAAGTGTTCTGGCATGACCGCTTGACAATTTATTTTCTATAACAAAGTTTAAAACCCTCGAATCTAGCTGTAATAAACGCAGAGAATTGGTAATTGCAGAGCGACTTTTCCCTACTTTTGTTGAAATTTGCTCCTGACTAAAGCCAAACTCATCCTGCAATCGACGATAGCTTTCAGCCTCTTCGATGGGATTTAAATCTTCTCTTTGTAAGTTCTCTACCAAAGCTGCTTCAAAAGCCTCAGCATCTTCCCATTTTTTTTCAATGACAGGTATTTTTTTCAATCCTGCAATTTTTGCTGCTCTCCATCGTCTTTCTCCTGCGATGATTTCATAGTAGTCTCCATTTTTACGAACAACCACCGGCTGGATCATGCCATAGGTTTTTATTGAGGCTGCCAGCTCCTCAAGAGCAGTTTCATCAAAATATTTTCTTGGCTGTTTTCTATTTGGCTCAATCATATCTATCTCGATTTCCCAAACACCGCTTTTACCCATATCTTTCCCAGTTTCTTTAAAATCTTCCAGTTTATTATTGATCAATGCTTCTAATCCCATTCCTTTTGAACCTAGTCCCATTTTTTTAGCAGCCATAAATTAACTCCACTCCCTTTCGATAACTTCTTCTGCTAAAAGTGCATAGCTTTCTGCCCCTTTGGATTTGGGGTCATATAAATGGATGGGAAGCCCATGACTTGGCGCCTCCCCCAATCGAACATTTCTTGGAATAATACTGCGATATACACTGCTTCCCAGGCTTCTCTTCACTTCCTCTACCACCTGCAATGATAAATTGGTTCTTGCATCATACATTGTAAATACAATTCCCTCTATTTCCAAATAAGGGTTAAGCCTTTTTTTAACTAAATTTATGGTATGAAGCAATTGCTCTAACCCCTCCAAAGCGAAATATTCACATTGAATAGGAACCAACACAGTATCAGCGGCTGTAAGGGCATTAATTGTAATAAGATTTAAAGAAGGAGGACAGTCAATAATAATAAAGTCATAGGAGTCTTTTATTTTCCCCAATTCCTCTTTTAATATATATTCTCTTTCGTCTTTCCCAATCAGCTCTATTTCAGCCCCAGTAAGGCTAATATTTGCAGGAATGATTTCCAAACCCTCTACGCAAGTGGGTTGTTTAATATCCATTATAGTAGCCTCACCCAGAAACATATTATATATTGTTAATTCCATACCATTTTTATCAAGACCAAGGCCACTGGTTGTATTTCCCTGTTGATCCGCATCTATTACAAGGACTTTCTTTCCATATGTAGCTAAACTGGCAGATAAGTTGATTGCTGTGGTAGTTTTCCCTACCCCACCTTTTTGATTGGTCACTGCAATAACCCGTACTTTACCCATGGATTTTTCCCGCCTTTCATTGCTATCTGCAAAAATTATAGCACATACCCTAGTGATTGAAAAGAAAAAACAGTAATGTTTCACGTGAAACACTACTGTTTTAATGCTCTTGGCAGATTATGTTTCACGTGAAACATAATTAGCGTTTTGGATTTATAAAAACATGAATGGCCTTGGGAATTACCTTCATTTCAAAAGGCATTCTTGGCCCCATTTCTCCATCAACAGTCGACTCCATGATTTTAAAATCATCCGCGAGACACTCAATTTTAAAATAAGAATCTCTTAAATACAGAATATTTTTTGTGTCATTGATATGATCCCCAGTTAGCATTTTTAAAAATAAAGGAGATAACTCAATTAATGGTCTACCTCGAATTGCAATTAATTCGAACATACCATCTTGAATAGAAGCCTGTGGAGAAAGCTTTGTAAAACCTCCCGTCCCTGCGCTATTCATAATCATATATAAATACAAATCTTCTTCAATTACTTGACTACTTGTTGTAATACGAAAAGGTATTTTATGAAAGCTTGGTATTTGTTCAACCCCTTTTAAATAATAAGAAAGACTTCCTAGTGCATTTTTCAAATCTTTGTCTACAGTTTGAGAAACATTAGTAAGAAGTCCCCCAGCACACACATTGATAAAATAGGTTGTGTCATTCACAAGCCCTAAATCTATGGCTACAGGCTGAGTATTTACAATGGCACGGCAGGCATCTTCAACCTGTCCACTTTTGAATCCAAGAAAGGTTGCAAAATCATTTGCGGTACCCGAGGGGATAATTCCAAGTGGAATATTCATTTTCCGCCTCATCATTGCATTTAATACTATATTTACTGTTCCATCGCCACCGGAAGCAACAATCAAGTCATAATCATCAGGCATTTGCTGAATATGCTTTGTTATATCACCTTCCGTCATGGTACGAAAAGGATGAACTTCAAATCCTCCATCTTGAAAAATACCAATACAGACATCCAAATCAAATTTAAAGCTTTTATTCCCTGAAAATGGGTTATAAATCAACTTCAATTTTTTCATGGTAAGACACCTCACTTTTACATTTGCTCTGGTGCATCAATGCCCAAAAGACGCAGGCCTTCCTTCATAACTGTTTTTACAGCAACTACAACAGCCAAACGTGCCTGACGAACATCTTCTTCACTATTTAAAATAGGATTATCATGATAAAATTTGTTGAAAGCCTGGGCGATTGCAACCAGATGTCTAGTCACTACAGAAGGCTCCAATTTATTTGCTGCATCCTTAATTTTTTCTGGATATGTTTCCAAAAGTTTGCAAATTTCGAAGGAAGCTTCATCCGAGAGGGTATCAAAATGAATATCATCAAATTTGATTTCTCCTGCTCGTTTTAATATACTGCAAGCTCTCGCATGGGTATATTGCACATATGGTCCTGTTTCTCCATCAAAATTAAGCATTCTTTCCCATGAAAATACAACATCCTTAATACGACCATTATATAAGTCATTAAAAATAACTGCACCAATGCCAACTTGCTTTGCAACCTCTTCTTTATTTTCTAAAGATGGATTTTTTTCTTCAATAATTTTCTTTGTTTCACCAATTGCTTGATTCAACAAATCTTCCATCAATATAACGTTGCCATGGCGGGTAGAAAGCTTGCCACTATCCAAACTTACCAAACCAAAAGGAACATGAATCAAATCTTTATACCAGTCATAGCCCATCAAATGAATTACTTCAAACCACTGGGCAAAATGGAGATTTTGGTCTAATGCCGTCAAATAAATACACTTATCAAAATTATATGTTTTTTTACGGTACAACGCTGCAGTAATATCTCTGGTCGCATAAAGGGTGCCGCCATCCTTACGAATAATCAGGCAAGGTGCCATATTCTTATGCTCTAAATCAACAATCATTGCACCTTCGCTTTCCTTAAGAATATTTTTTTCTTTTAACTCCTCCACAACTGGAGCCATTTTATCATTATAAAAGCTCTCTCCGGTATATGCATCAAATTTTACACCAAGCATTTTATAAACTCGTTCAAATTCCTTGATACTAATATCATAAAACCATTTCCAAAGAGTAAGGGCTTCTTCGTCGCCTTCCTGCATTTTCACAAACCAAAGTCTGGCTTCGTCATCTAAAGCTGGGTTTTTCTCAGCTTCATCATGAAATTTTACATAAATCCGCATTAGTTCCTGAATGCCTTGACTTTCAACAGCCTCTTTACTACCCCAATTATGATATGCAACAATCAGCTTACCAAACTGTGTACCCCAATCTCCCAGGTGATTGACACCTTCACAGTTATAACCCAAAGCTTCATATATTTTATAAATAGCATTTCCAATTACCGTTGAGCGCAGATGCCCCACATGAAAAGGTTTTGCAATATTCGGTGAGGAATAATCAACGACAACTGTTTTCCCTGCACCAATATCACTTTTTCCAAAGTTTTCTTTTTCCGCTATAACCTTTGTCAAAATCTCTTGTGCATAAATTCCCTTTTTTACAAAAAAATTAATATATGCACCAACCACTTGTATATTTTCAATAAACGCAGGCTTGTCCAGCTTTTCTGCAACCTCTTGTGCAATCATTGGGGGTGCTTTACGAAACACCTTTGCCAAACGAAAGCAAGGAAATGCAAAATCTCCCATGGCCTTGTTTCCGGGTATTTCTACTGTACTTAAAGCATCATCCAAAGAAAGCTCCGTAGCCTTTGTTAAGAGTCCGGCAACCTCCATTTTAAAATCCATATTAAAATCCTCCAATCAGAATTCTTAAGTTCAAATTACATGTAAAAAAGTTATAAAAAATAAGTGCGTACTTCTATAAACTCTATCACAAAACCCCAGTAAAATCAAGGAAAACCCCGAATCACACCATATTATAATCAAGATTTTAACGAAAAAAAACATCCCATTAGAGATTCATGCTCCACTTTTAGGATGCCCTTTTCAATCATTCCCTTTTTCTAACTTTCAGCCATACTTCACAGTCAAATTTACATAGGAGATATGTTCTCTCATCACAGCATATGCCGTTTGATAATCTCCATTTTTAATTGCATCTAATAGTTTTCCATGCAAATCCAGAGTTACATCAATGGCTCTGGGATTTTGTGTCAAAGACTCCCTAAGTGCCAGACGAATGCCCTTTTCAAAGGATTCCTTAGCTGCAATCATAGTACTGATCAGAAGATTATTATGGGTAGCCGCTGAAACCTGCAAATGATACATGGTGTCATAATCTACAAATAAATTCACATCATGCTTACTTTCTATCATTTTTTCATAGCAAAAGGTAATATTTGCAATGTCCTCAGGGGTGGCCCTTTTTGCTGCATAGCTTGCCGTTTCCGCCTCTAACATATATCTAAATTCCAATAAATCTCCTATGTCAGAATTTTCCACTGTAATGCTAAAAGGAGCAATATTCACAATATTATCAATTTCATTGATAAAAGTACCTGCTTTGGAGCGTTTGATAAAACCAAAAACCGCCAAAGCCGTATAAGCCTCACGTAAGGTACTACGTCCAACTTTTAACATATCACTTACAATATTTTCATTTGGCAGCATATATCCTGCCGGGAGTACCCCACCCATAATTAGTTCCTTAAATCTTTGGAACAAATTTTGGGAAATATTGCATTTACCTAAATCCTTGGTCAAATAAGCCACATTCTCCGCAAGATAATCCCTCTCCATACTGCTCCTCCAAACGCTACATTCTTAACATGTTCTTAACATTGATGGACATATTTTATCATTGTTTTTGTTGCCTGACAAGAGCTTTTCTTATTTTTCAAATACATATTCCTCTTGAATCTCTGAAATAGGAATTTTTCGATCTAGCAAAAAGGATGCTGTTTCATCATGAACCTCTTCCAGCCGTTTTTGATCCTTTCTTCGGATAAGCTGATCTTTTTTATTTTGATCTAGTGCCAACATTTCATAAACACTGCGCACCACAAAATGATTCTTATCCTGAGCATTTCTAAATTGCGTCCAAACAGGAACGAAAGAGACCTTTTTCACATTTGGCGGTTCATCTCCCAGCTGTTCAACGGTTAAATGTAAAATAATAGATGCATTTCTGGGAGGTGTTGTTTGTGAAGAAATAAAATTTCCTAAGGAATAAATAATAAACCCATCATGCTCACCATCACCATGGTCTATCTTACGGTATTCCATACGTTGCAATACATGGGGATGACTGGCTAAGATAATGTCCGCCCCTGAAAGAATCATCAAATCTGCCCATTTTTGAAAGACTTCCTTTGGGTAGGTTTCATATTCGTTACCCATATGGGGCATCACAACAACGACATCTGCATGTTCTCTGGCCTTTTTGATATCAGATACCATTTGATCCTCATCTATAAGATTCACCAAATATGCATCAGGCACTGCAATGCCATTGGTTCCATAGGTATACGATAAAAAAGCAAAATTGATTCCATTAACATTTTGATATAAAATTTTATCCCGATCTTCTGCTGAACGGTACGTTCCCATATGAGCAATTCCTGCCTCATCCAGCTTGTCCAAGGTGCGAATTAAGCCTGCCTTTCCCGTATCCATACAATGATTATTAGCAGTGGTTAAAATATTAAAACCTGCATCCTTTACTGCATCTAAAAAAGCATCAGGCGTATTAAAACAAGGATAAGAAGAATAGCTTCTCCCTGTTCCTCCAAAGGTCGATTCTAAATTTCCCAAAACAAGGTCGTATCCATCAAAATATTTCTTTACATCCTGAAAATTATGCATAAAGTCATAGGTCCCCGTGGAGGGATCATACGCCTCTTGATATTGATAGTCATGTACCATAATATCGCCCACAACCGCCAGCTTAGCCTCTCTAACAATTGGCAGTGCTTCACCTGTGGAGACAGAGTAGTTTTGCCTACTTACAGCTGAGCAGGAGGTAAAAAAGAAACACATAAACAATAAAGAAATTATTTTTTTCATTTGATACCTCCAACTAACAGCTTAATATTTTTTAGAACTATTCTCTTTGGCTCAAAGGCAAGATGCTCAAGTAGAAAAGAAAGCCCGCTTTTGCGAATAGGCTGCAAGTTAAACGGGCTTTTTTATTACTAATTTCTTTGATTTGATTCTATTTCTTGGATATAAATCTCCAGAGTAATTCCAAAATTCTAGTTTAGCTCTTCTTCATTTAAGCTAATCGCTGTACCATTTTTAATGGAACGACGGCAAATATAATATATAAAGCAGCATAATAACGCAGGTGCTAACACCAAAATAAAATAGATAGCATTTTTCCACATAAAAAACACCCAGAAAGAAAGAACAATCATAAAAACAGGCAAAATAATACCTAACCATTTCCCATTTGGTCGACTTGCTACAATTCCTTCAATAAAAACCATACAAACAACCAGTGAAATAACTTTCCCCAAAGCTAAAAAAAACTCAACATCCCACATCTTCCCTCACACCTCGATTTCTCTGTTTATATCTAACTTGATTCTAGCAGTATAATGAATAATTGTCAAATAATCATCAAAATTTTTAATCTAGTTATATAATTTTAACAAAAATTTATATAACTAACAACTGTATCAACAAAAAAAGATACCAATAAAATTGATATCCTTTTTTTCTATTTATTCTGTAAATGAGGTTTCTTCTTCTGTGATAATAGGGCTTTCCTCGTTTGAAACGGTGGTTACATCATCCAAAATTTCTAAATCATCATCTTTAATATCTTCTTCAGAAATTTTTGCAATGCCCACAACCGTTACGCCTTCATTCAAGTTCATCAGTTTGACACCCTGAGAAACACGGCCAATGGTTGAAATATCCCTTGCACGCAAGCGAATAATAATGCCTTCTGATGTCATAAGCATCACTTCTTCATTCTCCTCAACCAACAGAACACCGGTCAATGGGCCTGTTTTTTCTGTCAATTGATGTACCTTCAAGCCTTTACCTCCACGGTATTGAACGGTAAATGCATCTGTTTCCGTACGTTTTCCAAAGCCTTTTTCCGTTACATTCAAAATTTCTGCATTTTCCATAATCTTCACGGCAGAGACCACATAATCCTCCTCACGCAGGGTAATTGCCTTTACACCTGTAGCAGTACGGCCCATAGGACGCACATCTTTTTCAGAGAACTTAATACCCAAACCGTTTCTTGTTGCAACAAAAATTTCGTTTTCACCATTGGTTGTCATAACGGAAATCAGATTATCATCATCCCTTAGGTTAACAGCAATTAAGCCACCCTTACGGATATTTGCAAAGCTTGCCATCTCTGTTTTCTTAATGATGCCTTGTTTTGTTATCATAACAAGGTATTCATCTTCCTTAAATTCCTTCACAGGGATAATCGCAGTAATGCTTTCACCGGGGGCAATTTCCAGCAGATTTACAATTGCCATGCCCCTTGCTGTACGCCCTGCTTCAGGAATCTCATAGCCTTTCATACGGTATACTCTACCCCGATCGGTAAAGAACAAAATGGTATCATGGGTGGAGGAAAGGAACATATCCTTCACAAAATCTTCCTCTCTTGTCTGCATACCAACAATGCCTCTGCCGCCTCTATTTTGACTCTTATAGGTATCCAAAGGCGTACGCTTAATATAGTTTAGGTTTGAAAGAGTCATAACGCAGGTTTCTTCCTCAATCAAATCTTCCACATCAATTTCACCGGGGTTCTGCACTAACTGGGTACGGCGTTCATCCCCATATTTATCCCGAACTAACGTGATTTCATCCTTAATGACGCCAAGCATTAATTTTCTATCTGCCAACAAGGACTTAAAATAAGCGATTTTTTCCATTAATTCTTTATACTCCGCATCGATTTTTTCGTGTTCCAAGCCTTGCAAACGACGCAGCTGCATTTCCAAAATTGCCTGAGCCTGAATCTCTGAAAGCTGAAAGCGTTCCATCAGGCGTTCCTTAGCATTATCATAGCTGGTACGGATGATGCGAATTACCTCATCAATATTATCAATGGCAATACGCAGACCTTCCAGAATATGGGCACGTTTTTCTGCCTTATCCAAGTTGAATTGCGTTCTTCTAGTGACTACATTTTCTTGATGTTTCAAGTATTCCGAGATAATTTGCTTCAAGTTTAAAGTTTCCGGCTTACCATTAACCAACGCAATCATAATGGCTCCAAAGCTTTCCTGAAGCTGGGTATATTTATAAAGCTGATTCAAAATAACATTGGCATTTACATCCTTCTTCAGCTCAATAATAATCTGAATATCATCGCCAGCTGAGGCATCATACAAATCGCTTATGCCTTCAATACGTTTATCCTTGACCAATTCGGCGATTTTTTCAATCAACCGAAGTTTATTCACCATATAGGGCAATTCTGTAACCACAATTTTTTCACGGCCGTTTGACATAGGCTGAATTTCAGCCAGTGCACGAACCAAAATTTTCCCTCTACCGGTACGATACGCTGCACGAATTCCGCTCTTCCCCAGAATTGTTGCACCTGTTGGGAAGTCCGGACCCTGGATATGCTCCATTAATTCCTCGACATCGGTATCTTTATCATTGATGGTATTATCAATCATACAAACAACGCCATTAATGACTTCCGTCAAGTTATGGGGTGGTATATTGGTTGCCATACCAACGGCGATACCCGAGGAACCATTCACCAGCAAGTTAGGAATTCTAGCGGGTAAAACAGTTGGTTCTTTTTCGTTTTCATCGTAGTTTGGCACAAAATCAACGGTATCTTTTTCAATATCCGCCAACAATTCTGCTGTAATTTTAGACATTCTTGCCTCGGTATAACGGCTTGCAGCAGCACCATAGCCGTCGATTGATCCGAAGTTACCATGGCCGTCAACCAGCATATAGCGCATTGAGAAATTTTGAGCCATACGCACCATTGCCTGATAAATAGAGGCATCACCATGGGGGTGGTATTTACCCATGGTATCACCCACAATACGGGCCGATTTACGGTAACCTTTATTGGGGTCAAGGTTCATTTCGTTCATAGAGAAGAGAATACGTCTTTGCACCGGCTTTAAGCCATCCCGCACATCCGGCAATGCACGGGCAACGATAACACTCATGGCGTAATCGATATAGCATTTTTTCATTTCCTCGTTGATATCTATGGAAACGACCTTATCTATTTCTTTGAATTCGTCGCTCATTTTTTCACCTCTTTTATTTTTAAAGGGATAAGACCTTACCAAGGGATAAGACCTCGGGGCTTTGCCCCAATTCCCCACAAGGGATTTCATCCCTTGACCCCTTTTTTCAAAAACTTCGTTTTTGAAGGGTTGGTTAAATTATTATTCTTGGGGCTTTGCCCCAACTGCCACAAAGGATTTCATCCCTTGACCCCTTTTTTCAAAAACTTCGTTTTTGAAAGGTAGAATTCTTGAAAAACGCAGTTTTCCATATTGGGTCAAGGGCACTGCCCTTGCTGGGTATTAGGGACAGCGTCCCTATGGTTTTAACCTTGCTCTTGACCTTAATAATCCATTTCAGCATACTCGGCATTCTCCGCAATAAAATCCCTTCTGGGTTCAACGCTATCCCCCATAAGCATGCTGAATATCTCGTCGGCAATCAAAGCATCGCTGATGTCTACTTTTTTCAAAATACGATGTTCCACAGCCATGGTGGTATCCCGCAGCTGATCAAAGTCCATCTCGCCAAGACCCTTATATCTCTGCACTTCTTTAATCCCCGTTTTTCCAATTTCGCTATATAACGTCTCTAACTGTAGATCGTCATAAACATAATAATGCTGTTTATTCTTTTCCACACGGTATAAAGGAGGCTGGGCAATATAGACCTTGCCTTCCTCAATTAATTGAGGCATATAGCGGTAAAAGAAGGTTAAAAGCAGTGTACGGATATGGGCACCGTCCACATCGGCATCTGTCATGATAACGATTTTATGATAACGTAATTTTTCAATATCAAAATCTTCTGAAATACCTGTGCCAAAAGCAGTAATCATATTTTTGATTTCTTCACTACCTAAAATACGATCCAGTCTAGCCTTTTCCACATTCAAAATTTTCCCTCGCAAAGGTAAAATCGCTTGGGTTTTAGGGTCTCTTGCCTTGATGGCACTTCCCCCCGCAGAGTTACCCTCTACGATATAAATTTCGCATTCAAAAGGGTCCTTACTGGTACAATCCGTCAGCTTGCCCGGCAATCTTGTATTCTCCAAGCCTGTCTTACGCCGTACCAATTCCCTTGCCTTTCTGGCAGCGTCACGGGCTCTGGAAGCCATCATACCCTTCTCAATGATATTTTTAGCTATTGCAGGGTTTTCCTCCAGATAATAGGTAAAATATTCGCTTAGAACGCTTTCAACAGCATTCTTTGCTTCGCTTGTACCCAATTTCGCCTTTGTCTGCCCTTCAAACTGAGGATCTTCCACTTTAATACTGATAACAGCGGAAATACCTTCTCTTACATCATCACCGGAGAGCTTCTTATCCGCATCCTTAAGAATGCCGATTTTTTTCCCATAATCATTCAATGTTTTCGTCAAACCGCTTTTAAAACCAATTAAATGGGTACCACCATCAGGGGTATTGATGTTATTTACAAAACTAAAAATATTTTCGGTATATCCGTCGTTATACTGAAATGCCACTTCCACCAAAATACCATCCTTCTGGCCACAGCAATAAAAAATATCGCTATATAGTGCCTGACGGCTTTTATTAATATAAGCAACAAATTCTTTAATACCGCCTTCATAGTGGAACGTACGATTCTGTTCTATCCCCTCACGTAAATCTATGAGGTTAATTTTCAAGCCTTTTGTAAGAAAAGCCGTTTCCCGCAAACGCTGTTTTAAAATATCGTAGGTAAAAACCGTTTCCTCAAAAATTTCAGGATCCGGTAAAAAATGCACATAGGTGCCATGCTGTTGTGACTCACCAATGACAGTTAAAGGTGCTAATACATTACCACGGGCATATTTTTGCTCATAAAGCTTACCATCGGTATGAATGTTTACCGTCAGCCATGTGGACAGTGCATTAACAACAGAAGCACCAACACCGTGGAGACCACCGGAAACCTTATATCCACCTCCACCAAATTTGCCACCGGCATGCAAAATGGTAAAAACAACTTCTACGGCAGATATACCTTTTTGCTGTTGAATACCAACGGGAATGCCTCGTCCATTATCCATAACAGAAATAGAATTATCCGGATGAATTTTTACGGTTATTTCAGTACAAAAACCTGCCAAGGCCTCATCCACCGCATTATCCACGATTTCGTAAACCAAATGATGCAAACCTCTGGCGCTGGTAGAACCGATGTACATTCCCGGTCTTTTTCTAACAGCCTCCAAACCCTCCAACACTTGGATTTGACTTTCATTATAATCTGATGACATAAAACCTCTCCTTCAACTAAATCTTTTAGGGTTCTTCATCGTGCTTTGTGCCAAAGAAAAAATAGGTTTCTATCATAAAACCTATTTCAAATCAAAAATGATAGGTAAAATTTTTCTTTTTTAAAGCTTAGACACTAATTTTCAGTGTATATTGTTTTCCTAGGAAACACGCTTTTGCGTATTCCTCAAAATCTAAGAGAACAGTCTAAATTCTAAGAATTAAAATCTAAAACAGAACTTTTTCTGTTCCAAATTTTAGTGAGTTTTTAATACATAACTATTATAACATTTTTGAAAGAATTCTACAAGAAGAAAACCTTATATTTTCAAGGAAAACACTAATTTTTAATGAAAATTTTAAATGTTTTTCCTTCCTTATTA
Organism: Bacillota bacterium; assembly: GCA_023413275.1. Lineage (GTDB taxonomy): Bacteria > Bacillota > Clostridia > Lachnospirales > Anaerotignaceae > Chakrabartyella. The sequence goes on along the minus strand of JAEZPX010000249.1, from coordinate 6,896 downwards.
ATTAATATATGATTTTCATAAAGAAAATATAGGATATTTTTGGTTTGTTCTAGGGAAACTTCAATTTTCAGAAATCTTTTCTCGAAAATAAACCAAACTTCGTGCTTCCCCCGGAGACATCTTTATAACTCAAAGTGCAATAAAAAAGCGTAATTTTAGTCATTACGCTTTTTCCATTCCATTTTCACCTACAATTTGTCCGTTTTCCACGTAAAACAAATTATCTTTGCTGATATATTTTTTGATTGCATCCTCAATTCCTGTGCAAGTCAAAAATGCCTGCAAACCATCAATACTTTCCATCAGATATTTTTGTCTTTTTTCATCCAATTCAGACAGCACATCATCCAGAAGTAAAACAGGGTCTTCCCCTGTCTCTTCTCGTATCAAATCAATTTCTGCCAACTTTGCCGCTAAGGCAGTTGTTCGTTGTTGACCCTGAGAACCGAAGCTTTTTACCTCTTTCCCATCAATGGTAAACAAAATATCATCTTTATGGGGGCCGAAATTGGTACTACCCAAATAAATATCTCGTTGCAAATTTCGTTTTAGTCTTTCTTCCATATGCCCAGGCTCGCTATTTGGCTTATATATAATTTTAAGGGCATCTAAGCCACCTGTAAGAGCGTTTAGCTTTTCAGCGGCGATTTTATCCAGTCTTTGCAAAAAATCCATTCTGGCCGCCATAACACGCTCACCATAATCAATTAACTGGGCATCCCATACAAAAAGGGTTTCTTGTAGAGCTGAATTTTTTTGAATCTCTCGCAATAAATTATTTCTCTGCTTCAAAATACGGTAATATTGCTGCAAATCATAATAATAAACTCGACTAAGCTGACAAAGCTCCATATCCAAAAAACGCCGCCGCTCTGCAGGCCCATCTTTAATTAAAGAAAGATCCTCAGGAGAAAAAACAACGGTATACAAAGTTCCAAACAAGTCACCCAGCTTCTTTATGGGCACACCGTTTCTGGCTATGCCTTTTTTGGTATCTCGCTTCAAATGAACATCAATACGCTCTTTTCGGTTATTTTTATTGATGAATAAACGGATATGGCTCTCTTCCTCTTGAAAACCTATCATTTGCCAATCATTTTTTGTCCGCATAGACCTTCCCATGGCACATAAATAAAGGGATTCCAAAAAATTTGTTTTCCCTTGAGCATTTTTTCCGTAAAAAACATTAATTCCTGGAGATGGTTTAATTTGCATCTCCATCAGATTGCGAAAGCCTTGCAAAGAAACCTCCGATATTTGCATAAATATCCACCTAGTATACAAAATTATTTTAAAGATATCATTCGACAAAATAATTCACGTTAAATAAATAACAATATATTTTGCTTTGATATCTCATTTAGAATACAAAAAAATAAAAATATAAGCATTTGCTTATTTTTAAGCGATATATTTCTAAAATATTTTATCCACAAAAGCAATATTTTTATAACAGCGAAAAAAGCCCGCTGTTTTTTGCAAAAATAACATTTGCAATACGGGCCTTCCCACTTCTAAAAATAATTAAATACTATGTTTTTTAGTATTTATTGAAATCTATACTGACTTTCTTAAAAAATCATCTCTAATAAAACTCCGTAAGAAGGCTTTAAAAATGTTTAACCTTCCATCACAACTTTAACAGAGCCTAATCCCTTCACCTCAACCACATCATTGGGGCGAATTTTTTTTCCTCTTTCCAAAGCCTGCTCTCCATTTACATAAACCAAACCTTCAGCAATTAAGGCTCTTGCATCAGACCCTTGTCCGATGATACCAGCAAGTTTTAAAATTTGCTGTAATTTAATATATTCTGTTTGAATTCCAACTTCCTGCATAAAGTAGTCCTTCTTTCTTATTGTTTACATAAAACAATTACATTCTTAGTGGGAGAATCAAATATTTAAAAGAATCTCCCTCCACAGGCAATATGGTACAAGGGCTTAAAGAAGCGGTAAAATGAATTTTTACGTTTTCTTCGTCAATAGAACGCAGAGCTTCGATAAAATAACGGGGATTAAATGCAATGGAGATTTCTTCCCCTTCCACTTCCACAGAAATCTCCTCGAAAGCTGTTCCCATATCACTTTTGGAGGTGATTTCCATGTTTTTAGTTTTGATTTGGAAGCGAACCGGTGTTTTTCTATTGTCTCTAGAAACCAAAGAAGCACGTTCCAAGGATTGAATCATTTCGTTTTTATCTACCAAAACCTCTGTTTTGAAATCTTCTGAAAAACTTTGCTCATAACGGATAAAATCCCCTTCAATTAAACGGGAAACCATAATTGCTGTACCTAAATCAAACAAAATATGCTTGTCTGTTACATAAAGAGAGACCAAATCTTCTTCAGATTGAGATAAAATTTTATTTAATTCACTTAAAGTTTTGCCGGGAACAATGACTTCATTTTTTCCACAGCTTTGAAGCAAAAGGCTTTTTCGATAGGAAATTCGATAGCCATCAACGGAAACAATATTAAAAAATTCATCATGAAACTCAAATAATTCACCTGTTAAAACAGGTTTTGCATTATCTTGAGCAATGGAAAAAATAGTCTGACGAATCATATTTCTTAAGTCATTTTGCTTTAAAGTATATGCCTGATTTTGCTCTACCTCAGGCAAAGGGGGAAAATCCTCGCCACCTTGCCCCATAATGCTAAATTCAGAAGAACCACAAACAATGGTGACCGCATTTTTTTCATTGGTGGAAATTGTAACGTCCTCTCCGTTTAAGCGACGAACAATCTCGTTGAAAATACGGGCTTCAATGGCAACTTCACCCTTTTCTAAAATGTCAGCTTCAATGGCAGCAGTTTTAATGCCCAATTCTAAATCATTTCCAGTTAAAACAAAACCTTTTTCATCAGCAGTTAGTAAGATGCATTCCAATATAGGCAATGTAGTGCGATTGGAAACTGCTTTATTTACGATATTTATGTACTGTAACAGTAGGTCTTTTTTACAAATCAATTTCAAGTTGTTCACAACTCCTTTTCACACAGTGTTTGAAGAAATAAATAAGATTTAATCCGCAGTAGCAGTAGTAGGGGCTGTGGGTTTGTGGAAAACCTCTTTTTTCCCCAAGAATCAAGAATTTTGGGTGTTGACAAGCCATGTGGAAGCCATGGGGGTAACAGATAGGCTTATCCACAGTATACACAGCAAGGCTGAATTGTCAAAAGTTGTCCACAGTCTTTCCCTATCCTGCTCCACAAGGCAATGTGGAAAAATTATTGCCCCTTAATTTCCTTCTCCAGCTGCAAAATGGTGTTTTGCAATGCCGTATCATTTTCCAACTGCTTTTCAATTTTAGAAATTGCATGAATTACAGTTGTATGGTCACGTCCTCCAAAGCTTTCGCCAATCTTAGGAAGAGAAATATCTAATAATTTTCTGCATAAATACATAGAAATCTGTCTAGGAAACGCAATATTCTTGGGTTTTTTGCTTCCTTGAATATCTTCGATACGAATGTTAAAATGTTCCGCCACAATTTCTTGAATGGAGTCAGGGGTAATTGGCGCAGAGGCATTTTCACTGAAAATATCTTTCAAAGAGTTCTCTGCCAAGAAAATAGAAATATCTTGGTTTGTCAATGTTGCAAATGCAACAATTCTAGTCAAAGCGCCCTCTAATTCACGAATATTTGAAGCAATATTTTTTGCAATATATGCCAAAACATCATCAGGAACCTGCAAATTATCCCGCTCTGCTTTCTTTCGCAAAATTGCAATTCTTGTTTCATAGTCCGGTGGTTGAATATCAGCAATCAAGCCCATTTCAAATCGGCTGCGCAATCTGTCTTCTAATGTCTCAATTTCCTTGGGTGGACGGTCCGAGGAAATAATAATTTGCTTTGTTGATTCATACAATGCATTAAAGGTATGGAAGAATTCCTCCTGAGTACCTTCTTTTTTGGAAATAAACTGAATATCATCAATCAAAAGAACGTCGATATTTCTGTATTTATTACGAAAAGCCTCGTTTCTATTGTTTTGAATAGAAAGTATCAATTCGTTGGTAAAGGTTTCACTGGTTACATATAAAACCTTGGCTGAACTGTTATGATCCAGAATATAATGGGCAATGGAATGCATAAGATGGGTCTTGCCCAAACCGGAATTACCGTACAAAAATAAAGGATTATAGTTTTTTGCCGGTGCTTCGGCAACCGCCAGAGATGCCGCATGTGCCATGCGGTTGCTGTTACCAACCACAAAGGAGCTGAATACATATTTAGGATTTAGATTTCTAGGAATTTCAGTACCTTGTTTTTGTACTTCTTTTTTCTCCATTAATTTAACAGGTAATTCGTTGCCCATTAAAATGATGATTTCCAAATCCGTTTTTGTAACCTGCTTTATGGTATTTTTCAACAAATCAAAGTAACGTTTTTCCAGCATATCCTTGGCCAAGGGATTATCTACCTGCAAATATAGACAATGATCCTGCAAGCCGTAGGGTACAATGGGACGAAACCATGTCTCAAAACTAACGGCGGAGCTTTCTTCCTCGATAATTTTTAGTGCTTCGTTCCACAATTCATTTATTTGTTCCATTATGTACCTCCTGTTAAAATTTTGTGGATAACAATCTTGTTATTCACAATTAAATGTAGATGGCTGTGAAAGAAAAGCTTCTTAATGAGAGACAAGCCGTAGTTATTCACAGCGAATGCTTTGTACTTGCCCACAAAATAAACAGTATGCAAAATATAGAAAAACACGGGACATCCTGACTTAAATAATTGCATATTTTTTAAAAGGAATGTTTTTTCAAGAGGTTTTTCACATAAAATCGAAGTTATGCACAGGGTTATCAACAGTTTGTGGATAACTTTGATTTGGGTACTGTAAAAGAATTGTGAATTTTGTGGATCATCAATGAAACAATACTTTGCCCATAGTATAACAAAAGTTATCCACAACCGCAATCAAAAATTATGGTTATCCCCAAGGAAACCAAAAAAAATGGATGGAAAAATCTGTCGTTTGCAATCATGTATGATGAAAAAAACATATATTATATAAGATTTTTAAGTTAAGCCACGAAAAAAGAATGAATTTTTGTAAAAATTATTTTAGAAATTTACTATTTTTAATAGTACAATAATAAAATTTACGTGATTTGGCCTGATAGCTATATGAATAGCTGCAGCCTTTGTTTTTTTGCATCATATTATAGTGATTCAGCACTTTGAAATGGTATTGATTTTATCTTTTGCAAAAAGTTCTACTATATATAGTGAAACCTAAATAAAAAAAACTATATCTTTGTCCAACCTGAATTTTTTTTCACCGTATTGTAAACTTTTACCCCAAAATCCCAGCATTTAAAGGCTTTTCAGGTAAATATTTTTCTTGACGTACCTATCCTTTTTTACTATAATAGTAACAGTGCTCGTAAATAGGGCAGTGAATCCCTGCAATAAAGGAGGTGCGTATAACTATGAAAATGACATTTCAACCCAAAAAGAGACAGAGAAGCAGAGAACATGGCTTTAGAAAAAGAATGTTGACAGCCAACGGTAGAAAAGTGCTTGCAGCAAGAAGAAAAAAAGGTAGAAAAGTATTATCCGCATAATCCTCATACCAAAAAGTATATTAGGCCGCTGAAAGTGGCCTTTTGTTCATATGAGGAATAACTTGGCGGTACCGAATGAAAGAAGGATTATTATGAAATTTACAGAATCTTTGAAAAAAAATTTTCAATTTCGGTATGTATACAATAGAGGCAGATCCATTGCCAACCGCCATTTGGTTATGTATGTAGTCAAAAATGGGGCACAAGGGAACAAATTAGGTATTTCTGTCAGTAAAAAGGTAGGAAAAAGCGTTGTACGTTCCCATGTGACTCGTCTGATTCGGGAAAGCTATCGTAATATGGAAGAAGAAATTCGTCCCGGTTTCGATATTGTTGTAATTGCCCGGGTAATTTGTAAGGATGCCGCCTATCTTGAGGTGAGTGCTTCCTTGCGACATTTATTAAAAAAACATCAATTACTCCTTTCTCATCAGGAAAAAAATTGTGAGAAAGAAATTGAAAATGAAGAGAGATGAGAGAAATGGTTAAAAAGTTTTTTTTACTGTTAATCCGATTTTATCAGGTGGGAATTTCTCCTTTGATTGGACCTCATTGCAGATTTACCCCCACCTGCTCTCAGTATGCATTTATCGCGATATCTCGTTATGGTATCTTTAAGGGCACATATCTTGCCGTCAGAAGAATTCTGAAGTGCCATCCCTTCCATGAAGGCGGCTATGACCCCGTTCCCTAAAAAATCCTATTGTTTGTTGTCTTGTCCTGCGGGGCAAAAAATTCTATCTGTTTGTAAGGAGGCATAAAGCGTGTTTGGAAGTGAACTATTATCAGGTGTCGTTTTGACGACGTTTACGTCTGTAAAGATGCCCGGAAGCATATTGGGGCCCATTGCTAAAGTTTTGGGACAAGTTTACAATATGCTCTTTAATGGGCTCTATGGTATGACGGAAGCAGGCGTATTAGGCTTTGCAATTATTTTATTTACCTTGATCGTGAAAGCAATTCTATTTCCATTGATGGTGAAACAGCAGAAATCTTCATTTAAGATGCAGATGCTTCAACCTGAATTGGATAAGATTAGAAATAAATATAAAGGCAAGACAGACCAGATGTCTCAGCAAAAAATGGCTATGGAGATGCAGGATTTTCAAAAGAAAAACGGGATCAATCTTATGGGCGGATGCTTACCCCTCTTGATTCAGCTTCCCATTTTATATGCACTGTTTTATTTATTCCAAAATGCATATGTTTATGTAGATGTTATCGGTCAGAACTATACGGACATTGCAAATGCCATACTGCAAATTCCCAAGGAAATTCGTATGGAGGTTTTTGCACCTTATGCCCAAACC
>JAEZPX010000233.1 GCA_023413275.1 Bacillota bacterium | reverse complement strand
GCTTACTGCCATCCAAGTTGTATAGATAGGCATTTTCTACAGCAGGAACTTGAGACACCTTGGTATTTAAAATATAATCCCCAATGGACAAATCAGCGGTTGCGTAAGTGCCAATGACGGTATCTTTATTCTTAATGATATTTTCAGGCAGGTTGTACCCTCCTACTTCAACCATCTGTACCATATCGCTTGTAATTTCATCACCTGCCTTGATTTCCTTTGCCACACGTACAATCTCTGTCTTTTGGCTCATTCCTTTATTGAATAAAGGTGTAAAACCAAAACAAATAAGGAGCGATAGAACAATGCAAATCACTCCCACAACCGTTCTGTTTTTCAAAATACTCATAATTTTCTACCTCCTTAGAATGATGATGTGTCTTTTCTCTTTTTTCTTTCTTTAATCACTTTGGCCATAAATGCAAGTGCTGTGACCATAGGAACAATAACCCACAGTGCAATAAAACATTTGTTATTTCTGCTTTTACTCATAGCTTCAGTCCTCCAAAATTCATAAAATATGTTGCTAAAAAGCCTATGGTTAAAAAAGGAGCAAGAGGCATTGGAAACTCCTTTGCCTCTTGCTTTGTAAGCTTTCGCCTGTGCTTTAAAATAATAAATACTGCTAGTTCAAGGGAGAATCCAAGGATAACGCCATATGCTGCGGCAGTAAAGCCAAGAACAAGACTGACGGCGGCGCTAAGTTTGATATCCCCACCGCCAAGCTGTCTTGGGCAAATCCATGCGGCAGTTATCCATAAAATCATTGGAATGCCAAGTCCCAAAACATTTTTTGCCTTAAAATTCAGCAGTGCACAGAGGGCAATTCCTACACAAAACAGTGGTGGAATCTCTCTTTTTTTCACGTCCTCCACAGACACCAAAATCAACAGAAAAGAAAAAAGCACCGCCTGTGCGATGCCGTTAGCCTGCATAGTTGAACATTTCCTTAATTTTGGTTTCCAAAGTTGGTATCACCACATCCCCAAATAATGCATAAAGTCCTGCTAGTAGCAGGCCACCCAGAACTACAGCAATGAGGATTTTGACTGCCGAGTCAACATAATTCTCGCCACGGTTATTGCTGACGGCAAGCTGCATTCTTGTGGACTGCATCATAAAAAATGAGTACATCTGTGCTGATTTTTTCTTCACATAGCTAAAGCCTTTTTCTATTGAATTTTTCATTTAAAAGTCCTCCCTTATTCAAAATAATAATCGACGGTGTACGTTATGTTCGATTTGTTATACAATGACGATAGGTAATCCTTTGAGGTTATCTCTGGATTTTCCCCCGTCCCACACCGTGCATGAAACTTTCGCTTCACACGGCGTTCCATCGTTAGCAGATTTTGATGTTTTATGTGAATTTACACATTTCTTCGAAACGATATGATTTTTAGTGCTATAAGGTAATCGGGTCTAATTCTTCCGTTTTTCTAAGTTTGTTGATTTTGTTTATCATCGTTTTGTTGGGGCTGACTTTTTGGAGATAAAACGCAATAGTTTCTTGTGTCACTGCGTGAACAAGCCTATGTACATCTATGTGCAAAATAACAAGATTTGAGTAATTATCCTTACCACCCAAATAGATAGGTAGCTTGTGGTGACAATGAAGTTCATCATATTTGAGATATTTTCCTGTGACAGCACATTTACCATGTTGTGCTGTATACAACGAAATTCGGTTGTCCATAAACTCAATACTTCTGTCATTTGCAGATGCCCTCATTAGCTTGTGCAATACGGTCATGTCCATGTTAAGGGATTTGTGTATTTCAGCACGACCCTCCACGGTATAATTGCATACTTTACGTTTCTTCCACATTGGTGGCTTTGTTTGAACATATCCAATAGGACAAAGTGGTTTGCCACTAAGGAAACGCAGCTGACTGCTACTTCCATATCGTTTTCGGACATAATCATGAGGTTTCAGTTCACCATGCTTTTTCAGCCTGTTTCCAAACCGATTGTGTAAGACAATATCTATTTGTGCTTTGATTTTGGCACAGTCAAGATTAACATTGGTTGCTATGTGATAATAATTGTGTATACCTATCACCATAGAATTGAATAGATTGATAGCAGTACCCTCGGCATTTGGGCTCTTTGGGTGCTGTATATGCCATATCTGCTCTTTCAACTTTTGTACTTCCTTTTTGATTGACTTGTCACTCATGTGGGAGTAGACAACATAGGAAGATTTCTTCTTATGTGCCTTAATTTTAAATCCTAAAAAGTCGGAATACTTCTTTTTAAGATTCATAACCTTTGATTTTTCGGGACTGATTTCAAGGCTAAGCCGTTCTTTTAACCACATCTGTGTTGCAATAAACACTTTATCAGCGTCACTTCGCTTTTTGCAAAATATCTTAAAGTCATCTGCATATCGCACAATCCACATTTCTTTTAAATTGCTTGTCCTAAGTGCTACCTTAAAGGTATTTCCACGGTTTACACTTCCGTTTTTATGAACAAAGTTTTTGTACGGATAATGTGTCGGCATATCTTCCCATTGACTTGCTATCCACCAGTCCAATTCATTGAGAACAATGTTTGATAGAAGTGGGGAGAGGATACCTCCTTGTGGAGTTCCTTTTTGTGGATATATTTTACGGCCATCTAACAGTACAATGGGTGCTTTCAGCATTTGCCTTATGATACATAACAGTGTTTTATCACGAATACCTAAATGCCACATTTGCTGTATTAGCTTTGTGTGGTTGACATTATCGAAAAATCCTTTAATATCAATGTCCACCACAAAATACAGGTGACGTTGCTGTATCATGTTGTAGCACTGTGCAACAGCGTGTTCTGCTGAACGATTGGGTCGAAACCCATTACTTCTTTCGTGAAACTTTGCTTCACAAATCGGCTCTAACACTTGTAAAATGCTTTGCTGAATAATTCTGTCCCAAATCGTAGGTATGCCCAGTGGTCGCATTCGTCCATCGGGTTTTGCTATTTCAACTCGTCTTACAGGACTTGGCTTGTACCAACTTAACTTTTGTCTGATTTTCTCTACAAACTTATCTTTGGGGATTTTCTCCAAATTCCTTATTGTTTTTTCATCCACACCCGAAGTTTCACTTCCTTTGTTGCATTTGATATTTCTATACGCTAAAAGTATGTTTTCCTCTGATAGTATGAGGGGCATGAGCCTATTAAACATCTGATTTTCTTTGCTCTTTGCATATAAATCATCAAAGGTTGCAACAAGGTCATAATATTCTGCGTGTCTGATTTTTGACTTTTTGGTTTTTCGTTTCTTCGAAATCAACATAGGCATCGCCTCCTTTTGGATACGATTTTCTTGGTCATACTCGAAGCTACGTTTATTCACATCATTTTCATTTCAAAATCGCTAACGACTAATGGCTATTCCTCTAACAGATTGGTTCTGTCTTTTAAGGTCATGCCATCGCTTTCACCGTAATTAAAGGCGCTTATTATTTTCGACACCACCGCATCATAGATGTGTAATCATCTCCACGTTTTACGGCTTACCACGTTCCAATGCTCCTATCTGTTCATGATACCCTTAGGTGCTTACTTTAAGCCTGTACGCTGGATACTGCCTGTAACAGTATAAGGTATTTCATAAGTGCAATTCTTACTCTACCTCACGCACTTGCCCGAAGGCAAATATACATTTCTGTATACACCACTTATAGACCCGTACATTCGCAAGTTCGTCAGGGCAACTGCCCATTCTCACCATAGGTATTTTATAGACCTCCGCAATATAGGTTGCACCATTCATCGCTGAACAGCTTTCCACAGCAACATATTTGTCCTGTTTGGGCAACTCTCTCTCGACTTCACCGAGCGTCTGACAATTCTCTCATTACATTTCAAATTGCCAGTCGGAGTATTAAGGGAAGCGTTTCGGGACGTTACTCCGTCATTCCACTTCTCGGCGCATTAGTTCTATCGATTATCTATCCTCCTTTCAATCGACGCCTAACCTTTTCAGTTAGGAACGTGTCGCACTGCAGTTATGATTTGTGTAGTAGTAAAATTCCAACTTGGAATATAGTCCACTGTTTAGACTGCGTTCAAAAGTGATACCGTTATTGGTTGTTTCATAGTCAAGCTGATCCCAGGCTTCTGTAAGTATGTTATAACCTCTAACTCTGCCATAATCGTTGCCGCTGTGGCCCGATACAGGGGGAACGGTAAAGGTATATCCCGTGATAGTAGCTTCTTCAATGCCATTTTCCAAAATGGTAGAGTCGGGGCCTGTTAAAGTCATACCACCCGAACCGTTTGAATCAGCAACGAAGAACATAATAGCCGCCCAAGGAGATTCTGCTCCTGCACTATCTACCGATTTTACTCGAACTACATTTTTGCCTAAAGGGTACACTGCAGATTCAGATGGTCTGTTCTCCCATACATAGGTGATGGCATCTCCATCTGCATCACTGCTTTGTGCTGTGATGGTTACTGCAGTTCCGGGTGTAACGCTGTTTCCATTAGGAGTTCTGGTAATCACAGGCCGTTCCGGTGCAGAGTTTGCTACAGTGAATGTCTTTTCCGACCACGGAGAATAGGCGCCTACTGCATCTTTTGCACGAACCTTTATGGTGTGTGTACCTACTGCATAGTAGCCATCTGCATTTTTGCCCTGCCATTCAAGCACAGTTGCATCTCCATCTGCATCTGCCGCTGTAGCAGAAATATTCACCAAGAATTTGCCATCTTTCACTGTTCTGGTGGGGGTTACTGTAAAATTTGTAATGGTGGGTGCACTGTTTGCAATGGTAAAAGTTTTCATCGCCCACTGGGAATACGCTCCTGCAATATCTTTTGCACGAACCTTCACGGTGTGCGTTCCTGCTGCATAATATCCGTCTGCCTCTTTGCCTTCCCACTCAAGCTCTAATTAATCTCCATCTGCATCCGCCGCTGTAGCAGAAATATTCACAAGGAATTTACCATCTTTCACTGTTCTGGTGGGGGTTACTGTAAAAT
>JAEZPX010000020.1 GCA_023413275.1 Bacillota bacterium | reverse complement strand
CCACTGTCATAATACCTGTTTCCAAATCTACTTTTTTAATACAATCTTTGATCGCAGGAATCAAAAGCTCTTTTTCCTCAGGATTTTTTTGCACCCCATAAACATCGTTGGCACCGGTTACATAAATTTTAGTCAGCTCACCCAGTACTTCCCCATCTTCTGTAATAACCTTTAAGCCATACAAATCTCTGGTGTAATATTCATTCTCTTCCAAGGGAATCGCCGCAGAATTCGGAATGATAATTGTTCCATTTTTGTAAAGCTCCGCCACATTAATATCAGTAATTTCTTTCACTGTAAGCAACACAAATTGCTTATGGTATGCCACCTTTTGTATATGAAAGGTCTCTCTCTTTCCTCTGATTTCCACAATAATTTCTTTTAAGCGTTCAAATCTGGTGGGATCCTGTGTTGTAGGAAACACCCGCATTGTTCCTCGAATCCCATGGGTACCTGTAATTTTTCCAATCTCAAAATACTGTTCCATACACACCTCAATAATTATAAATACTTTATACAAAAACAGGCAGGATGCAAGCACCTTGCCATTTAGACAACAGTTTAAACACAAAATTGGGCTTTTTCAAAGGGTGTCGACGTAGTCGACACCCTTATCGTACCCAAAATGTGGGCAAATTTTTCATTGAATGATTTCAACAATAATTTTTTTATCTTCGTGAACGCCGGATGCCTTCACCAATGTACGAATTGCTTTCGCAATTCTTCCTTGTTTACCGATAACCTTACCCATATCTTCAGGAGCAACCTTCAATTCCAGTACCAAAGTACGTTCATTTTCAGTTTCGGTTACCTGAACCTTATCCGGATAATCCACAAGATTTTTTGCAATGACCTCTAATAGTTCTTTCATAGTCAAGCCTCCCGCCTTCGGATTATTCGCCGATTACGCCAGCTTTTTTCAACAGAGCCTTTGCAGTTTCGGATGGCTGTGCACCGTTTGTAAGCCACTTATTAGCTGCTTCTGCATCAACTTTCAGAACAACGGGTTCCTTTGTAGGATCATAGTAACCGATCTCTTCGATAGATTTACCGTTTCTGGATGTTCTGGAATCCGCAACAACGATTCTATAGAAAGGAGCTTTTTTTGCACCCAATCTTTTCAATCTGATTCTTACTGCCATATCATTTCACCTCCTAAAAAATTAAACTAAAATTTATCGGAAAAAAGGAAGTTTTCCTTTTTTGCCTTTTTGCATATTGTTCATCTGCTTCATCATTTTTTTCATTTCTTCAAACTGCTTTAGCAGACGATTCACATCGGCAATGCTTCTACCACACCCATTGGCGATGCGTTTTTTTCTTGGGCCATTGAGAATGGATGGATTGGAACGCTCCTCTTTGGTCATGGATTGTATAATAGCTTCTACCTTTACCATTTCTTTGGCAGGGTCAACACCTTCCATTGCCTTTTCAAGATTTAGTCCGTTCATCCCTGGAATCATTCCCATTAAATCCTTCAGTGGACCCATTTTCTTAATTTGCTGCATTTGAGCAAGGAAGTCTTCCAACGTAAACTCATTGGAGCGCATTTTCTTTTGCATCTCCATTGCTTCCTGCTCATCAATATTCTGCTGTACCTTGTCAATCAGGGAAAGAACATCGCCCATCCCCAAAATTCTGGAAGCCATGCGGTCAGGATAAAAAGGCTCAAGATCCTCCATTTTTTCACCCATACCGATATATTTAATTGGTTTGTTGGTAACACTTCTGACGGATAGTGCGGCACCGCCTCTGGCATCGCCGTCAAGCTTCGTCATAATAATACCATCAACACCCAATTGGCTGTCAAAACTACCCGCTACGGTTACGGCATCCTGCCCCGTCATAGCGTCAACCACCAAAAGAACCTCTTGGGGTCTTACTGTGGCTTTGATATCCAACAACTCCTGCATCAACTCTTCGTTGATATGCAAACGACCTGCGGTATCAATCAAAACTACATCATGGTGCTGCTCTGCGGCATACTCCAAAGCTTTTTTGGAAATCTCCACAGGGCTTACTTCGGTTCCCATTTCAAACACAGGAATACCATAATTTTTCCCTACCACCTGTAACTGCTTAATTGCAGCAGGACGATAAATATCACAGGCAACCAAAAGAGGGTTTCTTCCCTGCTTTCTAAGCTGTCCTGCCAATTTGCCACTGCTGGTGGTTTTACCAGCACCTTGCAAACCTACCATCATATACACTGTGGGGGGACGGTTTGAATAAGTCAATCTGCTTTGGGTGCTTCCCATCAACGCTATTAACTCATCATTTACAATTTTAATAACCTGTTGTCCTGGGTTTAACCCCTGCAAAACCTCAACACCAACGGCACGTTCCGTAACCGTCTTTATAAAGTCCTTGACTATTTTAAAGTTTACGTCTGCTTCCAAAAGTGCGATCTTTACTTCTCGCATTGCAGCCTTTACGTCATCTTCAGTCAAAACACCTTTTCCTCGAAGCTGTTTGAATACTTCCTGCAGCTTGGCGGAAAGATTTTCAAATGCCATAAGATCGCCCTCCTTTTAGGATAATATTGCATCAGCAATCTGCTTCATGGTAACAATCGCTTCCGTAGTTTCTATACTAATTTCTCCTGTGCCGATTTCATCAAGAATATTCTTCATTTTAAGCACAGCTCTTTGCTGCTGTTGAAAGCGTTCTACCAAACGCAGCTTCTCTTCGTATCCAATTAAAATTTTCTCTGTGCGCTTTAGCTGATCTCGCACAGCCTGTCGGCTGATTGATAATTCTTCTCCGATTTCAGAAAGAGAAAGATCGTTCTGATAATGCATCTCAAACACCAGCTTTTGTTTTTCTGTCAAAAGCTCTCCATAGAAATCATAGAGAAAGGTCAGCCTTAATATCTCATCCATCTTTCATTCCCCCTGTAAAGGAAAATCACTTTACAACCACTAAAACATCATACTAAAAAAAAATCAGGCTGTCAAGTATTTTTCCTTTACAGTCTAATTTTTTTATAACCACCTATTCTACGGCGTCCTCAGTATTTCTTCAATTATTGATTTTTTTGCTCTTCAATTTTATTCTACCGGACAATTTATTTTTTCTATTGTTGTTTTTGCATCAGAAACCAATACGGAACTATAACAGCCTTGCTCGGAAAAAAACCGCCAAAATCCATCGGGGCCTGCCCCTGTTAAATGACAAAGCATAGCGCTCATGGGGCCATTGTGAGAAACAATAATAATTTCTTTTCCCTTATTTTCTTTAATCGCTCTATTTAGCCCTACGGTCACCCGTTCATAAAAATCTAAAAAAGCCTCTCCTCCAGGAAGAGATGAGGTTTTCCATTCCTTAATCCAACGTTTTAATTCCTCCCCATGGTTTTCTTTTATGTAGGAGCCTTCTTTGTCCTCCCAATCGCCAAAAAACAGTTCCCGAAAGCAGTTATTTTTCTCCACATGAACCTTCTTATCACCCGCAATAATTTCAGCAGTATGAGAAGCACGACGCAAATCACTGGTATATATTTTGTCATAAGTAACAGTATTAAAAAAATTTTTCAATTTATGTGCTTGTTCTATTCCTTTGTCATTAATGTCGCAATCTGTCCAGCCGTAAAACATATTTCGCAAGTTCCAATCTGTTTCTCCATGTCTAATAAGATAAAGCTTCATTTTTACAATCACCTCTGTTATATTCTACGCCAAAGCCGCTTATCCTAGCAAGGTAATTTATTTTTAAAAAATTAAATAGAAAAGGCAGGCCTCCTTTTATGATGATTCATAAAAAGAAGCCCGCTATCAAAAAAATAACCGGTTATCTTATTTTACTACGAAGGATTGACAGTCTGTACACTGATCCATTGTAGGATTTCCTTCGTGTGTACCCACCTGAATTGCATCAAGTGTACAGTAATTTTTTGCATTATGATGATGTCTACATTTTTCAACAGTACATTTAATACATTCATTACATTTTTCCATGTTTGTTCCCTCCTTTATATTTATTTCTCTATTATTGTGTCCTCAAAGTGAATAAATATTACTGTATTTATAAGGAGTTTTTTTTAAATTTTGGAATTTTTAATTGGATGCCAAAAAAACAAACTTTTTAATAATGAAAAAACCTAATGAACAATACTGGGTAACCAGAATCCCTTTTGCAAAGCAACTACAAAATAAGAAATTTTCAAGGTTAATCGTCTGAATATATTTCTATTAGAAAAATGTGCACCTTTGTTATCAACATTCTTTTACTGCATATATTATTCCTCAATCTGAAATTTTTATAATTAATATTTCCTTCCATCCTTCAAGCTACTCTTGCAGATTGATTCTTCTCTTCTTTTCACTCCACTTTATAATTAAACTTTAATTTCTTGGGTCACTCTTCATAGCTTCCAACGTTCTAACCATTAAATCATCCAGTTCCCAACCAAGTCGCTCTGCTCCTTTTCGGATAACATCTCTATCACAGCCTGCGGCAAAAGCCTTATCCTTAAATTTCTTTTTGATTGACTTCAATTCCATATCCTGCACACTTTTTGATGGCCGCATCAATGCCGCCGCACCAATTAAACCAGTTAGCTCATCTACGGCAAATAAAACCTTTTCCATTTCATGAATTGGCTCTATATCACAGCAAATTCCGTAGCCATGGCTAGCCACAGCACGAATCAAAGGCTCCTCCAAATCATGCTCCTTCATAATCTCTTGGCATTTGATGCAATGCTCCTCAGGATACATTTCAAAATCTATATCATGAAGTAAACCAACATTGCCCCAAAATTCTTCTTCTTCACCATAACCCAGTTCCTTTGCAAAATACAGCATGGCTCCTTCCACCGTTTCTGCATGGCGCAAATGAAATGGCTCTTTATTATATTTTGTGAGTATTTCCCATGCCTCATCTCTTGTAATTTTCTTTGCCATATGCTTTCTCTCCTTTATTATCTATAGTTGTACGTATTATAAAACATTTTACCCCAAATATCTCTGACGAACAACCCTTTCCGTTTAAAGTTCTACTTGAATTTCTTTAAAAAAACAGTTAGAATGACCTTGTTTGAGATTGTAAAAAGAAAGGACGAAAAATTATGGATGTTACCAGCTTTGGCATTGATCACAATATACTTTTAAGAGGAATTTACGTATCCAGAAAGGATACTGTTGAAAACGGCGTTTTAACTACCTTTGATATTCGTATGAAAGAACCCAACCGTGAAATGGTTATGGATACTGCCGTTATGCATACCATCGAGCATTTAATGGCTACTTTCTTTCGAAGTCATCCCCTTTGGGCAGAAAAAACAATTTATGTTGGCCCCATGGGATGCCGCACAGGTATGTATGCTATCTTTAAAGGAGACTTAGAATCCAAAGATGTGGCAGAGATTATAAAGGAATGCTATGACTATATGAGTAAATTTTCCGGCGAGCTTCCTGCCGCAAAAGCAGAAATGTGTGGAAATTATTTAGATCACAATTTAGAAATAACCAAAATTGAATGTAAAAAATTCTTTGATGAGGTATTATCCTGCCTAAAAGAAGAAAATATGGTCTATCCTCGCCAAGAAAAATAAATCACAGATAAATATAAAGCAACCCGGGAAAGAAACTTTTCTTTTCCATGGTTGCTTTTTTTATTACGGTAAATATGCTCTTAAAAATTCTAAAGTAAAACTTTACTTTTTATAATTCTATGTTATCCCCGAAATACAAAAAGCGGTGATACAATCACCGCTTTTTCTTTAAAACTAATATTATAGATAACACCTTTGTTATACTTCAAAAACTATTTTCGTACAACCATTTACGAATTTATAGCTTAAAATATATTACCATTTAATAGGTTTTCCTTGTTTCTTCCACTGTCTAAATTCTGCAGCTGCTGTAAACAATGCATCTGTAGAGGAGTTCAAGCCTGTTTCGCAAGAATCCTGAACAACACCGATGATGAAACCAACACCTACAACCTGCATTGCGATATCATTAGAAATACCAAACAGGGAGCATGCCAGAGGAATCAAGAGCAAGGAACCACCAGCAACGCCGGAAGCACCACAAGCGGAAACTGCAGCAACAACACTTAATACTATGGCTGTACCAATATCAACAGTATAGCCCAATGTGTTTACCGCTGCCAATGCCATTACTGTAATGGTAATTGCAGCACCAGCCATATTGATTGTTGCGCCCAAAGGAATAGATACAGAATAGTTATCCTCATCCAAGCCTAAAGATTCACAAAGAGTCATATTCACAGGAATATTTGCAGCAGAGCTACGTGTAAAGAATGCTGTAATAAAGCTGTCTTTCAAACACTTAAATACCAAAGGATATGGATTCTGTTTGATATTTAAGAAAACAATCAAAGGATTTACAATCAAAGCAACAACTGCCATACATCCTACCAACACTAATAACAATTTGCCGTAGTCTGTGAAAATGCCCAAACCACTTGTGGAAACTGTTGTATAAACAAGACCTAAAATACCAAAAGGTGCAAAGCTAATTACCCATCTAACTGCCTGAGAAACTGCATCTGCAAAGTTGCCCAGCATTGTTTTTGTAGAATCTGAAGAATGCTTTAATGCCAGACCAAAAACAACTGCCCATGCCAAAATACCAATGTAGTTTGCTGTTGAAAGAGATGCAATTGGATTCTGAACTACGTTCAAAAGCAATGTTTTAATAACTGTGCCAACACCATCTGGAGGAGCAGCCGCTTCAGCTGCGATATCTGTCAACGTTAAAGTGACAGGGAACATGAAGCTAGCAATAACTGCTACTACAGCAGCAGAGAACGTACCAATTAAGTACAGAGCAATAACAGTGCCCATGTTTGTCTTTGCGCCTTTTTTATGCTGAGCCAAAGAGCTCATTACCAAGAAAAATACTAAGATTGGTGCAACACCCTTTAATGCACCAACGAATAAATCACCTAAAAGAGCAATAACTGCTATGTTTGGAATTATTTTGCCAAGAAAAGCACCAATAACCAAACCTGCCAAGATACGCTTAACAAGACTGATAGAATTCCATTTTTGTAATAAACTACCCATTTTATCCATTCTCCTATTTTTTTAATATTATTATTCCAGTAACAATGGTTGTACGAAAGATAAAATATTGATTAACAATGACCAAAAACTTTTTCACAAAGCTTTTTACCTGTTGGAGTGGCAGCCAAACCACCCTCTGCCGTTTCTTTTAAAGCTGGAGACATTGCCTCCCCTATTTTTTTCATTGCATAAATGACCTCATCAGCAGGAATTGCACTTTCCACACCTGCTAAAGCCAACTCTGCGGCTACAAAAGCATTTGCAACACCCATTGCATTTCTCTTAATGCAAGGAATTTCAACTAATCCTGCAACAGGATCACAAACCAAGCCTAAAATATTCTTTAAAGCAATAGCACATGCATGTTCACTCTGCTTAGGTGTACCTCCACAAAGCTCAACCAATGCAGACGCAGCCATGGCACTCGCTGCTCCACATTCCGCCTGACATCCACCTTCTGCACCGGCAATGCTTGCCTTATTTGCTATGACCAATCCCACCGCTGATGCAGTGAATAATGACATTACAACTTCATCATCAGGAATATTTCTATCTTCGGAAATTGTTAATAGTGCCGCGGGCAATATACCGCAGCTGCCCGCAGTAGGCGCTGCAACAATTCTTCCCATACAGGCATTCGTCTGGGAAACCGCAAGAGCTTTCACCATTGCATTTCCGAAAATTTTCCCACAAATATTTTTGTTTGCCTTTACAGCTTCATTCATTTTATAAGCATCTCCACCGGTAAGCCCGCTGGCAGAACGCTTTTGGCCATCCAAACCTGTTTCTACGGAATCACGCATAACAGTTAAGGAACGCTTCATATTTTCAAACAGTAAAGTTTCATCTGTTTCTGTCGTTTCAGATTGATCTTTTAAAACCAACTTGCAAAGAGGCAAATTTTGCTTCTCAGCCTCTAAAACCAAATCCGCTAAAGAATCATACTTCATTTTCTAACCCCATTTCGAAAGACTTTTATTTTAATGCAAATTTATTAAAATTATTTGTTGTTTAAAACTCAAAGTGTCATCTAAGACTAACATTGCATAAGCCACTTTTCAAATAAACTAAATAGCTTTTAATATTGTCGAAGCCAAAATATTGGGTTGTTCTAAAATGACTTTATTAATAGATTCATCAATATCACCATCAATTTCTATGGTCATTACCGCTGTTCCACCTTTGTGATCTCTACATAGAGAAAATCCATGAATATTCACAGAATGTTCCGCAAGGATATTTGTTACAATTGCAATCATGCCAGGAACATCCTCATGAGGAATAATCAGCGTATCTGATTTGCCCGAAATAGAAACCACTGTATTATTAATTTTATTTATTATGATGTTGCCACCGCCAATGGATGCTCCTTGCACCAAAATCTCTTTGCCATCAGCGGATTTCAAAAGAATTTCCGCTGTATTGGGATGGGCACCGTCAATTTCTATTTCCTCAAAGGTATACGCAAGCCCCTCTTCTTTTGCAATTTCCAAGCTTGTGCGAATTCGCTCATCATCAGTTTCCATGCCTAAAATACCGGCAACAATTGCCTTATCAGTACCATGTCCTTTATAAGTTTTTGAAAAAGAGCCACTAAAACGAATAATTGCAGAAACAGGCGTGTCCCCTAAAATAGAACGTGCATATTTCCCAATGCGAACGGCACCGGCAGTGTGTGAACTGGATGGTCCAATCATAATAGGACCGATAATATCGAACACCTGCAACAAACCATATTCCCCCTTCCAATTCAACTTCGAATTTTAAAATATACTGTTGAATGAAAAATCTTTTTTTCCTAGTACAGCAATTATATATGAACTTTTTTGTCAAAGTCAATAGAAAAACCCAAAAAAGTTTTTTCTGGACGGACATTTTTTTCATGATTTGTACATATGTTTTCCATTCAAAGACACTTTCCAAAAGATTCGACAAAAAATACAAATTTTGAATATTATGTTAATTTATTATGCCCTTTTATCTTTTCTGTTAATAAAAATTATTTCATTTATATGTTAACCTATACACCAAATCCTTTCTCACCCCTTCTCCCTTATTATGAATTCTGTATGCAATATTATGAAATATTCTCTTATTTTTCAAAGTTTTTCCATTATCCAACCAAATTATGCATTTATTTTAGAATTTTCCACCCAAAGAAGAGGTTATTCAAAATCTTTGTATGACAAAATGAAATCTTTATGTGTCAAAAGCTATTTTTCTATCCTACTTGAAAAAAGTCCCCCTGCTTTAGCAAGGGGACTTTTAAACTTCTCTATGATAGACAGCTCTTTTTATTACATGTAGCCGCCCATTCCTCCCATACCTGGATCAGGCATAGCAGGAGCCTTTGAAGGCAATTCTGCAACAACAGCTTCTGTTGTCAAGAAAGAGGATGCAACAGAAGTTGCGTTTTGCAAAGCACTTCTTGTTACCTTTGCAGGGTCAAGAATCCCCGCCTCTACCATTTCAACATACTCCTCTGTTAATGCATTAAAACCAACGCCTTCAGGCATTTCTTTCACTTTATTCACAATAACGGAACCTTCTAAGCCTGCATTCTCTACAATCTGACGCAAAGGTGCTTCTAATGCCTTTATAACAATGGCTGCGCCTGTTTTCTCATCGCCAGTTAAATTCGCACATGCAGCTTTCACACTCTCAATTGCATGAACCAAAACTGTACCACCGCCAGCAACAATGCCTTCTTCCACAGCAGCTCTTGTTGCTGCCAAAGCATCCTCCATACGGAGTTTCTTTTCTTTCATTTCTGTTTCTGTAGCCGCACCAACCTTAATCACAGCTACACCGCCACTGAGTTTTGCAAGTCTTTCCTGCAATTTTTCTCTATCGAAGTCAGAATCGGTTTCGTCAATTGCCTTTCTAATTTGATGGATACGGCCTTCAATTTCATCTTTTGCCCCAGCACCATCCGCAATGATTGTCAATTCTTTTTCAACACGAACTGTTTTCGCACGACCCAACATATCCAATGTTGTTTCTTTCAGGTCCAAACCAATTTCTTCAGAAATAACCTGTGCCCCTGTCAATGCGGCAATATCAGCAAGCTGGGCTTTTCTTCTTTCACCATATCCCGGTGCCTTTACAGCAACACAAGTGAAAGTTCCTCTTAGTTTATTTACAACTAGGGTAGCCAAAGCTTCCCCTTCCACATCATCAGCAATAATTAAAATTTTGCCGTTTGCCTGCATAACCTGTTCCAAAACAGGAACCAACTCTTGAATATTGGAAATCTTTTTATCTGTTACAAGAATATATGGATCTTCCAAAATAGCAACCATCTTTTCCATATCTGTGGACATATAGGAAGAAAGGTAACCTTTGTCAAACTGCATACCTTCCACCAATTCCAACTCTGTTTTCATGGTTTTGGATTCTTCTACTGTAATTACGCCATCGTTTGTAACTTTTTCCATGGCATCAGCAATCATATCACCAACTTCGTCATCTCCGGCAGAGATTGCAGCAACATTTGAGATATGCTTTTTTGTTGTAACAGCCTGACTCATTTTCTTAATTTCTGCCACAGCCGCTTCTGTTGCTTTATGCATACCTTTTCTTAATATAATTGCATTTGCACCTGCCGCAATATTCTTCAAGCCTTCTTGAATCATTGCCTGTGCCAAAACAGTTGCAGTAGTAGTACCATCACCGGCAACATCATTTGTTTGGGTAGCAACTTCCTTTACTAACTGGGCACCCATATTTTCATAAGGATCTTCCAGCTCTATATCTTTTGCGATTGTTACACCGTCATTTGTAATCAACGGGGATGTAAATTTACGATCCAAAACAACATTTCGTCCTTTGGGCCCTAATGTAACTTTAACTGTATTTGCTAATTTATCAACACCTGCAGCCATTGCACTTCTGGCTTCTGTACTATATTTGATTTCCTTTGCCATATCTCTAACGCCTCCTATATCAGTCTTTTACTACTGCCAAAATATCATTTTGCTTCATAACCAGATATTCTTCGCCGTCAAACTTGATTTCCATAGCGCCATATCTGGAGAAAATAACATGATCCCCTTCTTTTAGAACCATTTCAACCTTGGTATCCCCAACCATGCCACCAGGGCCTACCGCAACAACAATTGCTTCCTGGGGTTTTTCTTTGGATTGGGAAGTTAAAATCAAACCTGATTTTGTTGTTTCTTCTGCCTCCAACTGCTTTAATACTACCTTATCTCCTAATGGTGAAAGTTTCATATCATTACCTCCTTATTTGTATCTGTTAGCACTCAACCTAATCGAGTGCTGATTTCTGATATTATATTAGCATTTTTTCAAGATTATTCAAATTTTATTTACATTCATTTTAGCCACAATCTGGTTGAATTAGAACTTATTATGCTGAAAATAATAACTCTCTTCATTTTTTCTTAAAATACCTTTTGTTTTCTTTTATTTACTGCCATTTTACTAAAACGCAACTCTTCTTAGTAAATTTTAATCAATAAAGGCTTTTTCTTCCTTATTTCAAAAGAACCAAAAAACCCCCTTCAGGCTTTTCAAGTTTTGGGAATATCCAATTAGTATCCCAAAATAGAAGGACAAAGGTTCTGCCCATTCGTTTTTTATTGCCTGAAGGGAGTCTATTATACGTTCTTCATTTTATCTATATCAGAAACCGCCGATAATGCTGCTACCAAGCCT
>JAEZPX010000172.1 GCA_023413275.1 Bacillota bacterium | reverse complement strand
GCTATTCAGTGCAAGTAGAAGAGGCTTTATCTACCATTTCTGCCCGTTTACCTCAAGGAATAGAAGAAAAGCAAAAACGCTTTCATACCATTAAGTTGTTCGAAAGAGATAAGAAGATTTTGGAAGGGAAAGTTTCTGCCTCTGCTTTTGAAGATATCATTTCTAAGATTGAAACTGAATTTGATGATGATAGCGAAAGCATCATTACAAATGAGAGATATATTTATATCGGTGAAATTATAAAAGGCTGCTATAAAAAGCATAATAAAGGGAATTTGTCATTATCTGACCGCATAGATAGGGTTGTTACAAACCGTTGGCTGGCACTGCCCATTTTCGCCCTAGTCATGTTTTTGGTTTATTATGTTTCTGTGACTACAGTTGGTGATTATGCAACAACTTGGGCCAATGATGGTGTGTTTGGTGAGGGTTGGGAATTGTTTGGCTTATGGATTCCCGGCGTACCTGTTGTTGTTGGAGACTTTTTGGCAAGCATTAATTGTGCCGAGTGGTTGCAAGGCTTGATTTTGGATGGTATTATTGGCGGCGTTGGCGCTGTATTAGGCTTTGTACCTCAGATGCTTATTTTATTTATTTTCTTGGCATTTTTGGAAGCTTGTGGTTACATGGCACGTATCGCATTTATTATGGATAGAATTTTCCGCCGCTTTGGTTTATCAGGTAAGTCATTTATTCCTATGCTTATTGGCTCAGGCTGTGGTGTTCCTGGCATTATGGCATCCAGAACCATTGAAAGTGATAGAGACCGTAAAATGACCATTATTACAACAACATTTATTCCCTGTGGAGCGAAACTGCCTGTAATTGCTTTGATTGCAGGTGCGTTATTCGATGGAGCACCTTGGGTCGCACCCAGTGCATATTTCGTAGGGATTGCAGCAATTATTGTTTCAGGTATCATTCTAAAAAAGACAAAAATGTTTGCAGGAGATCCCGTTCCATTTGTTATGGAGCTTCCTGCCTACCATATGCCTACGGTTTCTAATGTTTTACGCAGTATGTGGGAAAGAGGCTCATCCTTCATTAAGAAGGCTGGTACTATTATTTTACTTTCTGCTATCTGCGTGTGGTTCCTTTCCAATTTTGGTTATGTGGATGGTTCCTTCGGCATGGTAGAGGATTTAAGTGATGGATTCCTTGCATCCATCGGAAATACAGTTGCTTGGATTTTCACACCTTTGGGTTGGGGTAATTGGAAGGCAACAGTGGCAGCACTTCTTGGGCTGGTTGCTAAAGAAAATGTAGTAGGCACCTTTGGCGTTCTGTACGGTTTTGCTGAGGTTGCAGAGGATGGTGCTGAAATTTGGGGCACATTGGCAGCAAGCTTTACACAAGTTGCTGCGTATAGCTTCTTGGTGTTCAATTTACTGTGTGCACCTTGTTTTGCAGCAATTGGGGCAATCAGTAGAGAAATGAATAGTGCGAAATGGACATGGTTTGCAATTGGATATCAGACAATTTTTGCTTATGCTGTATCATTCTGTGTATATCAAATTGGTTCAGTGATTACCGGGGATTTGGCATTCGGCATCGGAACGGTAATTGCCATTTTGGTTATCATTGGCTTCTTGTATTTAATGATTCGTTCAAATACAAAAGCAAAAGATAATAAGGTTTCTGTTAGCCTTGCAGGCTAAGAAGGAGGTAAGAATTATGACACCGGGAACAGTGATAGTTGGCTTGGTTTTACTTGGAGTCGTAGTTGTGATTATAAGAAGTTTGAGAAAGAAGAAAGGTGGATGCAGTTGCGGGACGGATTGTTCTTCCTGCAATCACTGTGACCATTCCTAAAAACTTCGGCAGAGCTTTTTAAAAGTGTAATTTAAATAGGCCTTCTATGAACTTTTATTCATAGAAGGCCTATTTTTTGCAAGGGTTTAGCATTGTAAACGATGGTATAACCATAAAAATAAAGAACAGAGCCCTTCTTTTGTTATTAGATAGGGGATGTGCGAAATAAGATTCAATTCCTATAAAATTCTGTGATAATGTTAAGAATAAGGGTGAATGAATAAAAGATTATTGAATAGTATTTGACTTAGTCGAAAAGACCGATATAATAGAATCATAATAGAAAGATGTGGAATTTTGGCTGTAAGTGAAAGATGTATGAGGTGAGTGTATGAGCAAATTAAGCCGCAAAAACAAGTTATCTTTTAGAATTTCGTTCATGAACACAGGCATTATTTTTGTAATTATCGGGGCAATCTGTTTTTCTTTGACCGGAATGACAAGGAAAGTGGTAACGAATCAAGTTAAAAAAGAAATTACTTATATTGCCAATGCAAATGCAGCAGTTGCCAGGGCTTATTTACAGAAAATGTATGTTTTTTCAACTAGTTTAGCTTCAGAGGTTTCAAGGTATCAAAGCCTAGAGCCGGAGATATCAGAAAAAATGTTAAAGGATTCTTTGAAAAACGTTCTGAAAGATCAGAAGATTTTTTCTGCATATTTTGCCTTTGAGCCAAATAAATTTTTCTCCGATACACCCAAGGGACGCTCTTATTACTTATACAGAGACGGTTCTGGTACCGCTTTAGATGTAAACGATGATTATGAAATTTATGGAGGGGCTGACTATTACGCTCCAGCTAGAGATAAAATGTCCACCCATATCACAGAGCCTTACGCCTATCAACTATCAAATGGTCAGACCGTCTGGATGGTAACATTAAGCTCTCCCATAACAGATAGCACTGGTAAATTTATTGGTGTTGCCAATTGCGATATCTTGACAGATAGTGTGAATTCATTGGAGTATGATAATGGAGAATTCAAAACTGCCCATACTTATGTAATGACTGGAAAGGGAACTTTGATTGCAGACAACTTAGATAAAAATGTGATTGGTCAGAGTTTTCAAGTGCATACTGAGAATGATCAAAAAATTTTAGATGCTGCTGCAAGAGGTGCATCTATTTTAGTTGAGGATAAAAACGATTCTTTTAATGATGAAGCCGCTTGGATTGTACATATACCCGTATCCTTAGCGGGAACAGACTCATTATGGTCCAGTGCTTATGTTGTGAGTAAATCTGAGGCTTTGGCTGTGGTGAATCAGATTACCTATACCATGGGGGCAATTGGTCTGTTGGGATTGATTATTCTTACCCTTTTTAGCTATTACACCCTGAAAAGAGCACTGGCACCAGTGAACGACGTAATGGCTATGGCAGAAAAAATGGGTGCCGGTGAACTAAGCGTGGATCAAGGTTTGATGGTTACTTCAAAGGATGAGTTGGGTGTTTTGGCTAATATTTTTAAAGAAACGTCTGAAGTATTATCAGGTTATATCCATGAAATTTCATATCTGTTAGAAGAAATTGCGGCTGGAAATTTAACAGAAGAAATCCAAAGGGAATATATTGGAGATTTTACGGCCATACAGCATTCCTTCAATCATATCCAAACTGCCCTAAGCAAAACCTTTGGAGAAATGTCCTTTGTAGCGGAGCAGGTTTCCTCGGGCTCAGAGCAGGTTGCCAGTGCGGCCCAAGCACTAAGTCAGGGGTCAACCCAGCAGGCTAGCGCTGTAGAAGACCTCACAAGAACGATTTTGGATATTACAAGGCAAATTGATGGAAGTGCAACAAAGGCAGAGGAGGCAACTCAAAAGGCAACTGAAGTGGGTATGGCAATGGAAATAAGCAATCAGAAAATGAGCCAAATGCTGGATGCAATGAATAGTATTCATAATAAATCCAGCGAGATTGGAAAAATCATAAAAACCATTGAAGAAATTGCATTTCAGACCAATATACTGGCTTTAAATGCAGCAATTGAGGCGGCGAGAGCAGGTTCTGCGGGGAAAGGCTTCGCAGTTGTTGCAGATGAAGTGCGCAATCTGGCTGCAAAAAGTGCAGAAGCCGCAAAAGATACTACTAAATTAATTGAAAGTACGCTGCTTTCTGTAGATGATGGTTTTAGAGTGGCGAATGATACTGCGGATGCCTTGTCGAATGTTGTAGTTGAAGCAAGAGAAATCATCACTTCAATCAATCATATATCCCAGAATGCCCAGGAACAGGCGGAGGCGATTACCAAAGTTAACGTGGGCTTGGAGCAGATAACTGATGTGGTTCATACTACCTCAGCAATGGCTGAGGAGAGTGCTGCTACCAGCGAGGAACTTTCAGGGCAGGCTGAAATTTTAAAAGACTTAATTTCTTATTTTGAAACAAAAGACGGAAAGAATGTAACCCAAAATCCTCATGAGCGTTTGGAAGAGGCGATAACAGAACATAGTGAGGCTCTTGAGGAAAAATATTAAAAAAGGTGGCTTGGGGAAATCCCTGAGCCGCCTTTTTGCTATAACTAGATCAAGACAATTAATAAGGTATTCCCAAAATACAATTTTAAAAATAAAGGGCATTTGACATGTAGAATGTAATTGCAAATAGTAATAAACATTTCCTAAGGGCTATCTTGCGTTTGGATATTTATTGCCATACCTATGAGAAACAAATTTATTTTAAGGAGCAACTTAAAAACTATACAAATTCAGGGGGAAACAGGGAATCCAAACGACGTACCAAATGATCCAAAAAAGTTTAAAACAAATGGATCAGAACAAGGAAAAATGCAAAGGAAGGGGCACCTGCTGTTACAGGTGCCCCAAGGGAAAAGGTTCGAAAATGATTCTTTTATCGTTTTTAATAAGCTGCAAAATCCTGTCCAAGCTTTGTGCAGCTAGCTTTACCGTCTGCATCAGGGAAACCGCAAAGGATTAAACCTTCTTCATTAAATAGGTTTATATTTGCTTTTTCACATCTTGCACACCAATCACGCATCCACTGACCATCGCCCCAACCATAGGAGCCGAATAAAGCAACTTTTTTCCCTGACAGCTTGCTTTCAATGGAAGAGAAGAATGGCTCAAATTCGGATTCTTCTAAAACTTCATCGCCCATGGAAGGGCAACCAAATGCAATCTTATCATAGTCACTGATATTACCATGAAAAGCATCTACAGTGAAAATTTCTGTGTCAGCCCCCATGCCCTGAGCGATTTCTTTTGCCATAACTTCAGTATTACCTGTTCCGCTCCAATAAATAACAGCATTTTTCATGTTTAAAAAACCTCCTGTAATGTTTGTTTTGCTTCTAATAAAGAGAGAATGGGTATTCCCTTGGAAGCCTGATGTAATAATTTTTTTCTACAATATGTGTATTGACGGAAGGTTGCCACGGCGGTCTTTTCGTCACCGTAGACCTTCCAATAGCCGCAGAGTTTATAATTTTGCCCTTTTTCTTCAATAAAGGCAAACACATCCTCCGGGGGATAGCCTAAGAAAAAGCCGATTTCGTGTGGGAATTCATTACACTTTTGAATGCGGCAGCGCAAAAAGGCCAAGGTATTTACCAAGGCGGATTCTTGGTCTACAAGAAAAGGATAACCTGTCTTAACTAAAAAAGCTTTTACGGCAGGATTGCTGAAATACTCCAATAAATTTTCCTTTCTGTAGACCAAGAAAAATACTCGCTTTTTACAGCAATAAAGATACTGCAAAGAAACACCTTTTTTTTCAAGCTGTGTTTGATAGGCTGCAACTTCATCTTTCAAGGTTTGTAAGCAGGATAAGGGTAAAGAAAACAAATTTGCTTGTTTAATCCCGAAAAGTGTTGGAGCGCCATGATAAAGCATCTGCATTTCAAAATCAGACATTAAGTAACCTCCTTTGTTAGTAATAGCTAACTTAAGCCTGACAGTATGAGCTTAAAATTTTGTTCAAAGCAGAAGAGGATGAACTGTGGGAACGGGCAATGGCAATTTGATTACGTTCTGCCTCCTGTACTGCGCCGGCAACCATAATATGAGAAACTGTGCTAGTAAAAAGCACAATCAAATCAGCCTTTCCAATTTGGCTGCGGAAGTTTCCGGGCATCTGGGTGAAAACTTTACTTTTGCAGTTATACTTTTTACAAATATCCATATATTGACGAACCATACGATCATGGCCCCCTACGATAACAACGCTCATGGAAAACCTCCTAAATTGTTTTTAGTTAGTCTTTACTAACTATGTGCTAATGCTACCATTGGAAGAAAGAAATGTCAAGGCTTTTTTTTACTAATTTTTATTTTATACTATGATGCAATATGGATTAATGTTTGAAATTATGCTATAATAATGAAAAGGAGGGATGTTGATGTTAAAAACAAATTGAAATGCAGTGAATGTAAATCATGGTGTGATGACGTGGGAGCAAAGGTTTCTCAAAGAGAGTCTATTTTTTTGTCCAAAAAGGGTTTTGAAGCAAAGTTTTTAGGGCAAATCCTTGTCCACACCTTCATATAAACGATTCAAAGGAGAAAGAACAATGATGGAAACAGAACGATTGATAATACGTAGCATAACCAAAAGGGATGCAGCAGATATTTTTGAATATAGCAAAGATGGGGAAGTAGGATTAAATGCTGGCTGGAAACCCCACGAAACCATAGAGGAAACGACGGAAATATTAGATGCTGTTTTTTTAGATAAGGAAGATATATTTGGTGTGGTGGAAAAGGAGAGTGGCAAGCTGTTTGGTACCATAGGTTTGGTTCCTGATGTTACCAGGGAGAATGAAGCTTCTAGGATGCTTGGATATGCCATTGGAAAGAATTTTTGGGGAAAAGGGTATATGACTGAAGCCGTAGGTGCCATTCTTTCCTATGCTTTTTATGAGAAGGGCTATGATTTAATTTCAGTTTCTCATTATACAGATAATTTACGTTCCCAGAAAGTCATTGAAAAGTGCGGTTTTCAGTTTGAAGGGGTACAGCGTCAGTCAGAGTTACGTTATGATGGGATTTTGAAGGATAAAAGATGGTATTCAATCACAAAGGATGAGTTTTGTCGTAATATAAAATAAAAACAAAGGTTTTCGTATGTAATTTCGCAACACAAAAGCAGGTTTTTGAAGTAAAATAGGAGTCAGTGCGATGAGAAGAGGTGTTTTTGTGGAAATAGTCAACTGGAAAGAGCTTTTGTATCCGTATGAACAGGCAGTGGATGAACTGCTTTTAAAATTTCGGTGTCTAGACAAGGAGTGTAGGCATCTGGGGATATATTCCCCCATTGACTCGGTAACAGGGCGCTTGAAGAAGCCCGCAAGTATATTAGAAAAGGCGGGTAAAAAACAAATACCCCCGGAAAAAATCGAGGAGAAAATTGAGGATATTGTGGGTATCCGTATTCTTTGTCAGTTTGTAGAGGATATTGAAAAGGTTGTAACTATGGTTCATTCCAGAAAGGATATGACTGTTTTGGAAGAGCGAGATTACATAACCAATACAAAGCCCAGTGGATATCGTAGTTATCATATGATTATTCGATATCCACTGAGTACTGCTTTGGGGCCCAAGGAGGTCTTGGCTGAAATCCAAATCCGTACCAATGCCATGAATTTTTGGGCAACGGCGGAGCATTCCCTTAGGTATAAGTATAGTGGTAATATTCCTGAAAATTTGCAGCATCGCCTTAGAATCTGTGCAGAGGCTGCATTTCATTTGGATCGAGAAATGTCTACCATTCGAGAGGAAATTACCAATGCGCAACGGCTGAATGAAATTAAGGGGAGTTTGGTGACAAATATTTTAGACAACATACAGAGCTTGCATTTTGGGGCAAACTTAGAAGAGATGGATGAAATCAATAAGGAATTTGTAGATGTTTGGAACAACGAAGATATTGATGAACTGAAGGCATTTAATGAAAAACTGAATGTTTTGGCTGAGGTTTATCGGGTGTAAAAAAAGGAGCAGCAGCATGGGGCTATTTGCAATTGCAGATCTCCACTTTGGATTTTCTGTAAATAAACCAATGAGTATTTTTGGTGCCAATTGGGAAGGTCATAGTGAGAGAATTATTGAAAATTGGCAACGAGAAGTTGGCAAGGAGGACACGGTTTTAATCCCCGGGGATATTTCCTGGGCTATGAAAGAAGAAGATGCTGTGGCTGATTTACAGGTGATTCAAAGTCTGCCTGGAAGAAAGATATTTTTAGAGGGAAATCACGATTACTGGTGGAAATCTGCCTCTAGACTGGAAAGAAATTTTGAAGGGATGCGTTTTCTGAAAAATGACTGCGACCTTTATGAGAACTTATATATCTGTGGCTCACGGGGATGGCTATGCCCAAATGACACCCGCTTCACAGAGCAAGATCAAAAACTTTATGAACGGGAACAGATCAGATTGAGGCTTTCTTTAGATAGCGCCATGAGAAAGGGGGCGGAGGAAATTCTTCTGATGATGCATTTTCCTCCGGTGAATGATAGGCAAGATAATTCTGCTTTTTTAGAAATCATTCGGGAATACCCTATAAGACAGGTGGTGTATGGACATCTACACGGAAGACCCAGCCACGAAAGTGGTATAAAGGGTGAGAGGGACGGAATTGTTTATCACTTGGTTTCCGCCGATTACCTTGATTTTTGTCCGAAAAGGTTATTTTAGATGTTGTAGCGGTGATTTGATTTTTAACCCCAGCCCAACAAACCTTGGGCAGTAGGAAGGTTCTGTTGATTCAAAGATGAAACCCTTGTGGGTATATGCGGGCAAACCCTCAAGATTTTTGACCTATTTAGGTAACGGCGATTGAGTATCAATCGCCGTTATTTTTTAATCTTCAAAATCATTTGCAGCTTCCACAATGCGTTTTTTCAATGTTCGGGTGCTATAATCCTCTTCTAAGTCCAATTCTAAGGAAAAACTCTCCAATTCATCTTCGTCTACAAGATAGGTTGCTTCAAAGGCCGAGGTTAAATCATCCTCAAATAAGATTTCCCCTTCAATTGCCCAACTGTCCTCGCCTTTATCGATAGAATAGATATTGACTTCTGTAATTTGTAACATTGCAAAAGATCCTCCCTTTAATACATTTTCCTTCTTATTTCTTTTTTTTCGTCTTTTTTGGTTTTTTTACAGAATAACCAAATGTACCCAATTGTTCACCTAGGGTAAAATATGCGCCGTGGGAATAACAAACAGGTTCAGTGTCATTGAAATGAAATTTTCCTGTTTCATCTAAATATTCATCACTGACGCTAACGGAAACCACTTCTGCTAAAAACATGTGATGAGTGCCCAAAGGAATGATATCCTTAACCTTGCACTCAATGTTTACAGGGCTTTCATAAATGATAGGTGCATCTACTTTTTCCCCTTTTTTAGCAGTCAGGTTCATTTCCTTAAATTTATCCATATCCCGCCCGCTTTTCACACCACAAAAATCACAGGCATAAGCCAAATCTTTGTTGACCAGATTAATAACAAACTCCCCACTGTTTTGAATCAGCTCAAAGGAGTGGCGTGAAGGACGTATGGAAACATAGGTCATTGCCGGGTCGCTGTTTATGGTTCCTGCCCATGCAACGGTAATAATATTTCCTTTTTCCTCTGTACCACAAGATACCATAACAACGGGTACCGGATAAAGCACGGTGCCGGGCTTCCATACCGCTTTTCCCATGTAACAACCTCCTTGTTTAAATGAAAAGGTGCATTATAAAATATAAAGTGACGTTATTTATCTTATACGAGATACAGCGCTTTGTAAAGATAAAAAAGAGTTTAGATTTTATATGTTTTTTTTCCTATTTCTTGTATTCTATGCTGATTTTCAGTATGATGTTAAAAAGAATGCAAAAAACGGAGGAATTTTATGGAGTTACCCATTCAATATACGGAAAAAATGAAGAAGCTTTTGGGGGAGGAGTATTCAAAATATTTGGAGTCTTTTGAGGAATCAAGAAATTTTGGGCTGCGGGTGAATTCCTTAAAGCTTACACCAGAGATGTTTTGTAATAAAAATATTTTCTCGGTTACCTCGGTGCCATGGTGTAGCGAAGGATTTTATTATGCAGGGGAACAACGGCCCTCGAAACATCCTTATTATCATGCAGGGCTCTATTACTTGCAGGAGCCAAGTGCCATGAGCCCAGGTGCGATTTTGCCTATTCAGCCCGGTGAACGGGTTTTGGATGTTTGCGCTGCCCCGGGTGGTAAGTCCACACAATTGGGCGCCAGACTTCAAGGGGAAGGGCTTTTGATTGCCAATGACATCAGTGCAGGTCGGGCAAAGGCATTATTAAAGAATATTGAACTGTTTGGTATTCGCAACAGTGTTGTAATGAGTGAGCCTCCTGAGCGTCTAAAAGAGAGATTGCCCAATTTTTTTGATAAAATTCTTATTGATGCTCCTTGCTCGGGAGAGGGTATGTTTCGTAAGGAGCCAGAAATGGTGAAAAGCTGGAATGAGGAGATGCTTGCTTTTTGTCAAAAGGAGCAGGAGGGGATTTTGGAGGCTTGTGCTGGAATGCTTCGTCCAGGTGGAATGATGCTTTATTCTACTTGTACCTTTGCAGTGGAGGAGAATGAAAAAAGTATTTCTTATTTCTTAGAAAGACATCCAGAGTTTTCTCTTGTTCCTATTGAGAAAAAACATGGTTTTTCAGCGGGAATTGGGGCACTTTCCCAGTGTGTCAGACTATACCCTCATAAAATAAAGGGCGAAGGGCATTTTCTAGCATTAATGCAAAAGACAGGAGAAGGGCATCAAGGGGTAATTCTAGAAGAGACTGGAGAAAAAGAAAAGGATATATTGCCCTATTTAGAATTTGAAAAAGAAGTGCTAAAAACAAAGTTCGGTGGAACCTTTAAAATCTTCGGAGATAGCTTGTATCTTTTACCAAAAGGAATGCCTACGATGAAAGGACTTCGGGCTTTACGCACAGGATGGCAGTTGGGGACACTGAAAAAAGGGCGGTTTGAGCCCTCTCAAGCCTTCGCTATGGGTCTTTCTCAAGAAGATGTAAGCAATGTGGAGAATTTTCCTTTGGCAGATGACAGAGTCCTTCGTTATTTAAAAGGGGAAACCGTGGAGGCAGATGGGGAAGAAGGGTGGACCCTGATTTGCGTGGATGGCTTTCCTTTGGGCTGGGCTAAACGTCAAGGGGGAAGGCTGAAAAATAAATATGCCGTTGGTTGGAAGTGGGAATGATGTGTCCGCAAATAGAGGACATATGTATAATTGCGGTTGACAAATTTCGAAAAGT
>JAEZPX010000122.1 GCA_023413275.1 Bacillota bacterium | reverse complement strand
GTGTAGCGTAGCTTGGCTAGCGCGCCTGATTTGGGATCAGGAGGTCGCAGGTTCAAATCCTGTCACCCCGAGCCTCGTATCAATGGAAGGGTAATTCCTTATGGTGGGTATGGCGCAGGTGGTTAGCGCGCCAGATTGTGGCTCTGGAGGCCGTGGGTTCGAGTCCCACTATCCACCCTTTATTTTCGGGTCACTAGCTCAGTTGGTAGAGCACTGGACTTTTAATCCAGGTGTCTCGGGTTCGAGCCCCGAGTGACTCATGTTTTTGCAGTCGTGGCGGAATTGGCATACGCGCTAGACTAAGGATCTAGTCCGGGTTTCTGGGTAGGGGTTCAAGTCCCCTCGACTGCATGATTTGCGCGAATGGCTCAGTGGTAGAGCATCGCCTTGCCAAGGCGAGGGTCGCGAGTTCGAATCTCGTTTCGCGCTTTTAGCTTTTGCATTATCGTATAGTGGGCTATCGCCAAGCGGTAAGGCACAGGACTTTGACTCCTGCATTCGCTGGTTCGAATCCAGCTAGCCCAGGTTTCAAATAATGCTAATCTTTATTTGTTTATTGGGGTATCGCCAAGCGGTAAGGCAACGGATTCTGATTCCGTCATTCGCAGGTTCAAATCCTGCTACCCTAGTTTAAAAGCCTGTATAAATACAGGCTTTTTTATTGTAAAAAAGAAAACCACGGGACTAACGCGTGGTTCAAAAAAGCCTACGGTGATGAGGCCAAAAAAGGAAACTCCCTTGGTTATAATAAAATTTGTAGACAGCCACCTGCAAAGAAAAAATAATGAAGGGAGTTTTAATATGGGTCTGAATGATATAAATAGTTTATGTTATTCAATGTGGAATTGCAAATACCACATAGTATTTGAACCTTAATATGGGAGAAAAATATTCTATTATGAAAAAAGCGATAGAAAAAT
Source organism: Bacillota bacterium (assembly GCA_023413275.1). Classification (GTDB taxonomy): domain Bacteria; phylum Bacillota; class Clostridia; order Lachnospirales; family Anaerotignaceae; genus Chakrabartyella. Next base: position 7,231 of record JAEZPX010000122.1, on the reverse strand, counting down.
TTTGAGGACCCAATATGAGTAGAGAGGAGTGAAGATAATAAAAGAGAAGTATGTCCCATATACATATGTTACTAGAAATTCCACGAACGATTGCTTTATCAAAGTTTATGGGGTATCCAAAAGGAAAAAGTAGTACAATGATGTATGAGCAATTTGTGGAGATGAAATATAAATATAGAAATCGAGAGTTTTGGTGTAAAGGAAATTATGTGGATACTGTGAGAAAGAATGCAGAAAGAATAGCAGAGTATATATCCAAACAACTAAAAGAGGATGAACTGGGCGAACAATTATGTATTCCAGAAGCCAACCCTTTTAAGAGTCGCAAGTAACAGTATTCAGTTAGCAAACTCGAATTATGTGGTTACACATACGCAAGAAGCTGAGGGCTATGCCCCTATAAGAAAAACCACACGTTTGATGCGTGGTTCAAAAAAGCCCACGGCGATGAGGCGAAAAAAGAAACATCCTTCGTTATAATAAAATTTGTAGTCAGCCAACTGCAAAGTATAAAAAACGAAGGGCGTTTCGTTTACGTTCTCTATATGATTTTTAATGAGCAATTAACAAGTTATTATAGCCCTTCAGAAGCAGAAATGCATCAGGAGGGCTATTTTATTTTAAAAAAGAAAAGTAAATATGGATCATATTACTTTTAAAAATAATATAAAAAATAATTGAAATGTAATTTGAATACAAAATCAATAAAAACAGTTCAAGTTTAAGATAAAAATTAATATATAGTTACGAAAATTTAATATAAAAAAATTAGCATACTGCTGAAAGTAAAAAATGTATTTCAATTTCATTGACATATAGCTTTTTTAGTGATAAGTTTAGTTCCATAATAAATTGAATTCAAAATATAATCATATGAGTGCATAATATATAATTACATATACAAAATGCAATATAAAATAGGAGGTTGCAGAATGGATTTCAATGGGAAAAATGTCATTGTAACAGGTGGTGCAAGTGGCATTGGCAAGGCAATTACAGAAGGTATCGTGGATGGAAATGGGCATGCGATAATTGTTGATATGAATATGGAAAAGGCAGAGGGGCTACGCAATACTTTGGGACAAGATAATGTTTCTTGCTACAAAGTGAATCTTGAAGATCATCAGGAGACCAGGGCGGTATTTACCCAGATTCTCACTGATTTTGGTCAGATACACGGCTTAGCAAACAATGCAGGAATTGTTAGTACTGTTCCCTTTGAGGAGGTAACACAAGAAGAGTGGGATAAGGTGGTGGCAATTAATCTTACAAGTGTATATACCACAATTAGCGTTTTATTTCCAGCAATGAAAGCTAAAAACTATGGGAGAATTGTAAACGTTGCATCTGTTGCGGCAAAAAGAGGCGGCGGATTATTAGGAACTAGTGCTTACGCCGCATCAAAGGCTGGCGTAATTGGGCTAACGAAGGCTATTGCTAGAGAGGGAGCTTTATTTGGCGTTGCTTGTAACGGAGTATGTCCAAGTTACACAATAACACCTATGACATCAATTCTCAGTGATGAAAAGAAGGAGCGTGTTCTAAGCACCATTCCCATGAACCGAGGAGCTGACCCCAAGGAAATTGCCAATGTTATTTTGTTTTACTTATCAGATCTTTCCAGTTTTGCCACAGGTGAAATTAGCGACGTGGATGGTGGAGTAACGATGGATGGCTGAGTATCAGCTTATCATAGAAATTAAAAAATGAGGAGGAGAGTAGTAAATGAAAAAACGTTTATTGGTTAGTTTATTGGCATCAGCAGTAACCGCATCCTGTTTGGCAGGTTGTGGAGGTGGCGGAAGTAGCAATGAAAATGAGAAAGCAACTGGTGGTAGTGGGGAGACATATACTTGGAAGATGGCATTAAACTCAACGGAAGGCGACAATGCGTATGACACAGCTGCTGTTTTTGCGGATAAAATTAAGGAGCTAACAGACGGCAGAGTAGAGGTCAAACTCTATGGCGGAGCGAGTTTAGGATCAACTTCAGAGGTGCTTGAAGGATTAGGTTATGGTGTTGCTGATATTATCTGCGAGTCCGTAGGGACTTTAGCAACGTTTACGCCTTTGGCAAATATTGATGCAATGCCCTATATTTACAGTAATTATGATCATTTTATGAAGGTTTGGTATGGCGACTTGGGTCAAGAAATGAAAGATAAGATTGGCGAAGCCTCCGGTTTTAAATTAATGGGGGGAACCTTTAGAGGTCCAAGAATTGTAACGGCAACGAAGGAGATGCATAAAGTATCAGATTTTAAGGGTTTTAAGCTGAGGGCGCCAAATCTTGAGATGTATTTAAAAACTTGGCAGTGGATGGATGCGGCACCAACACCTATGGCCATGAATGAGACATACACAGCATTACAGCAGGGTACTGTTTCTGGGCAGGAAAACCCTATGGCTGACTCAATGAACTATGCATTTGATGAAGTGTGCAAATATTGGATTAAAACGAATCATGTTTACAGCTGCAATTTGTTTATAATGGATTCAAATTACTTTAGTAGCTTACCAGAAGACATTCAAAGTGCAGTAGCAGAGGCTGCAGAGTATGCGGGTAAAGAAGTCAGTGCAAAACAGTTGGAAAAAGAATCGGCGGCAGAAAAAAAGCTGATTGAAAAAGGTTGTACCGTAATTGAGGTTGATCTGAATGAATTCAAAGAACATTTTGATGGATTCGCCGATAAAAATTTCCCTGATTTAAAAGACTGGGCAGACAGAATTAAAGCAATGGATGATGGTAAGTAAGATATACAAAGGATAAATAATGAGGTGATTTCATTGATTAGAGCCTATTCGAAGTTTCTGGATAAGCTGGAAACCTTAGAAAAAATATTTTTGGGTATTACTGTCGCTGCTATGATTATCGTAATGGTCTATCAAGTAGTGCTACGTTATTGTTTCTCTTCTGCAAACTCATGGAGTGAGGAGCTGGCAAGGTATCTATTCATTTATGATGTTATGATTGCAGCAGCCATAGCCACAAGGCGGAACAGCCATCTACAAATTGATTTCTTGATTAATTTGTTAAAGCCAAGGTTAAAAAGTATATTTACAATTATTGCAACATTTGTAGGTATTGTATTTTTGTTGTTTTTGTTCAACTATTCATTAACACTATGTCAAACAGCGGCCAATAATATTTCCGCAGGGTTAAAGATTTCTATGTCTATACCCTATGCGTGTATGCCAATTGGCGTGGTACTTATGATTTTAACATCCATTGAAATAATATTGCAAAATTTTAAACAGATTCAAGAGTCAAAAAAAAGTGAGGTGGAAGTCCAATGAATGCAGGTTTGATTGTAATTCTATCTTTGCTTGGGTTGTCTTTTTTGGGGATTCCTATCTATCTGGCATTAGGAATTGGTACATTGATTGCCCTAAATGTGGCAGATATGCCTCTCATTGTTTTGCCTCAAAAATTATTTGCAGGTATGAATGCCAGCTCGTTATTGGCAATTCCATTCTTCATGCTGGCAGGAAACATAATGTCTCGAAGTATTACAGGAAAGCTCATTGATATATCCAATGCTGTAATTGGTTGGATTAAAGGTTCTTTGGCTGTGGTTACGGTATTGGCTTCGGCTTTATTTGGAGCAATATCAGGTTCAGGGGTTGCAACGGCATCGGCAGTAGGGGGAACTACCATCCCTGCTATGAAGGAAGAAGGTTATCCGCCGCATTTTGCTGCGGCAGTCTCTGGAATTGCTTCTATTCTGGGGCCTATTATACCACCTTCCATTACTCTGATTGTATATGCAAGTATAACAGACTTATCTGTTTCTAAACTTTTTGTAGGATCAGTTATTCCCGGAATATTGCTGGCAAGTGGCTTAATTATATATGCATTATTTTATGGAAGAAAACATGATTTACCTGCTCATCCAAAGAAGAAGCCGAAAGAAATTGCACTAACATTTATTAATGGTATCTGGGCGTTATTTATGCCTGTAATCATTCTTGGCGGAATTTTCGGAGGTGTTTTTACACCAACGGAATCAGCAGCAGTGGCTGTTGTTTATTCTTTGACTGTAAGTCTTTTTATCTACAAAGATATGAAGTTTAATGAAATTTTTTCTGTTTTTGTAGAAGGGACAATTGCTACAGCATCAATTTTAGTGTTGGTTGGTCTTTCCAAGGCTTCTAGCTATATTGTAACAACATCAGGTTTGCCTCAACAAGTGTTAGAAGGATTTAGCGCAATCACTTCAAGCAAAGTAGTAATCCTTTTGCTTATGAATCTGCTATTTTTGGTTATAGGAATGCTGATGGAGGCAAATGCCGCAATTATTATGATGACTCCAATTTTAATGCCACTGCTTTCTGCTTTTGGAATTGACCCTTTACAGTTTGGCATTATTATGAGTTTTAACTTATGTATTGGTTTGGTTACACCACCTGTAGGAATTTGTTTGTTGATGACAAATCAAATTGCTCAGGCAAGTTTCGTTCAGACGTTAAAATCAATACTGCCATTGCTGCTACTTTCCGTTGTTGTTTTAATGTTGGTTACTTTTGTGCCACAGCTTACGCTTTGGTTGCCAAGTCTTCTTCAATAATGCAGAAAACGGCATGAAATAGTATATGCCGATCAGGGTGAAATTCATCTAGTATTTTTCCACTTATATTTGATGGATAGTAGTATGTTTAATAGTCTGAAAAATTCGTTTTTTGCAATAGATATTACCCCTTCCTAAAATCCTTCTTCTAATATGAAGAGGGATTTTTTTATTTTTTATCCATAAAGATGAAGGGGGATTACTAAAAAATTTTTCATAAAGGTGTGATATCTTTTATTCTTTTATCAAAGCAACCCACAAGAGGAAGTTTTTTAAATATTTCTTTAAATAATAAGGAAAAAGTGGTATAATAGCACTAACTATGCAATCGAATAAAAAATCCCTGATTTTCATGGATTAGGATAGGAGGCTGGTTAATATGGCAGCAAGATTAGAAAATCAATATGGTGTAATTAGCATTGACCATGAGGTAATTGCAAGAATTGCTGGTTATGCGGCGATAGAGTGCTATGGCATTGTGGGGATGGCAGCAAAAAACATGAAAGATGGCTTGGTTCAGCTGCTAAAGCTGGAAAGCTTAACGAAGGGAATTAAAATGAGTGTGGATCAAAACAAGGTGAGTTTGGATCTACACATTATAGTAGAATACGGCACCAATATTTCAGCGATCGCAGACAATATCATTAGCACAGTAAAATATTCTGTTGAGGAATATGCAGGGCTTAAGGTGGAAGATGTGAATATCTTTGTTGACGGTGTCAGAGTCGACAACTGAGTATGAGGAGGAACGATCGGTGAGTATTTTGAAGTTGAATGGCCTGCGCTTAAGCAGATTGATTATCGCCGGGGCAAACGAATTAACAGCAAATAAGCAGCTTGTTGACGCAATGAACGTTTTCCCTGTGCCTGATGGGGATACCGGAACAAATATGTCCCTTACCGTTTTGGCGGCAGCAAGAGAGTCAGAAAAGAGCAACTCTTTAAGAGTAGATGAAGTTTCTAAGCTGGCTGCAGGTGGTGCATTAAGAGGGGCAAGAGGAAATTCGGGTGTAATTACCTCACAGTTATTTCGTGGTTTTTCCAAGGGACTGGAAGGATTGGAAGAGGCTTGCGTAACAGACTTGGCTTTGGCTTTAGACAAGGGTGTATTGACTGCATATAAGGCAGTTATGAAGCCAAAAGAGGGAACAATATTGACAGTAGCCAGAGCTTGTGCGGAAGCAGGGGCAAAATTGGCATTGGAAACAGACGATATTGAAGTATTTCTCAAAGGAATTATTGCATATGGACATGAAGTTTTGGCGAAGACACCAGAAATGCTTCCTGTATTAAAGCAGGCAGGTGTTGTAGATGCAGGTGGGCGTGGGTTACTATATATTTTAGAGGGTGCCTTGAAACATATTAACGATGATGGCCCTGTTTCCATTGCGGAACCCACCAAGTCAGAAGCGGTGGACTTTGGTGCATTGGCATCCATTGATAATGTGGATATTACCTTTGGTTATTGCACAGAATTTTTTATCAATATACTCCAAGCGGATGATGCCACGGTTCAGAAGTTAAAAACATATTTAGGAACCATTGGGGACTCTATTGTATGTGTAAATGATGATGAAGTCATAAAAATTCACGTTCATACGGATCATCCCGGCTTAGCCTTGGAAAAGGCATTGTCTATAGGCAGTTTGAGTGGTTTGAAGATAGAAAATATGCGTGAACAGCATACGAATCATATTGATTTCAACACAAATATGTCTACACCTGTACAAGCGGCAGAAAACAAACAAAAGGATAAGAAGGCTGAACTTCCCAAAAAAGACATTGGCTTTGTTTCTATTTCTGCGGGTGCAGGACTATCCGAAATTTTCAGGAATTTAGGGGTAGATATGATTATTGAGGGGGGACAGACAATGAACCCCAGCACGGAAGATATTTTGAATGCAGTTGACCAAATTAACGCTGAGAATATCATTATACTGCCAAATAATAAGAATATTATATTGGCAGCGGAACAGGCTGTTGATCTTTGTGAAGATAAAAAGCTTTTTGTGGTTCCCACTAGATCTGTTCCAGAAGGGATTAGCGCAATGTTCTGCAATGCCGAAGGTATTGGAGCAAAGGAAATGACAGAAGCTATGAAAGAGGCAATTCAGGCTGTTTCAACGGTTTCGGTTACTTATGCGGTAAGAGATACCAACTTTGGTGATAAAGAAATTGCTGAGGGTGACATTCTGGGAATGTTGAATGATGAAATTGTTGTTGTGGCAAAGGAAGTTGCAGAAGGAACAAAAGAGGTGCTGAAACAAACCATAACAGACGAAAATGAAATGGTAAGCATTTACTACGGTTCTGATGTAACAGCAGAGGATGCACAGGAAATTGCTGATTTTATTACAGAAAGCTATCCTGATTGTGAAGTTGAAATTCAAAGCGGAGCACAACCTCTATATTTCTACATCATTTCTGTTGAATAAGAATAAAAATGACCGCAAAGCCTTGTTTTTAAGGGTTTTGCGGTCTTATTTTTTTGGTAAGCGTACTAAAAACGTACTATTCACAAAGTTTTTGTAATTCATCAACTAAATCCTTTTGCTTATTTGGATATAAATGAGAGTACACTTTTAAAGTAGTTTCAATATTTTCATGCCCTAGTCTTTCAGAAATAAGGAGGGGTGAATACCCTAATTCGATCAATAGAGAAG
>JAEZPX010000221.1 GCA_023413275.1 Bacillota bacterium | reverse complement strand
CGAATAGTTGTATCCGTATTACTAAAATCTTAGATAATCCAGCTATATAGTCGCTGTATTTCCTTACCTTTAATAAACGTATTAAATTCTTCTTCAAATTTTAACCATACTTCTCATATAACCCCTCATGAGTTGTATATAAAAAAATTTGTTTTATTCCTAGGTGCTGGCAATTTTCCTTGGCCGATTTCATCAAAAGATTTAAAAAACCTTTGCCTCTATGTGGTTTATCAATATAGACATTAATGAGCCATGGATAAATATCCGGCCGAACATCAATATCCATAACAGACAATTGGTATACGCCTACCAATTCTTTATCATCTAACAATATATACGTTTGAGGTATTCTTTCTTCACACAACGAATGCAACACATATGCTTCTAATTTATCGATGCTAAAGCCTTCCTGTTTTCCCCACCAATGATAAAACCAAGAGCAAATTTTTGTGATATAGCTGATCTCATCTTTCTTTAGTCTTACAACACGTAAATTCATTTAAAATCCTCTATTCGTTTACATAATATTATTATGGTATTCTATTGATCGTCTTTAAAATAAAACACCCTCACGAAGCACTATTTATAATCATATAGTCCATCATGAGGATGTTTCATCAATAATATTCTTTTAAATCCAATTAACGACTGATATTTTTAACGCCCAAGTAAGATTGGGGGTTAACATATGAACCATTTACTAAAACCGAGAAATGACAATGGTTACCCGTTGAAATTCCGGTACTTCCGCATTTTGCTACAGTCTGCCCTCTTTTTACCATTGTGCCCTTCGATACAACAAGGGAAGAGTTATGTCCATATAATGTGGAAAGTCCGCCGCCATGATCAATGATAATAGTATAGCCATAACCATTCATCCAACCGGAATATGTTACCTTCCCAGCTTCTGCGGCAACAATAGCCGAGCCATATGGAGCAGGAATATCATAACCACTATGATTCTCGCTTTTTCCTGTAACAGGGTTGACTCTATGTACAAAACCACTGCTTAAGCTTGAGGAAGATGCTGATTTTGCAGGAACCGGCCATCCTAAAGAACCATTTCCAGTATAATATGGTGTAGAGCTGCTTGTTTGCTGAGCAATCAAATTTAAAACCTGCTGATCAGCCTTTGCATTTGCAGCAATCAATTGCTCCTGTTTTTTAACATCTTTGCTATATGATGCTACAAGGGCTTTCTTATCAGCAATTAAGCTGTCCATGCTTTCAATTTTTTCTTTTTGCATTTTCACTACTTCAGCCTGGGCTGCATGGTTTTTAGTAATTTCTTCTTTCTTGGTCTGAATTGTAGTCTGAATTGCTTGCAGCTGATCCAAAATGTCTTTATCAAAAGACATAATATCATTCACATACTGCATTCTTAAAAATAAATCAGAAAAACTTTCAGCCTCTAAAAGAATTTCCAGATAACCTGAAGAACCCTTTTGCTGCAAAAAACGCATACGACTACCCAAAAGCTCAAACTGTCTATCTCTCTTTGCAGTTGCCTCTTCTAATTCCTTTTCTGCAGCCTTCAAAGATGCAGTAAGCTCATCTAAGTCTGATTGCGCATTATCCAATTCTGCTTGCAAGCTATTCATAACCTTATCCATGGCATCAAGTTCTTGTTCCACAGATAACTGCTTGTTCTTCAAATTTGCAATTTCCTTTTTTGCTTTGTCTGTCTGCTGTGACAGTGTCTTCCTTTTTGCTTCTAATTCCGCAACAGTAGCAGCACCCGTCTGATAGGTAGGAAAAACACCGATGGCTAGAAAAGCCGTTAAAACAAGGCAAGTAGCCCTTTTTAGTATTTTCATTATATAAACCTCATTATTATCACAATTTGTCTCTTTATATTATACAGATTTTGTGACAATTTTCAACTTTAAAACACAATTTAAATGTTTTTAATTTTCAGTTAAAATATCCCAGTCCATTTTTTTAACTTCCTGAGGAAAATTTCCCCTTTCGTTACATAAAGAAATCACATAATCCTCCATCTGAAATGACTTTAAGCACAATTTTTTACCTTCTATAACGATGATATTTCTGTTTCGCAACCCATCCATTACAGTGAAGCTGTTAAAGGGATATGTGATCCCTGTGCCCATCCATTTTGTTACGCTTTCTTTTCGTGTCCATAGTTGAAAGAAAAACGCTTTCTTATTTTCATCGTCTAATTTATAAAAAAACTGTTCTTCTTCCGGAGAAAAAATTTTTGCAACTTTCGGTAATTTGTCTCGGGTTTTTTCAATATCACAACCAATGGATTCGTGAGAAAAGCTGCAAATTGCAAACCGCCCAGAGTGAGACAAGCTAAAGTAATATTCATGATTAGGCAGATACAGCATACCTCTTTCTGTTATTTCAATTTCATCATAAAGAGCAATTTGATTTACCTTTAAAAAAGCATAACGCAATAAAAGACCCGCACATAAAGACAGACGTTTACTTTCCTCTTTCATCATTTTTTCAACTTTGGCTCTACGTTTCTTTCCCACAAGCTCCATAGCAATCTGAAATTTTGCAGTATCCTTTAATACATCCCCATCTATCATCAGCAATTCTACCATTTCAATCACCTCATAGCACAAAAAGCAGAGCTGCTAGAGAACAAGCTCTCACAACTCTGCAATAATAGTTCAATGGATTTACTTTACAATCAGATTTACGATTCTGCCTGGCACATAAATCTCTTTTACAATTTCTTTTCCATCTAAGCGACTACCTAAAGTCTCTTTCGCCTGTGCCAATACTGCTTCCTTATCAGCATCAGAGGAAATTTCCATGGTTCCTCTTAATTTACCACCAATTTGTATAGCAATTTCAATGGTATCTTGTACAAGCTTACTTTCATCCACTACAGGCCAACCAGCAGCAAAAACGGAGTCCTCATGACCCAATTCTTTCCAAAGCTCCTCAGAGATATGAGGTGCAAAGGGAGCTAACATAGTAACCACTGTTTCCAAAGTTTCCTTTGAAAGACCGCCCTGTTTTTTGGCAATTTCATTAAATTTATTGGAAGATTCCATAAAACCACTGACAATTGTATTCATTGTCAAAGCTTCTAAACGGCTGGTAATATCAGCAATCATTTTATTGCAAACAAAGGCTTCTTCTTTGCTTGCTTCCACTGGAGCATCTTTAATGGTATAAACCATTTTCCAAATTTTATTTAAGAAACGGAACACCCCATCAATACCGCTATCGTCCCAATCGCAATCCATTTCTGGAGGGCCAACGAATAATTCATACATTCTCAGTGAGTCACAGCCGTATTTTTCAACCAATTCATCGGGAG
>JAEZPX010000143.1 GCA_023413275.1 Bacillota bacterium | reverse complement strand
AGTTTTAGACATTCGCGCAAAATAATCATATCATCCACAATAAGTATTTTAATCACATCGAAAACTCCTCAACTTCACCAATTCCATACGCAAATAGTGCCTTCTTCAGCTGATTTAACTCCCATGTCATTTGGGCGCCGCCCTTTTCCAACTTATCTGCTATTGTTTGGATTTTTCTAAGACGCATCATGGAAGCCATTCCTTTTATTTGATGGGCATATTTAGATACATCTTCTTGATTGCCACTTAAACTTGCATTTTCTATCTTTAAAAGAAGCTTCTTGCTGATATTAAAAAAATCTTTCAGTAATTTTGTGGCCTCTCCAATAGATATTTTCATTTCCTCACATAATAATGAAACTGCATCATCAAAACTAAATTCCCAATCTAAATCAGTTGCCTTTTGATTCACTCTTTCGATCTCCTGATTTGGTAAATATTTATCTATCATATCTTTAAGAAATCCAATATCAACGGGTTTTTCCAGCACGTCATTCATCCCACTTCGAAAACATCTTACCCGTATCTCATCTGTAACCGTGGCAGATATTCCAATAATGGGTATTGAATAAAAGTTATTGCCCATGGCACGGATTTTTTTTGTGGCTTCATATCCATCCATATTCGGCATCTGGCAATCCATAAAAATCAATCCAAACGTTGTTTTCTCAAGCATAGAAATAGCTTCTAAACCATCCTTTGCAACCTCCGACATTATACCCAAACCAGACAAAACAGCCTTAAAGAACTCCCAGCTAAAGCTGTTATCTTCAACAACCAAAACTGTCGTCGATTCCTCTCCCATTTCTCTTCCACCTCTGCAAAAATACAATACTGAAAGAAGAAGTGTTACAAAAAACACTTCTATACATTGTTTTTAAAAATCCAAGTTACAATTTATTATTCTTTCTTCTTATTGTAGTCTCTAAAATTATCTTTTACAAGGTATTTTCCTTTAAGTAATTATAATCGTGATTATGTCCATTCCCCACCTTCAATTGGCATATAAAAATTGAAATAGATACAATGATTTATAAATCTTTCTTATTTTATAGATAAAACGGAGATAAACGCCTTATAAAAAGAAAAGCACCGAGCTTTTTCTCGATGCTTTTCAAGAATCATTTTATCTTTTTGATACATATCGAAAACCTCTATAATTTTCCTCTCCTTTCTCGTTTAGATTTCCTTCCATATCATCTTCTGGCTCATAGCATTTAGAACATAGTGATGCCCCATCAATACAACACTTCAGCCTCTCTAAACTTTGAGGAAAGGCAAAGATATTTTTAGGGTCATATTTTTTCTTTATTTTTTTCAATGCTCTAACATGGGTTCCATAATACTCATGTAAATAGTCATACAGTTCTCCATATGGAAAATTTACATAGGAACCTGTTGTGATTGCCTCAAGGTAAGGAAACCGATTGTCAATCCATTCTCTATTTTCTTTTGCATAACTAGGTTTCTCCCAAACTGTTTCAAGCCACATTATATATTTTGCATTTCTATAGTAAAAGGCAGTCTCATCAGTCTCAATTTCTGATACTCTGCCGCCTAATGCATATAATGAAATACCCGCAAATACAGACCCAGGGGAACGCTTCCTTATTAGATCTACAAGCTCCATTCTTTCATTTGATGTAAAATCCCTGAAAGCAAAACGACTTGCCGATTGAAATTTCTCTGAAGGTGGGTAGACACTTCCAATGATGGTGACCGCCTCAAGAAATGTCATAGCTTCAATATTATATTCTGCATTATCAAGGGCAAGAAAATCAGCCATCATTTCCTTAGCAACCTCCGCCGAACCATAAAATATTCCTCTAATCAGCATGCCCAAGCCATCCACAGAAGAATGATAAACCCTACCAATCAAAGTAATTCGTTGGTCCGCTGTTTTTAACCATTCTTGCCATACATAAAGAAATTCTTCCTGTTCTTGCTCATGAACATTTAAATAATCTATCTCAATCAGCGTCACATTTCTTACCTTTGGAGGTAAATTGAAGGTCATAGATACGATTACACCAAAATTACCTCCGCCTGCCCCTCGACATGCCCAGTAAAGATCGGAATGATTTTCACGATTGGCTTTCATCGTGATACCTTCGTAATTAATTAATTCAATCTCCTTTAAACTATCACAACCCAAACCAAAATTTCTGCAAGAAAGTCCCCATCCACCTCCCAGTGCATATCCGCTTACGCCAACGGTGGGACAAGTTCCCCCCGGAAAAGGATATCCCTTGGATGCTACAAATTCATATACCAGCTTATTGGTAACTCCACCTTGAACAGTCAGCTCATTTGAACTTTCATCAATACACATGTCATTCATTTGGCTAATATCAATCACTAAAGTGCAATCACCATTGGAATACCCTTCATAATTATGTCCTCCGCTACGTATACGAATTGGCACGCAATGCCTTTTCGACCAAATGACAGCATTAGAAACGTCATTTTTTGTTGTGCAATATACAATAATTAAAGGAAACTGCTGAATCGCTGTATTAAAGCCTTGCCTTGCTTCTCTATAAATCGGGTCAAAAGGAGTGACAATCTCTCCAGTCAAACCATTTAGAAAGTTATTCATCACGGGATCCTCCATCCTACCATTCAAGCAAAAAGTCATTTGACTACTTCTATTATATGAAGGTATGATAGTATCTGCTCTGATTTGAACTCAAGTGAATTAAATCTTAGAATTTTAAGAATAAATCCTAATGTCATCATCTATTCTCCATTGCCTAAATACTGAAATATTTTCTTATCATATTTTGCTTTTTTATGCCAACCAATTCCAATCATAACAACACCCATGAATAATATTATCGTTCTTTTTACAGAAAACGGTGAGTACATACATGATAGGACTATACCTGTGCCAGCTCCTGTTAAAAAATCAATCAAAGATTTATCATGCTTGAAATTTTTGATATGATTCAGTGTTTCTAATAAATGATCGTCAGCTTTTTCTTTAAATTCTGACTCCTTTAAGCGCTCAGCATAAAATAACTCATTAACACTGATGCCCAGTTTAACACATAATAGTGGAATGATAGATATGTCAGGCATATAATTCCCATTTTCCCAACGCGAAATTGTTTTATTTGTTACTCCAATTTTGTCACCTAATTCTGTTTGCGTCATACCTTTATCATTTCTTAACTCAGCTATAAATTTCCCTATTTTTTTCTGATCCATAGTAATCATCTGACCTCCCTTTATGATAAAAATTATAGCAAAAATTATGACCTATGTATTCCCCACAAATAGCGATTCTAACTTTAAAGAACAATAAATGATTTATTTTCAATTTATATTCAATTTGATGTTTTAAAAATGAAACTTTCTATTTTGTGTTTCATATGAATGCGAGTGAGCAGCTTTGTGATTGGCAATAAAATCACAGTGGCTTACACTTGAAAAAGCATAAACGAAAAAAAGACAAGCAACAGCTTGTCAATTCACTTAAAATACTCGGGAAATTTATTTAATAATTCTTGTCTTTCCTGTTCATATTGTTTTAAATGTTGTTGCATAAAGGTAACGGCTTTTTCCCCATCCCTTTCTTTAATCGCCTCTAAAATTGCTCTATGGTCCTCAACAATCTTATTCGCTCCCACACTGGCGGAAACCTTGAGCAACCTTAATCTGTCAAAATGAATGGAAAAACTTCTGACCACATCATAGCACTTTGATTTTTTTGCAATTTGAAAAAGCATTTTATGAAATGCATTATCAGCCTCAAAAAGCCCTTCTGGATTGTTGTTCAAACAATATTGATTTTGAATACGCAGGTTTTCCTCTAACTCAGCTATATTCGCCTCATGAATAACCCGACAAACCTCTTTAACGACCCCACATTCTAACAAATTTCTCATAAAATAGGTTTCGTCTATCATATCATAATCTATTAAAGAAATTCTACTTCCTCTTTGAGGAAAAACCTCCACGATACCTATATTTGCTAACTCGCTTAGGGCCTCTCTAACGGGGGTTCTAGAAATACCCAGCTCTAAAGCCATTGTATTTTCGCTCACCAAGGTTCCAGGCTTTAAATCAAGATTTATTATATTATCTTTCAATACGCTTAAAGCATATTCTCTAGAGGTTTCACGCTTCATCTTTTCTCTAACCTTCATTTTACTACCCCCTCTCACATTTCTTATCTACACTATCATAAATAAATTTCATTTTCAATAGTATAAAACAACAAGAAATAAACTTTATTTTCTCAACAAAAGGCTACACTTTAAGTAGCATAGCCTAATCAAATACTTAATGAATTTTTATAGCATAACTGCCATTGACCCCATTTCCCAACTCCTTGTTAAACGTTGAAGAATTTAAAAAAATCGAAATCAATACATTTTAATAACTATTTTTCTAGTTTTATCTGGATTTTGTTCAATATACTTAAAAGCTTTTTCCATTTCCTCTAGGGGATAAAATGCAGTGATAAAATTTTCAAAAACGATTTTTTCTTCTTTTACATAATCAATAACAACGGGAAAACGATTTGTTTGATGCCGTGACCCCATAATACTAACTTCACCTTTAGACAACGAAATGGGGGCAATCTCGCTAGGGGTTGTATTAAAGCTTAATTCCACCACTCTTCCGGCATTAGAAACAAAAGTTAAAGCATCTTCGAAACTTTTTTTATTACAGATAGAATCAATGACCACATTTGCTCCCATTCCACCAGTAATTTCAAAAATTCGATCGGCAACATTTTCTTTCATAGCGTTTATGGTAAACTCAGCGCCGTGTTTTTTGGCGAAATCTAATTTTTCATCCACGATATCGGACAAAATGACTCTAGCTCCTAAAATTTTGGCATTTTCCGCCACTGTAAGTC
>JAEZPX010000084.1 GCA_023413275.1 Bacillota bacterium | reverse complement strand
AAGTTAAGGCGAATATTAAAGCTGAGGGTCGCTCTTACAATCAAGTGACAAAGTTAAATGCGGTACATGCATACAGCGGTGAAAAAATAGGATGTCAGAATACCGTTTTGCAAATAGAGGATTTAATGGGAATTAAGATTGACCACTATGTTAAAATAGATTTAGAGGCATTTCGTGCCATTGTGGATGCCATAGGCGGTGTGGATATGTATGTACCTCAGGATATGTATTGGGATATGCGAGATACCGGGGATCCTTTGATTAATCTAAAAAAAGGTGATCAACATTTAGATGGAGAAAAGGCTGAGCAGTTAGTTCGCTTCCGCCGCTATGTTGAAGGGGATGTGGCACGTATTCAAACGCAGCAGTTATTTTTAAAAGCCTTGGCTGAAAAGGTTTTAAGTACAGAAACAATTTTGAAAAACCTGCCCGACTTAATTTCTGTTATGTACAAATACATTGATACAGATATATCAATGGCGGATGCATTAAAATATGTAAATTATGTAGACAAAATAAATATGGGTAACGTCTCCATGGAAACCCTTCCTGGGGTTGGACAATATGTTGGTAGCGTGTCTTATTTTATTCATGATGCAGAAGCAACCAGAGAAATGGTTGATCGTGTATTTTATAGTGTAGCTGCATCGGATACCCAAGGCACTGCCTCAGATAGCAAGGCGTTTTTGATAGAGGTTGCCAACGGAGGGGATATAAACGGCTTGGCTGCAACCTATAGTAAAAAGCTGGAGGATGCGGGGTATCGAGTGGGTTCACCCTCTAACTACACGGGACAACATAATACCTATACAAGAATTCAAGTGAAAAATGAGGGAATTGGTGCCGATCTGGTTTCCTTCTTTAAAGATGCAAAGGTTGAGGTCGCACCCAACGAGGTTGGGACAAATGCGATATTAGAATTATATTGGGGACAAAGGAACAGTAGGTAAAACGAAAGGGGAGGCAAATTCAGTGGATGACATAATGATTATAGGTATTGCTGGTGGAACGGGCAGTGGCAAAACAACGCTGACCAACAGACTTAAGGAGCGCTTTGGTAATGATGTAACTGTTGTATATCATGATAATTATTACAAGCGCCATGACGATATGTCCTATGAAGAGCGCAGCTTATTAAATTACGACCATCCTGATGCTTTTGATACGCAGCTCATGATTGAGCATATTCAGAAGCTTAGACAAGGCATTCAGATTGAGTGTCCAATTTATGATTTTGCAGACCACAACCGCTCTGCCCAGACCATGGTAATTCAACCCACAAAAGTTATTGTGATAGAGGGTATTTTAATTTTTGAGAATGAATTTTTGCGCAATCTCATGGATATAAAAATTTTTGTGGATACCGATGCAGATGTAAGAATTTTGCGGCGTATTTTGCGGGATGTTCAAGAGCGAGGCAGAAGCTTGGATTCTGTAGTTTCCCAATATCTTACAACGGTTAAGCCAATGCATGAGCAATTTGTTGAACCTAGTAAGCGCTCATCAGATATTATTGTATTAGAAGGCGGTAATAACGTGGTTGCTCTGGATATATTAATTCAGAGGATACATAACCATGTGCGTGGTACCATGATTTAAGGGGATAGGGTATGAATTGGTTTGACATATTCAAAAAGGCTTTTGGAACTGGAATACTCTCAACAATAGTCTATCATGGCACACTATTAATGATTGGCCAGCCTGTTACGATAAGAAATGTAATCTTATTTACTGTTGTTTTCATTGGTTTATATTTTTTGTGGCTTTTGTTGGCTTCAAAAGGCAGAAAAAGCTGAATAAATTTATGAACAGCCAGCAAATATTGTTTCTAAGATAATAAAAAAAAGCAATTTTTTTATAAGATCATTGCTTTTCTCATGAAATCATATGAACAAGGCGGCTTCTCTAAATGGAAGCCGCTTTGTGTTTTTCTTATTCATTTGATACCCCTTTTTGTTGCGAAGCTTGCTGCAAACCAAGGCTGATTAATAAGCTTTGGTTTACCCGCTGCATCATTTCCGTGTCCAAGCGGCATACTTTTTCTTTCAGCCTTTGCTTATCAATGGTGCGGATTTGTTCCAGTAAAATGACAGAATCCTTAGGTAAGTCATATTCCGCGGCGGATAGGGGGATGTGTGTTGGAAGCTTTGCTTTATTCATCTGGGATGTGATGGCGGCACAGATGACAGTGGGGCTATATTTATTGCCTACATCGTTTTGTATGATTAATACGGGGCGTATTCCCCCTTGTTCACTACCCACTACAGGGCTTAGGTCTGCAAAAAAAATATCTCCTCTTCTAACGATCATAGGCTCACGCTCCGCTGAAAAATTCGTCAGGCAGCAGCGGCATAGAAATATGTAATGTTAAAATTTGGCTTCTGTCCTGACTGCTACCATTATTGCCACGAAATAGAGCCTTTATTCTTTAATTTGAAAAAGATTTTCCTCGAAATCTGGATTATAAACAAATTCATCATAATCCAAGCGATAACGCTCTTGACCTTGGTTGTCATATAGAACAAGGCGTTTCGGTAAATAGGTTTCTCGATCTACCCAAAGTTTTTCTGAGGATAAAGCACCATCAGTACCTGGAATTACGGCTTCCATTACTATGCATTTGGACTCATCCAAGGCGGCAGCTTCTACACCCACTCCCTCAGATTGCATGTAGTTTTTAATAAATTGCCCTAGAAATAATTCGTTTCTGTGCTGGGAAGCGGGGACATCCTTTACCAGTTGGTTATTCAACCTGGGGTTATACTGGCAAATTTTTTGACCGTCGAATATGGTATAGTTGCCAGCTACGTTTTCAGGTGAGGTTAACTCTAGACGATATTCCCCCGTTGATTTGGCGTATTGCTTTGTGCCGTAAGTGGTTTCCCCTTTGTTGGAGATGCGGGTGAGGGAAGCGGTACAGTAATACCCATCCATTTCGTTTAGTTGCTTTTGTATTGTCTCCAGTTCTGATAAAGGCTCCTCTTTTTTGCATCCGCCAAGGCCAAAAAGAAGGAGCAAACTAAGACAAACGGCTACTGCTTTTTTCATATTATTAATACCTCCTAATTTGTATCAGTATTATTTTATGAAAAGGACAAATTTTCTATGAGAAGAAGGATGGCAAAAAGAAGATATCCCTTCATAAATTTTAATAGGGCAGGTGAAAATAACGAGATATCTAGAAAGAAATCTTTTTTTTCACTGTCTTTTTCATCAAAAGGAGTAGCTTTTTTCCATGGGAAAAAAGGATTGACGTCAATTGGAAGCATTAACCTGAAATATTACATATATATTAAATTTTTTGAATTAAGAAGAAATCTATAATGAAAAGTGCTAAAATGAAAGTCGTAAGTTGACAGAATACGTCTTTTTTGGGAAATCTCCGAAAAAATTTTGGGAACAAAAACCAAAGGAGCACGTCTAAATAGTAATTATGGCATAAAGGAGATTGGGCAATGAAGTATCAATTAGGAAAAATGAGACGATTGATGGGCGCCTTGCTGGCGGCGGCACTGACTTTTTCGGTAACTACCACATGGGTTTTTGGCGCAACTACATACTATGACCAAAAAACAGAGCAGACTGTAACCCGTGGGGTTGTGTACGAAAAAAGCAGCCGTATGACTGATGCTGGGATTCAAAATTTGCATGTTTTGAAGGTGGATTTGACAGAAGGTACACTGGAATTTAAAGAAGTAGAGAGTACTGTTGAGTATGGCTTAAAGGAAACCGTAAAAAAGCTTTTGACTGATAATGGAGCTCTTGCTGGCGTGAATTCCGACTTTTTTGGTATGTCCGGTAGTTATTCCGCACCTTTTGGAGCGGTTATGAGGGATGGAGAAGTGGTTTCGGCTGGTACATCTTTAAATCATGATGGAGATTTATATGCATCCTTTTTCATGGATGAAAACAATAATCCCTTTTTCGATTATTTTAAAATGACCGCAACCTTTGCCAATAGCCAGAAAGCCATTGAGCTTGCGTCTATGAACAAAGTGACTGCCATGGTTTACCCCATTTATTTTGATAAACAAGCGGCAAAAAGTACAGCGGATTTGGACAAGCGTTTTCCTGAGCTTGTAAAATTTGTGGTGGAAGGCGATACCATTACTTATATTTCACAACCGGGAGAAACTGTAGCGGTACCAGAAGATGGATACTTGATTATAATGAGCAAGGATTATCGGAATAATGCAGCGTATGAATTTCAGGTGAATGACGCTATAACAATGAATATTAACAGTTCTGTTGATTTTGAAAATAAGGAATTTGCTTTTGGCGGTGGCGGAAAGCTTCTCATTGATGGGGCTGAGGCACCTGCTACAGCAATTGTAGCAACAGGACGTCAACCCAGAACAGCATTTGGTATTTCTCAAGACGGGAAAACGGCTATTTTTATGGTGGTTGATGGTCGTGGTGACAGCGTTGGCGTAACCCATAGCGAAATGGCCAACTACATGAGAGAGTATGGCGCTTATAATGCCATGCATTTAGACGGCGGCGGTTCCTCTACAATGGCAGTAAAAACTGTGGATGATTCAGCAGTAGCGGTGAAAAATACGGTTTCCGACGGTTCCGAAAGAAAGGTAATTAATGCGGTAGGTATTTTTCAGAATGCGCAAGCAGGTGAAATTGAGAAAATCGCCATTACACCATCCTTGGTCCGCACCCTTCCTAACAAGACGATAACATTTAAAGTTTATGGCTTAGATGAGTATTATAATCGAATCGAAATTCCTGCAAATGAGGTTACCATGCAAGCAGTTGGTGTGGAGGGCACTTGGAATGGATATGATTTTATTCCTTCTCAAAAGGGAACATTTGAAGTTACAGCCCTTTACAAGGATAAGACAGCTTCCCAGACTGGGGTGGTTTCAGCGACAACAAGCAAATTGAAGCCTACTTCAAACAGCATAAAGCTGAACAAGGCTGGAGAAACAGCTACCATCGCCATGCAGGTGGTTGATACGGATGGTTTCAATCATTGGGTGTCCACAACAACTAATTATGAGGTTGCAGATACTTCCATAGGCACAATGAAGTCTAATGTTTTTACAGCAACAAAAGCAGGCTCAACCTATATTAAATGTACCAGAGACGGGCAAACTGCTTATATCTCAGTGACTGTTGGGGACTGCAAGGCAGTGGCAACGCCAAATGCTACCACAGCGGCAGATCCCTTGCAGAAAAAAGTTACAAAGGAAAATGATGGTGCTTTTTATCTAAACATTTCAGGCACTGTGGCATACAACGGCGCAGATAAGATTAATGATACAACTTATGCGGATGTGAGAACAAGGGTAAGAGATGCTGTGGATTCTAATGCAGAGGTGGCAATTTACGGTGGCACTAGCGATATTAAAACAGCACCTAAGTTAGATACCCTGAGCTGGAATGGCGGATATCGGTTCTTAAGCAGAAGTGGCACAAGCATAGCCATGGTTTCTGCATCAGGGGGAGGCATTCGTGCCACAAACCCTACCCAATATGCAAGCTTAACCAGAGATTTGGATGCTTCAAATAATGACACAATTGTAATTATTATGGATAAAACACCTGGAGATTTTAATTCCGTAGCTGAGACTTCATATTTTCGTGGGATTTTGAATAAATATGTTGCCCAAGGCAAAACGGTATTTGTGGTGTCCTGTTGTGGTACTGCCCAGTGGACGGCGGCAAAGGACGGTGTGCGTTATATCAACCTTCCAAATCTTTGGAAGGCAGATGGAAGTGTAAATGGCAACTTTAGCATTCTGAAATTACGTGTTCAGGGTCAAGATGCTTCCTATGAAATAGGCAAGGTATAATAATCTTTCATTTTTACAGTATTTATTGTAAAATTGGGCAAAATAAGGTAAGATTAGGTGGGTGGAGAATTATCTCTACCCATCTTGTGTGTCTGCAAATAATTTACTTCCGTTAGGGAGTTTGTCAACAGGAGAACAATTATGTCACAAAAAGGCAATCAGGCAGTGAAAGCTGTCAGCTTTATGATGATGATAACGTTGGTGGGGAAGGTTCTTGGCTTGGTTCGGGAACAATTACTCGCTGCAAATTATGGCTTGGAGATGCAGGCAGCGGCATTTTTGCTTGCCAGCCGTATTCCCAGGACTTTTTTCGATGCAGTTTTTGCTTCTGCAATTTCTGCAAGTTTTATTCCTATCTTTAACGAGTATTTACAAAAAAAGGGGAAGGAAGAGGCTTTTTCTCTAGCCAATCGTTTTGTTACCCTTATTACAGTAGTAACCTTTGTTTTAATGGTTATTGGCATTGTCTTTGCTAAACAGTTTGTATGGCTGTTTGCAGTTGGCTTTGATAACGAAACGGCACAACTGTGTGCCTCCCTTGCTCGTATGCTCTTTCCCACTATTTTATTTACTGCCATTGCTTTTTCCTTTGTGGGAATCTTACAATCCTTAGACGAATTTAATGTTCCTGCGGCAATCAGCGTGGCTTCCAACGCAATTATTATTGTATATTATATATTTTTCAACGAAAAATATGGAATATATGGATTAACTGCGGCTTTTTTAATTGGTTGGGCAATGCAAGCGTTTATTCAAATTCCGTCTTTACAGAAAAAAGGGTATTGGTATCGACCGGATTTCCATTTTAGAGATGAGGGTTTGAAAAAAATCGGTAAGCTGATGTTACCTGTTATGATTGCCACATGGGCACAACCCATCAATTTTATGATTAACTGCCGTTTTGCTTCCCAGCTTTCCAATGGCGATCAAAGCGTTTCGGTATTGGATTATGCCAATAACTTATACACCATTATTGTGGGTGTGTTTGTTTTGGCCATTGCAAATTTAATTTTCCCCAAGCTTTCCCGTATTTCCAGTGGCGAGAATCGGCAGGAGTTTGGAATTACTGTAAAGGCTACTTTGCGCTCTATGATGTTTTTGCTGATTCCTATGATGGTTGGTATCATGGCATTGAGTCATCCCTTGGTTGCCTTGATCTATGAAAGAGGGGCTTTCGACGCTGAAGGAACCCATTTAACCTCCACAGCTTTATTCTTTTTCTCCCTCGGGATGATTGGCTATGGTATACAAACAATTTTGAGTAGGGCTTTTTATGCAAATCAGGATGGAAAGACCCCATTTTATTCAGGGGTTGCATCGGTTGTGGTGAATGCAATTTTGTGCAAACTATTATTAGAGCCTATGGGCGTTGGCGGTTTAGCATTGGCAGCTGCGGCTTCATCAACAGTGGCGGCAGTAATGCTTTTGGTACCAACGGTGAAACAGTACCCTGAAATAATTGATAAAAAGCTGATTATTGGCCTTGGTAAGATGGCATTGAGTGCTGGGA
>JAEZPX010000068.1 GCA_023413275.1 Bacillota bacterium | reverse complement strand
ATGTAAAGAGGGGCATTTAAAGATTTCGCCCATGATATAGCTCTAAAGTCCGCTTCCGCCTCTACAAACTCAGGACGAGACATATAATGATACCATGGAGCCGTTTTTCCTTCGGAAGTATATCTTTCTACTAAAGTATTTACCAGTTCATTATTCTCTGCATGAACACAAATAAGTGCGCCTATTTCTTTTGCTTTTTCTAGAACCTGATAAAAAACACCGTCTGTTACACCAAAATCATAAACCATAAAAACTTTAAAGGATGGAACACCAAATTCTACGGCCTCTTTCATAGAATCCAAGAGATCACCATGAACGTCCTTTACGCCAACGTGGAAGGCATAATCCACAGCCGCTTCGGGCGCCGCAAGGGCATCTCTTCTTTTTACTACATCTAACATTTTTTCGTTAAAGTCTTGCAACGCAAAATCAAAAACCGTGGTTGTTCCTCCACAGGCTGCCGCTCTTGTTCCTGCATAGTATCCATCTGCAGAAATTGTTCCGCCAAAGGGCATTGCCAAATGGGTATGTGCATCAATCGCACCCGGCAAAACAAGCTTTCCTTCCGCATCCACAATGGTATCACAAGGAATGTCTGAAAGGTTCTTTCCAATTGCAGCAATGATTCCGTCTTTCACAGCAATATCGCCTCGAAACATTTCTTTTTCTGTTACAATAGTACCGTTTTTAATCATTAAGTCCATTAACGCTCACCTTCCCTTGTTAGTAAATAGCTTCCTTTTCCAATCCCGTTTCGCAATCCTGCCCCCTTTCAATCTTTTTTTATAGATAGCTTTTATGTTTAATACTTATTAAAAACTATGAAAGAATCCTCATAGCAAATAAGCTTGGATGTTTGCGATTTTTTTACCATTAAAAACGAGAAAAAACACACTATTTCTTGGGAAATAAAAAATATTATTCTTTTTTTGAACCAACAAAAAACTACAAATATTTTAAAAATAAAATGAAATTATTATGTATATTTCAAATATTCTAGATAGATTTGCGTTTCCCTCTGTAAACCTCTGTCAATTTTTCGTCTTTATTTTTAAAATTATTATTCAATTTAACAATATTCATAGCCTGATTATACTCATTGCAGTAAGGGGAATGTCAATCATATTTCTAATTAATTTTCCCATAAAAAAATAAATTTTTGTCAAAACATTCCTACCACAGGATTTTATTTGTTTTTTTGTTTTGTGCTTTCACCGACAAAATGAAAAGTGTGCAAAAAATTTATGCAAAAAAAATCAGGTTTTGCCCTTTTCTTTATTAAGTTTGATATCGTTAACCGATTGTGTTATACTAATTCATATCATTTTTACGGGGAGGATGAGAGAATGAATGCCGACTACAAATTCTCTATAAGAGAAGTATCAGAAATTTGTAACATTCCCAGCAAGACCTTGCGTTATTATGATGAAATAGAACTAGTTGTTCCTGAATTTCGGGACGAGGTCAATAGATACAGATATTACAGCAAAAATCAGCTTGTAACCCTTTGCATTATTCGTAAACTCCGTTCCATGGATTTTGGTCTAAAGGAAATTCAAAGCATTATAACTGGTAACAAAGCAGATGATTTGGAAAAAAACATCGAAATAAAGCTAACGGAGCTATTGGAAGAAATCAATTGCCTGCAAAGAAAATATGCATCTACAAGCGCTTTTTTGCAACGCTTGAAAACAGGTGTAGATCTTTTAAACCTCAAAGATGCTGTAATCCTGGAAGATATTAAAATAGAGCAAATTCCCCAAATGCATTTGGTTTTTACACGTAAAACCATGTCCAATTACTCAAATATTGATGTTTCCGTCCATAGATGGGTTGAAATTCTTGATTTATGCGATAGTTTGAATTTAAAAAATAAGGGAACCATTATAGTTACATATTATTGCAACCCTTTGGAACAATTTTTATATACAGATACCGACATAGAGTTTGGCATCACTGTGGATTCCTCAGAGGAAGGCGATTGCTTTAGAACCTTCGGAGATTTCACTGCCGCCACCGCGATTCATGTGGGAAATTATGCTGATATCATTCATACCCATATTCGTTTGGTTCAATGGATTAATCAAAATCAGTACAAAATAATTGGTCCTGTTTCTGAAGAATTCATAATCTCCCCATTGGATATTAATAATATTGATCAACATGTGACTAAAATAATAATTCCCATTAATAAAAAGAAAAAATGAGTATAGAAAAAGGGTGCCGGTAAAATTGGCACCCTTTTAAAAACCATCAATCCTTCAATTAGTTTTTTCTATTCCCTTTCTCATAGAAAGTGCTCAGGCAGATTTTTATCCACTGCCCATGGGAAAACTCAGTTTACAATTTCAAGAAAACCTTCTTGGGAACGATCAAACTCTACCAAAATTTTGTATATTGTTAAATAGTTTTAATACAGTTTGAGGCCATTTACAATAACTTTTGTTTTGCAAATAGCCTCATATTTATGCTCTAAAATGGTCAAATGTTTTTAGCTAAATTTCCATAAATGCCCGCTCATATGGATTTTTTCCTAAGTTATATCATCACCTCATTGCAAATATCTAAGTATCTCCCCTACTGCTTTTCTCCTTGGTGGCACTGGCACTTCATCTGCATATCCACAGGCCACCAAAGCAATGATCTCCTCATTTTCCGGCATATTTATAAACTTTGAAATACCTTTCTCATCAAATGTGCCCATAATCACAGTTCCCAGCCCCAGCTCCGCTGCTGCAAGGCATAAGGTTTGGCACGCAACCCCTGCATCAAACATTTCCCAACTTTCCCCCTTTGATGAAGAAAGATGTCCATCCCGCTCATAGCCGGAACGTTTTTTCACATTGGAAATGACAAAAATTAAGGGTGCATTTTTGACAATATGAATATTTTCAGGGGCAACCAAGGTATTTGCCAAGATTTGCAGATGCTCTGCCTTCTCTACAACCGTATTTCTTTCTGCCTTACAATTATTCGAAGAAGGTGCCCATCTGACGCATTCTATTAACTCCTCGATAGCCGAATGAGCAACCTTCTTTGGTAAATATCTTCTGATACTTCGCCTTGTTTTAATGCATTCAATGGTATGCATAGGCTTAGTAGGGTTCGTATACAAACTGTACCACTGTTGACAACGGTGGCTCAGGGAGAACATCAATAGAGCTTGGAAAAGGAGGGTTTTCAGGTACTTCAATGATTTTAAAAGAACGCACCTCAATCACCGCACGATTTCCTTCCATTTTCTTAATCCTGGCCATAAATTCCATATAATCCCCTGCAAAACAAGGCTCATATAGACGAACTTTCCTAACTTCTACGCAATGTCCTGTGTTTTGAAACACCTTAGCCATCAAGCGGTTAGCAGTGTCATTGGCAAGGGTGATGCTTCTAGCTCCGTTTACTACGCCGCCACCATAAAAAACATCTCTATCTGACATTCTGTAACGATAAGTTACGCTTTGTTCACTCATAATTATTCCCCTTTCTTTCAACAAAAGAATTTTTATTCCGGAAAATCTTCCAATGGACGCCATGGTTCAACCACTTTGCCTTCAGGCTGAGCGCCTCTTTGCAAATGCTTTTTCACAACAAGACGCACCTTTCCCTCTGTACACAAAACGGGCTCGTCAAACCAAACCATATCTCCCGGCTTACAATCTGTTTTCCCTTCTCGAAAAGCAGGGGTCGCCAGTTTAAATACCTCAATCCAGCAATCCCTTGAGGTGTTTCCCACATTGGTCAGGGTAGCTTTAAAATCAATCATATCCCCCACATACACATCCTTGTGGCATTTCACATCTTCGTAACCCAGGCATAGGGATTCATCCCCATCTACCAAAATCATTTCCTCTGTTTCCACATCTCCGATAAAGTCGAATTGTCGTCCAATGGGAATCAAACCATCTTGATTTGCTCCATCGGCTGTGGTCATGTTATAGCTTAAAATAGATACCTTTCTCATGAAACCTGCACCTCCATCTTATTTTCAAATAAAAGCATTATTTATAAAATTATAAAACGCCTTCTTCTTTTAGCTTCTTCATTTCTTCTTCACTAAGACCAAAAATTTCTCGGTTATGTTGACCCAAAAGTGGAGATGGAGCTGACACCTCACCCGGTGTTTCAGAAAGCTTAATCACACAACCTTGGAAATATTGATCCCCAGCTGTGGGATGCTCACAATGAACCATCATTTCTCTCTCCTGTATATGAGGATGCTCAATGGCCTCTTTCACGTTTAAAACAGGTCCGCAAGGAATGCCTGCTTCATCCATGATGCTTTCAATTTCACGCTTGGTATAATCTTTGCACCATCCACGAATCAAGTTTTGTAAATCAGGTATGTAGTTATTACACCTTAAATCGTTGGTTGCAAAGCGGGGATCCTCCATCAATTCTGGATGCCCAATGGTTGCAGAAAAGGTTCTAAAAAGCTTGTCATTTCCAACACCCAGTGCAACAAAACCATCTTTGCATTCATACACATCAAAAGGAGATATAGAGGGATCCACATTGCCATTTCTCTGGGTAATCTCTCCCCCCATGGTATAGTTCACCAGTGCATTCTCTAAGATACTGAAAATGGTATCAAACATAGCCACATCAACCTGCTGACCTACCCCTGTAATTTTGCGGTTATACAAAGCCAGCATAACACCAAGAGCCAAATAAATACCGGCGACATGGTCCGCAACAGATGGCCCTACCTTCACAGGATTCGTCTCCTTAAATCCAGTTAAGTTAATCATCCCGCCCATTGCTTGGGCAACAATATCATAACAGGGTCGGTGGGTAATTGGGCCATATTGTCCAAAGCCTGAACCTGAGGCATAGATAATAGAAGGATTTATTTTCTTTATGGTTTCATAGTCGATTTTTAGTTTTTTCGTGATACCACCTCTGAAATTCTCCACCAAAATATCTGCATCCTTTACAAGCTCATAAAACAGTTCCAATCCTTTTTCTGTTTTTAGATTTAAGGTGGCACCCTTTTTATTCCTATTTACATAATTGTAAAAACCACTCTCACCACTTTTTTCATCAAGGGGGCCCCAAAAACGGCATTGCTCCCCCTCAATGGGCTCAATTTTCAAAACCTCCGCCCCATAATCCGCTAAAATCATGGTGCAAAAAGGTCCATTTAATGCTGTTGTAAGGTCTACGACCTTCAAACCCTCCAGCGCTTTTTTCATACGATTCCTCCCCGGTCAATTAAAAGCTTACGAATTACGATTCATAGACTCAAGCATTTTTACCTTCCTTAATTGCTTCAATCATCATTGGTACAATTTTAAACAAATCTCCTGTAATGCCATAATCAGCACAATCGAAAATAGGAGCAGTTTCGTCTTTATTCACCGCAATAATCAACTCTGAATCCTGCATACCCGCCTTATGCTGAATGGCACCGGAAATACCAAGGGCAACATATACCTTAGGATGCACGGTTTTTCCCGTCTGTCCTACCTGATGATCTGCAGGGAGCCAACCGGAATCAATAACCGCACGAGAACCGCCAACAACACCATTTCCAAAGGCATCGGCAAGCTTTTCTGCCAATGCAATGCCCCCTGGCACATCCTTGCTGATTCCACGACCAACAGAAACAATAATTTCGGCACCGATTAAATCAACAATTTTTTTGGTTTCTCTCACAATATTAATGACTTTCGTCTTTAAATCCTCATCAGATAAATTTACATGGCGTGTAACAACCTGACAAGCTTCCGCCATTGCTTGGCTAAATTCCGCTTTTTTCATAACCCCCGGTCTTACTGTAGACATACAGGGACGGAATCTAGGGCAAATGATAGTTGCCATCAAATGTCCACCAAAGGCAGGACGGGTCATTTTTAAATTTGTGTCCTCCATAGGAAAGGTCATGGTCGATATATCCAATGTGGAGGATGTAGAAAGAAAGTCCACATATTTGTTCATATCAATATCCAAGTGGGTACAATCTGCTGTTAAACCTGTATGTAAGCGTGCCGCACATCTTGGGCCTAAGTCACGGCCGATGTTTGTTGCACCAATCAAAATAACCTCAGGTTTTTCCTCCATAACCACATCACAAAGCACCTTGGCATAAGCATCTGTGGTGTAAAATTTCAATTCAGGATGGTCGCAAACAATCACTTTATCGGCACCATATCCACCTAACTCTTTCGCAATCTCACTTACTTCATGTCCCAGTAGAATACCAACTAATTTCGAGCCCCGCTCATCAGCAAGCTTTCTGCCTTCCGAAATTAGTTCAAAATCCGTATTTACAAGCTTTCCTTCTCTCTGTTCGCAAAAAACCCAAATATCTCGAAACGAATTTATATCAGCACTGTTAAAAGCCATACTCAGCCCATCTCCCTTCGGTTAAATGACATGCTTCTGCATCAATCTGTCCACCAAATCTTCAACTTTTTCTTTGTCTGTTCCTTGAAGCATAACGCCTACACCCTTCTGTGGAGGTGTAAAGGATTTAAATATATTTGTAGGAGAGCCTTTCAGACCAATCGTATCCAATTCGATGAGGGGTTCATCCTTCAGGGCTTCATAATCCACTACCAAAAGCGGCTTGCTATAACACTCCATAATTCCATTCAATGTCATATAGCGTGGTTTCACGGCCTTATCTTTCATGCAGGTAATTAAGCAGGGCGTTTCCACCTCAATCATCATATACCCATCTTCCAGCATGCGCTTTACCAAAACCAAATCTCCGCTTTTTTTAATCCCTGCCCCATAAGTCACCTGAGGAATGCCTAATTTTTCTGCAATTTGAGGTCCTACCTGTGCTGTATCTCCATCAATTGCCTGTCTGCCACAGAAAATCATATCCTCAGTGGAAAGCCCTAATTTATGTATCGCCGCCGATATAATTTGAGAGGTTGCGAAGGTATCGGAACCTCCAAATTCTCTGGCAGAAATTAAAACGCCATCATCTGCGCCCATGGCAATGATTTCTCGCAACATTCCCTCCGCAGGAGGGGGACCCATGGTAACGGCTGTCACCTGACAACCTGTTTCATCCTTCAATTTTAGGGCCTGCTCAATGGCACTCATATCATCGGGATTAATAATCGCCGCCATAGATGCTCTGTTTAAGGTGCCATCGGGGTTTACAGCAACCTTTCCCGATGTATCTGGAACTTGTTTTACACAAACATAA
>JAEZPX010000035.1 GCA_023413275.1 Bacillota bacterium | reverse complement strand
TGTGGTTGCACCGATTAATATGATGGTTCCATCCTCCACATGGGGCAATAGGGCATCCTGTTGGGTTTTATTAAAACGGTGAATTTCATCAATGAACAATATGGTTTTTGTTCCATACATCCCCTGTCTGTCTTTTGCTTCAGAAACAACCTCTTTAATATCTTTAATCCCAGCAGTCGTTGCATTAAGCTGACGGAACTCACTTTTCGTTGTGTTTGCAATAATTTTCGCAAGGGTGGTTTTCCCTGTGCCGGGGGGGCCATAAAAAATAACCGAACTGATACGGTCACTTTTGATTGCACGGTATAACAACCTATCCTTCCCCACAATATGCTCCTGTCCCACAAATTCCTCCAGTGTTTTTGGGCGCATACGGGCAGCCAAGGGAGAATCACCATTTCCTCTTAAGCTTCGGTTATATTCAAAAAGATCCATTCCCTCACCACCTTATGGTTTTGTCAAGAACAAACAAGCATCTCCAAAGGAGAAGAATCGATATTTCTCTTTCACTGCCTCATCATATACTGCCATAGTCAAATCTTTTCCAACTAATGCTGAAACCAGCATAATCAATGTAGATTCAGGCAAATGAAAGTTTGTAATCAAGCAATCAACTATCTTAAAGGTATAGCTTGGATATATAAAAATCTGTGTCCACCCACTTTTTGCCTGTACTACACCGTTTTCATCCGTAACGGACTCAAGGGTTCTTGTACTGGTTGTTCCAACAGAAAAAATACGTCCGCCGTTTTTCTTAGCTTGATTAATGATGTCCGCCTGTTCCTGCTCAACCACGTAATATTCTGAATGCATTTCATGTTCCAAAATATCTTCAGCTTTCACCGGTCGAAAGGTCCCTAGACCAACATGTAACGTAACATGAGCAATTTCCACTCCCATTTCCTCAATTTCCTTTAAAAGCTCAGGTGTAAAATGCAACCCTGCCGTAGGTGCTGCCGCGGAACCCTCGTGCTTTGCATAAACGGTTTGGTAGCGTTCTTTGTCTTCCAAACGGTGGGTGATATAAGGTGGCAAAGGCATTTCCCCCAATTCATCCAAAATTGCCTCAAAAACTCCTTCATAAGAAAAACGAATGATTCGATTTCCTCCCTCAATGATATCTACCACTTCCGCTACTAATTTCCCCTTGCCAAATGAAATTTTATCTCCTGGTTTTGCCTTTTTTCCAGGACGCACCAAAACCTCCCAAGTGTCTAAATCTTTTCTTGTTAAAAGAAGAATCTCCATCACAGCTCCAGTGCCAACTCGTTCCCCATATAATCGGGCAGGCAATACACGGGTGTCATTTATAACCAAGCAATCCCCCTTACGCAAATACTCCTTAATGTCACGAAAATGTTTATGTTCCCATTTTCCTTCCAATTTGTCCACCACTAATAATCTGGATGAGGATCTATCAGCCAAAGGCTCCTGAGCTATTAATTCTTCGGGTAAATCATAATAAAAATCACTTGTTTTCATTTTAAACTCCTAAAATAATTTTTCATTTATACTTTTTTAACATCTATAAACTTCTCGAAGTTCATAATATTCGACTATTTTATAGCTTCCCCTTTAAAGCAAAAGGAACAGATAAGTTTATTGAAACAGGCAATAAACTTATCTGTCATATATTGTTTCCTAATTTTTATCTTTTTCCCATGCTTCAATATGATTTAACACTTTATTCCACAAATCTTTTTTACCACAACCCAATAACACTTCTTGAATATGCTCTTTGTCACAGGGAATCTTCCTTGCTGTGCCACCGCAACGCAAGCCCTCGTCAAGAAAAATCCAAAATTCATTACCCTCGGGCTCTTTCGTTAAACCTCTATCGGTAAAATAAACCTTATTCTCGCTATCATCTACAAATCCATGTTGTTGCAATAAGAATTCTCTTAATCCCATGCTTATCCCTCGATTGTAATACCTGTATAATAATATTTCAAAATTTCATCATATTTATAACCTAGCTTTGCCATAGCTTGAGCACCCTTTTGGCTTAAGCCTACGCCATGACCCCTACCGATTCCTTCAATGATAAAACGACCACTATTATCAACTGTACTGATGTTCACAGAATAAATTTCGTAATCTGAGGATTGAGTTACATTAGTAACTGAGTTACTCCCTCCGGGAATGGAGATGCTTCTTCCATTCATTACAGATAAGGAACCTTCGGTATTGGCAACAATACCATTTTTTTTCGCTGCTTCTGCCAAGGTACCGCTACTTGCATTTGAGGTTAGGTTATCGCTTGCATTTCTCTTTGCGGTTTCGCCGTATATACCAATTTGGCCGCCTTTGCCATTTATCGTAAACATTTTACCTGGAAGACTGCCGCTGGATGCTGCGGAAAAATAGGTACGGATACTTTCCTTAGTGAGGGTTTTTGAACCTCTGGAGCCCACAATCTTCATTTCCTGCACCCTCCCACCTGTAGAAAGCTTTGTAATCACAATGTCCTCAGCACTACCAATATTTTCACCCTTTGCCAAAAGCAATGAATCTAAGTCGTTTAGAGTTAGGGTAACTTTCCAAGAATTGTCTCCATCCTCAGCTATTTCAGGTACTGCCTTTAAATATGGCAATGCATTGGCCCAAACATTTTCGCTGTTTTCAGTATAACCACCTGTAGATGCACAGAAGTATGCCTCTATAGGATTACCATTGTAAACAGCTATCTCTCCCGAAGTTGCATCCACAGCCTGGGTGCTTCTAGCTGATTCACCGCTATAACCATTATAAACCTGACAACTTATTGTATCATTAAATTCATAACCTAAGCTACGATAAGCGCTAATCTTCATCATTGCATAAGTTCTGGCTGAAATAGTCTGGGCTTTCAATGCTTCCATTTCATAAGACGCTGGCATCTCAGCAGGCACAACACCATAGAGATACTTATCCAAATCCACAATATTTACTGCTGTCATGGTACCACCATTTATCACAAATGTAAGCATCCCGCGGTAGCTCTTACCATTTAAGCTAAATGTGTCCTGATCTCCTGTTCCCATAAAGGCAGGGTTTAAATCACTAGAAAAAAGAACAGAATTCTGACTTCCATCGATACGTATGCCTGTAAAGGTTGATCTGGTTGCACTGTATCGACTGGCTGATTCCACCTCAGAAACAGAACTGCCAGAAACATATACCGTCCATATGTCATTGCCCAAGTACGCCAAGTATGCCCGATAGCCTAATCGTGACAAGATATCTGCTAAATCAGAAGCGTTCCTCTGACTCATTTCTTCCTCTATTGCAATATATTCACCAGAGGCAATGGAAGCGGTAAAACCTGTGCTTGATGACATTGATCCATTTTCCTTGAACGTTCCATTTTTTTCTGTTCCTAACAACAACTCTTTTCCGCCGATTGAAGCAGTGGTTTTGTTTTTACAGATACTTTCCAGTCCAATACGAACCACCTGGGGTACTTCATAAGCAAAAGCGACTTGAGACATGGACGAGAGTCCTATTGCCATAGTCAATGCCGCTGTAATAAGTTTTTTTAATTTCCTATTCATGACTTGTCCTCCAATAAAACATTTGTATTATTTAGAAATTCTTTTTCCAGTATATCAAAATGAAAGTGATTTCGATAGAGTAAATCTCAACAAAAACACTACAGTTTTTCCAATTGTTTTACCAATTATTGGAGCATATACAAAAAGTATTTGAGGGCGTACATTAGAATACTATTGCAATAAATTTCAAAACCAAATTCATTTAGTAAAATATTGGGAATAATACCGGTTATCGTATCCCCACTCATTTCAGGTATAAATGAAAAACGTTGTGCAATATTATCTCCGCATAGATTATTAAATTTTTACAGCAAATATGGCTCCAAACATGATGCCACCTTTTGTGTGGTCTTTTTGGAAACTCATGTATTATTATAAATCATTTTCGTTTATTCATCAAGTAAATACAAATATTTTTGTTTATTTCTAAATGTATTTTATGTATTATTTTTTCGTTTTATCATAATAACAATTTGACAATTACATATTAATCGTTTATTATTAGTAGTAAATCGTTTAAGAATGGAGTTGACTATTGTGGGATTTATATATACTGATAACAAGCAAGTTAAAAACGAGTTTAAGAAACTGGTTATAGATAATAATAGTACAATGGTTAAAGTAGCTACCAAATGTGGAATAGTCCCCCAACAGCTTAATAATAGATTTAATAATAGCAGGATAGCTTTTTCAGATCTAAAAGAATGGTGCAATGTGTTGGGATATGAAATTAAGATTGAGTTTGTAAAGCAAGAGAATGAAAAAGAATGATTATATTATTAAAGACTATAAGGTTTGTCACAGTCATGTTAAAAGGAGGAAATATAATTGATAAAAGTAATAGCAAGAAGCGTTATAAAAGAGGGACATTTATCCGATGCATTACAACTTTATCAGTTATTGGTAAATGAAACTGTAAAAGAACAGGGGTGTATTTCTTATGAATTGTTTCAAGAATTGGATAATCCTAATAATCTAACCTTAATTGAAGAGTGGGAAGATACTAGAGCCTTACAACTCCATACACAAACACCACACTTTATTGAATTAGTTGAAAAGCTTTCTTTATATGAAAAAGAATTACCTGTTTTAATTTATAAAAAATTGTTTTAGGATAAGAAAGAATAATGAGTAATACAGATTTTACAGTTTAAATATTATATTATTAAAATCCTGATACGATATGTCAGAATTTCCAAAAAGGGATAAAAATTTTTAAATATCCTCCAAATTTCACTTTCCAATCCCCTTCAATCCGTATAAACCAATTTTTCTAGCTTTTATAGAAAATATATTTTAGTTTTAGACCAATAAAAAAATAGTAGATAAGGTTTTACCCTATCTACTATTCAAGGTTTTAATTTACGCCACAATTTTATCTTATTTACGCCACCTTACGCTATTTTGCGAATAAACTATATTAAATTATAATAGTTTATCTTGTTTTTGCTAAAATAGGAATTCTTTAATTATGCTTGTTTCCAAAGGGTTTTGCCCACTCATAAGGGGTGGTCTGATAGACGTAGTAGACTATTATAGTAAATGGAAAATGCCCTTCAAAGTGCCTATTCTATAGTGTTTTTAGCTGTTAAATACTCCATGAAATTAAGTATACCCCATTTTCATCCCACTTTAGAAATATCAATTATTTTATTTAGTCTTTTCTTTAATAAATTTTTCTTCAGCAATGCTATCTCCACTAACAAAAACCGAATCTAGTACCCTTTCTAACTTCTGCATATCTTCTTGTTTTTAATCATCTAAGACATGAGTATACAAATCCATAGTCATTTGTAATGTTGCATGACCTAAAAAGTGTTGTATTGTATTAGGAGGAATGTTTGTCTCAAAACATCTTGGAACCCCCGATTAACACCGAGCCATCCACCCTTGCGGACTACATTCAAGACATCTTGGTAAGCACAGGCAGGAAAATCAAGCGTTTCCAATCGCTATTTAATCTCAAGGACACAGCGAATCTGCTGAACTTCTTGACCGCCCACAACATAAGCTGAAACCCATTGAGTGGCGGTTAGCTACTTTGGAAAACCGAGCGTGACAAGCTGACCCCAGAGTGAAAAATATTCAATCCGAAGTATCTTTCCTTCAAAGACAAGGTAAAGCAAGCCGATCAAATTAAAGAGAGTTTTTACAGTATCTTACAACAAGAACAACGGGAACTGCAACCCAAACGAACGCAGGATATTGAGTTATATAACAGGGTAGCAGGAAAAGTTTTTCTCCTATCTTGCTACCCTGTTTATATTTTAGTGAACCTTATACTTTACTCAAGACAAAGTTGGCTATGTAAAACAGCAAGAACGTATGTGCAGGATAAAAAACGTAGAAAAAGTATTTCATACCATATCCCTTTTCATTATTGTAGCGCAACATAAGAGGTAAAGCTGCTATCATCAGCCACTGTATGGGTATCCCGCGTTCACCACAGACCACCTCATTGCTGAATTGTGCAATACAGAAAATGACATACATGACGCAGAACAAGCTCTTTTTTTCCTTGAGGAAGTACATCAGAATCCCCAGTGCGATAAATTCAAAACCAT
Source organism: Bacillota bacterium (assembly GCA_023413275.1). Classification (GTDB taxonomy): domain Bacteria; phylum Bacillota; class Clostridia; order Lachnospirales; family Anaerotignaceae; genus Chakrabartyella. Next base: position 1,437 of record JAEZPX010000035.1, on the reverse strand, counting down.
ATTCATTTAGGAAAATATTAGGGATAATACCGCTTATCGTATCACCACTCAATCCAGGCATAAAGGGAAAAACGGTGTGCAATATTATCTCAGCATAGGAGTATAGAATTTGTACAGCGAATATGGCTCCCAGCATGATGCCGCCTTTTGTGCGGTCTTTTTGGAAAATTTCAATTGTACTGATAAGCAACCCTACCCAAAACATATTTAGAAAGATATTGTGATTGCCATACCCAAATCCATTGGTGGGGAAATAATAGTCAATGACATATGCAAACCCTGTCATAAACAAGCTACACAGGTAGAGCCGTAGCAGATAGGTTTTTCGATTTTTCGTATAGTGATAACCCCAGACCATGCAGAAAAGGAACAACGGATACGCAACCCTTCCAATACATGTGAGTATTAAAGGCGCTCCTACAGATGGAGAAAAGAAATATAGATAGATGTGGTCAAATAGCATAAATAATACAGCTAGCATTTTTAATGTGAAGGTGTTCAAACCCCTATTTTCTCCTAATATCATTTTTGCATTTTCTCCTTTTCATAAAACGTAAATATATAATTGATTATAGCAGGACTTGTTAATCTTTACCAGCAAAAATGTTATGACCATTTTACCTATCTGGTGTGGCGGTCAGCGTTAGATTTTGCGGTGGCTTTGCCCTGCGCCCTCAGACCTAAAAATCCACGTATAATATTTTTTATATAATGATGGTCCATTTTCTGCTATAACATCCTATTCTTGCTCTTTATTTCTTGTCCATTTAATATACCTCCTGTTTTATTGTTATTTTTCATTATAGACAGCAGTTGAAATGTAGATTTTGGCTACCTACTCCATCTAGTCTGGTTACTTTTTTTTATTTATTTAGGCACCAAAATAAGTGCCTGCATGGTCATATTTCTACTCACACACAGACACTATTCAAATGTCTCAAATAATATTCAATGGTCTTTTCAATGGTTGTTTTTAATAACTTATCGTACCCCCATCTGTACCCCACTTTCGCACAAAACGGTAATGTTTTGCAATACTTTATGATATTTTTATCAATAAAGATATGTGCTCAAATCCTTGTAAGCTCTGGATTATCTGTTGATTTTCGTTATATCATAAGGGGTCGTCTGATACACGTAGTAATTCAACCAATTTGAGTATAATAAATTACCATGGGCGCGCCAACGTACAAGGGGTTCTTTTGTATCGTCATCATTAGGAAAATAATTTGCAGGAACAGCAGTATCTAACCCAGAATTTTTATCCCTTGTATACTCATTATTCAGCGTATATGGATCATATTCCGAATGTCCCATAATGAAAATTTGCTTGCCATCTAAGGAAGAAACCGCATAGACACCTGCTTCTTTAGAGGATGCAAGGATTTCCAAATTACTTTCTTTTTGAATATCTTCTTCCTTAACTGTTGTATATCG
>JAEZPX010000034.1 GCA_023413275.1 Bacillota bacterium | reverse complement strand
CGGGCAGTGAGGCCTTTCCAGCCCACCTTTTCAACCTTTTCCATAAGACCCAATTCCTCTGCAATTTCATACTTCATGGCAATGTCCCGTTTTTGTTCTTCTGTCAATTCCTTCTTCTGACCCATTTTATAAAACTCCCTTCTTTTTTTAAGTATTGCCCAATTTTTATTTTTTTTTGCAGCCTCTGTCCCTGTGAAAAAAAATATTGTCTCTGAACGAAAATCATTTGACAGAATCCTTTTCTGATGGTAGACTATGGATTAAGTAAATAGTTCTAAAGTAGAGGTGCGTTTTTCATGAGTACACGGGCGAATATCATAAGGGATAAAGGCCGTCCGCCGAAAGGGGCAAACGCCGAAGAGAGAAGATGCCTTATCTTTTTTTCTCTGGTTGTCCGGTTAATAACCGTCCAACTGTCATTGGTATCCCCAATGGAGCGCTACGAAACTGATTTTTTTGCATTACCATTCTTTTGTTGTATGCAAAATTTTGAAGTCGGCGCTTGCCGGCTCTTTTTGTTTTTCCGGCAAAACTTGCCTTTGGAACATATACCGATACAACGAAGAACCTGCCCATAAAACTTTAATTTTGTAGAATCAGACCAAAAGCAAGAAACAACCTTCACATATCAATACATTTACAGGGAAAACGCATACCTTATTTATAAATAAGTTGTTTTGCGAAACACCTATGGAAGATTTCTCAAAGCTATTTATGCATTCTATTTTAAAAGTTTTCGTTTCTTCGCACATACTCACATATTAGACATTATTATAATAAAGAAAGAAGGAAGTTTGAAATGAAAAAAATTAATCTTGCAGTTGTTGGAGCCACAGGAATGGTCGGCAGAACATTTTTAAAAGTTTTGGAAGAAAGACAACTTCCCATTGAAAATTTTTATGTAATGGCATCCAGCCGTTCCGCAGGAAAAACAATTACGTTTAACGGAAAAGATTATATTGTAGAAGAGCTAACGGAACATTCCTTTGATAAACCCATTGATATTGCGCTGTTTTCCGCAGGTGGCAGTACCAGCGAAAAGTTTGCACCCATTGCTGCAGCTCATGGCTGTATTGTAATTGACAATAGCTCTCAGTGGCGAATGGATCCCGAGGTTCCCCTTGTTGTACCTGAGGTTAATGCCAATGATATCTCTTGGCACAAAAATATTATTGCAAATCCAAACTGCTCTACCATTCAGGCAGTCGTTGCATTAAAGCCTCTTGATGAAAAGTATAAAATTAAGCGTGTCGTATACTCCACCTATCAGGCAGTTAGTGGTGCAGGTCTTGCAGGTTGGATGGATCTTGAAAATGGTCTAAAGGGAGAAGCACCACAAAAATTCCCCCATCCTATTGCAAACAACTGCTTGCCTCATATTGATGTATTTTTAGAGAATGGCTATACAAAAGAAGAAATAAAGATGGTGAACGAAACTAGAAAAATGCTTCATAATGACAATTTGAAAGTAACGGCTACAACAGTACGTGTACCCGTATTTAATTCACACAGCGAATCTATCAATGTGGAGTTTGAAAATCCATTTGATTTAGCTGAATTGATTGAAACATTAAAAAATGCTCCCGGTATCGTTATGATGAATGATTCTAAAAATAACGAATATCCTTTAGCGCAAAGCGCAACAGGACATGATGAAGTTTTTGTTGGTCGTGTTCGTCGTGACGACAGTGTAGAAAACGGAGTAAACCTCTGGGTGGTTGCAGATAATATCCGTAAGGGTGCAGCTACAAATGCAGTTCAGATTGCAGAAGAAATTATTAAAAACATGAACGCTTAACTTATATCCTATTTAAAATTTTTGGAGGTGCTTGCATTATGTCAATTTTTACAGGCGCAGGTGTTGCTTTGGTTACGCCTACATTTCCCGACGGTACTGTTAATTTCGAAAAAATGAAAGAACTAATTGAATTCCAGCTTGCCAACGACACTGATGCTTTGGTTATTTGTGGTACAACAGGTGAGGCATCCACGCTTTCCGACGAAGTACAAATTGAATGCGTACGTTACGCAGTTGAAGTTGTAAATGGTCGAGTTCCTGTTATTGCTGGGGCAGGCAGTAATGATACGGCACACTGTATCGAATTGGCAAAGGGCTGCGAAACTGCTGGAGCCGACGCCGTATTATTGGTAACCCCTTATTACAACAAGGCTACGCAGAAGGGTCTGATTCTCCATTATACTGCTGTTGCGGAAAGTTTATCTATCCCCATTATTTTATATAATGTTCCTGGGCGTACAGGGTGCAATATTGCTCCGAAAACAGTGCTCGAACTGTCCAAGGTTAAAAATATCGTGGCGGTAAAAGAAGCAAGCGGCAACCTGTCTCAAGTAGCAGAAATTGCAGCTTTAGTTGGCCCTGACTTTGATATATACAGCGGTAATGATGATCAAATTCTCCCAATCCTTTCTCTAGGGGGAAAAGGTGTCATTTCTGTTTTGTCTAATATTGCTCCAAAAGAAACCCACGATATGGTTGTTAAATTCTTCGAGGGTGATTTAAAGGGCTCCATTGCTTTGCAGTTGGATGCAATCGAGTTGATTTCTGCTCTTTTCTGTGAAGTAAATCCTATCCCTGTAAAAACAGCTTTGGATTTAATGGGTTACGAGGTTGGCCCTTGTCGCATGCCTCTTTGTGCTATGGAAGACAAAAACCTGGAAACATTAAAGAAAGCAATGAAAAACTACGGTTTGATTTCATAATGACGATTTGCGGCAAAGATATCTCTTTGCCGCATTTTAACAGATTTTATTGCCCATGGCCGCCTAATAAGACTTAGGTTTGGAAATCGTTAAAATACAATGGACGCTGACATCGGTCAGTGAAAAAAACAAGCTTTAGAATAACTCATTTTCTATGAAATGGGTATCATTCAAAAAGAAGGATAAGTTTTGATTTTAAAGGAGTGTACTATATGATTAATATTATCATGCATGGCTGTGGTGGTAAAATGGGACAAGTTGTGGCAGAAATCGTAGCGAACGATGCTGCCTGCCAAATTGTTGCAGGCATTGACCCCAGAGTACCTGAGGCTGATTTTCCTGTTTTCCCAACGCCTGCTGCCTGCAATATTGAAGCCGATGTTATCATTGACTTCTCTACAGCAGTGGCTGTGCCCGCATTATTGGATTTTGCCAAAGCGAAAAAAATACCCATAGTTGCCTGCACCACTGCTCTTAGTGATGAAACCATGGATTTACTCAAGGAAACTTCAAAAGAGGTTGCCGTATTAAAATCCGCAAATATGTCAATCGGCATAAACTTGCTTATAGAGTTGGTTCAAAAAGCCGCAAATGCTTTGTATGATGCAAATTTTGATATTGAAATCGTAGAAAAGCATCATAACCAGAAAATTGATGCGCCTAGTGGAACTGCCATGGCTTTGGCAGATGCTATCAATGAGGCAATGGGGCAACAATTCCATTATGTGTACGATCGTTCTCAAACAAATGAAAAAAGAGAACGAAATGAAATAGGAATTCATGCTATCCGAGGCGGAACTATTGTAGGAGACCATGACGTTATTTTTGCCGGAAGAGACGAAGTAATTGAATTAACACATAAAGCCACCTCTCGAGAGGTTTTTGCTGTTGGTGCAGTAAAAGCAGCAAAATTTTTGGCATCTCAAGATCCCGGACTTTATTCAATGAAAGATGTCCTAGCTTAATC
>JAEZPX010000021.1 GCA_023413275.1 Bacillota bacterium | reverse complement strand
TATTTTGATTGTTACATAATTCCTGTAATATCATAAATTGTAGTAAACGCTACAATAATCAATGGCAGAAAGAACAGCCCTCGAAACAACCATAAATAGGTTTGCGAGGGCTGTTTTTAATAATATCAAGGATTAATTTACTGTCACAACGATTTCGGTGTCACTCTCTAGTGCCGGTACATGATTTTGCTTCAAGGGAATAGACTGTTTTCTCGTCTTTATAATTCTTAACCAAACATATGAGACAAGCAATACTAGATATATTTTTGCAGATAGAAATGCGGTTGCCACTCCATAGCCTTGCGCTAAATTTGATACTGCACTACCATCAGGTATTGTGGTTGCCTCCCATAAATCTACTCCGAAGCCTGAAAGGCTTGAAAAACCCCATCCTAAATTGATGACAATACCAAATATACAGATTAATACCATCAGAGGTACGCTTGTGTAGGTTTGAAGTTTCTTCCAATTCCTCGCTGAAAAACGTTTTCTTGCAAAATGAAAGGATGTTATCCATGGGATAAAAATTAATACCAGTAAAATAACACCTAGAACGGCATAGGAAAAGAACAAAAATGCATTCATATCTGTCAGGTTTTCCCAAGCCCACTTCATTGTAGGTAATCTCATAACACCATGGCCAATTAGAATAAGCCCACCTATGATAGACATTTCTTTACGAATCGTATAAAGTTGTCGCACAAACTTCCATTTGGGTAATACCCCGATAAACATAACAATCATGATAAAGGCTAACCCAATAACAGTATCCAATGCGAAGGAATGAGGTAGCCAAAGGAGTTCCCACCAAATGGTCTCACCCATTTTGTCATACAAATTTAAATTCATAAGATTCAGAATTCCATAGGTGCAATACCACGAAAACAAGAGTCCAGGGTATATGTAAAAAATAAGACTATGTTTTTTTATGGCATTCTTAAATACGTAGATAAATAAAAGGGATAATGCCAGTCCTTTTAAGATATCCGGGACACCTAGCCAGAAGAGATTATTTATGTAGTTCAGTGTTTTCAAGTAATTTGACCTTCTTTCTCTCGCTGAAATTTAAAATGAATTATGCTAATAAATAGTTAGCTGCAACTAACATAATAAAGAATTTATTGCTATTTGTCAATTATAAAATTTTCTTTCATTTCAGTTCCTATCAGTATTATTTTGATATGGAATGAAAGTAGATTTGAATTTTTTGTATGGTATGCTAGAAATAACATTAACTTTCTATTCGCAGGACAATTTCCATACTAAAAAGTAGGTACAAATAAGTTGAGTAGCAGTCTGCTTAAAAAGTTAAGATAGGGAGCTTAATTTAGCTGAGAAAACTAAATTGGGAAGTGAAAAATTTTAAAGCTGAAAAAAGCTCCTGAAGACAACCAATAAAAGTATCTTCACGAGCTTTGATGGAGATGTATTTTTTAAGTAATTTGCCAAGTAGTCACTATATAAGATACTTACAAACAACGTCTGTATTAAGAAAAAATGTCAACAGTCATTTCTTCAAAATCTTGGGTGATTTTGATAGGTACAATATACTTGAGATTTTCCTTGCTACAAGGAAAATATGCTATGCCATTCCTAATTTCTATTTTCCCTTCTAAATCATAGGTATCATCAAAGGGTACTATTGTTATTGTATTATTTTTACAAGATATTTGTATAAGCCCTGCATTTGAATTAGTGGCTAACTCAATCATTTGATTATTTCCGCCCACCCATTTCAGATCATAATGACCATCTGAACTATGATCCAACATTGTAAAAACTTCTTTTAGAGGAATCATTAGGAATCCACCACTTACATATGGAGCATTTTGCAATTGAAAGATTAATCCTCCACATTCCTCACTTTTGTAAGGGACATCAGTTTTTCCCTCTGTCAAAATGTAATTCACGGATATTCTATAAGCATCTCTTCCCTGCCTTTGTTGATTTATGAATATAACTTCAAACGGCTTAGCGATTTCTCGGATTTCCGTCTCTCTTTTTGGAGTCATTTCTATAATAATCACTTCAATTTTTCCTTTATTTACATGGACTTGTTCAATGTTAAAACTTCGTTTTTGGTTCCAAATCTTCCCTGCCGCAACCCCTATCATTTGATCTTCATTCCCTATAGTATCATTACAATAAACAGTGATTACGGCTTGCACTGAAAATACTATGGAGAGTGCCAATGTTAAAAGAATTTTCATAAGTTACCCTCTCTTTCTGTTTACTAATTTGGATATAGCATAACATATTTTTCCAGTAGTTTCTACAGAAGAGAAAATCACCTGTCATATAAAATTTCACTTGAAAGTAAAATTTTATATGACCTTTTCAAGTAATTTTTTCTGTATTTCTTTTTGTGAACATGTAATTGAGAATATTTTATTTTTATGCTGTGTTAATGAGAAAGTTAAAAAATTCGATTGACAGTATTAAGAGAATATAGTAATGTTAGCCTTGCCTAACTATAAGGGGTAAGGCTTATGCTGCCTCAATCATATAAGCGTTAAGATCTATTTAAAAGGAGGAAATTATGAAGCAAGTAAAGAGGGTTACGGCAATATCCACATTGTTTTTGTTAGCATTTTGTGTACAAGTTTTTGCGGCAGAAAACCCAATTAAGGATATGCCTGTAGGGTGGTCAAAAAATGTAGTGGAGCAGGCTGTGAGCAAGGGGTGGCTTACAGCAGACCAAGGAAAAATTTATCCAGAGAGAGCTTTAACCAGAGCAGAACTATCCGCAATAATCAATCGTATTTTTAATACAGAGATGCTTGAGGATATGGACAAATATTCAGACGTACCAAAGGGAAGTTGGTATGAGAAAGACATGGCAAAGGCAGTAAAGATGAAAGCGCTGGTGGGAGATGGATATAAACTATATCCCCAGCATAAAATTACACGCCAAGAGGCATTTTCTGTGATTTGCCGTGTTCTAGAATTAGGTGAAGGAAATACTAGTGTTCTAGAAAAGTATGCGGATGGTGCAAGCGTTGCATCATGGGCAAAAAGCAGTATGTCAGCCATGGTTGAGCATGGATATGTTCGAGGTTCTGGGAATGAATTGCGTCCCAGCGCAGAAATAACCAGAGAGGAATTTGCCCAACTTATGACGGTGATTGCTGATACTGTTGTAACATCGGCGGGAGAATACACTCAAAACTATGCAGGCAATGTACTAATCAATTGCTCTGGAGTAACAATGAAAAATTCTGTTGTGCAGGGAGACTTAATTCTCTGTGATGGCATTGGCAGTGGTGATATAGCATTAGAGAATGTCACAGTTAATGGCCGTCTGGTTATACGAGGAGGTGGTAAAAACACAGTCAAAGTGATTGCATCTCAAATCAAGGGAGATGTAATCATAAATAATGTGAATTATCCCATTCATCTTTCGGCTGATGATAATACCTCTCTCAAAAAATTGATAGTGAAAAACCAAGTTCTTTTAGATGGTAAGATTGAAAGCCTTACTGTAGCTGAAAAAGCTCAGGTTACTCTTTTATCCGGTGGGATCCAGAATATAGAAATTCTTTCTACAGCAGATAATTCCAAGTTTGTAGTCGAGGAAGGAGCAGAAGTAAAATCTGCTACAGTGTACGCAAAAAATGCAGAGTTGACCGGTGATGGGAAAATTGAAGCTGTATTGGCAAAGGCATCTGGTATCTCTGTTATGACCCATGGTACGAAAGTAACAGCAGAAAAGGGTGAGAATATTCTAGCTGGTGATGTTACTGTCACAGAAGGTAAAACCGTGGTTGTGGATATGGGTCAAAAACCAATAACCAAGGACACAACAAATAAGAGCAAAAGTGGCGGCGGTGGTAGTGGCGGAGGCTCCATCAAGCCAGATCCAGGCACAAATCCGGGAACAGACCCCGGAACAGACCCCGGAACAGACCCTGGGACAGACCCTGGGACAAATCCTGGAACAGACCCTGGAACAGACCCCGGGACAAAACCTACAACAGAGCAATGGATCGATGCTTCTAAAACGGGAATTATGAAAGTTGACTTTGCCAATTACGCAGTGGTTGCTTTAAAACTAGAGAAAATGAAAGGAGAAAATCCATCTGAATATACATATTACGTAAATGGGCAAAAAGTAGATGCTGGGGATATCAGCGTAGTCATGAAATCAAAAGATAATACAGTGATGGTTATCAAAATATTGTTACAAAACAATTCTGATCCCCAAACTTTAAAACTGGTGAAAGCTTCCGAATATACAGAAGTGGTTCTAACCAATTTGGAATAAAACTGAAAGGAGATATAACGTGAAAAAATATATAGCAGTATTACTTGCCACATCATTTTGTATTACCTCAAATGTAGATGCTTTTGCCGCCACGTTAGAAGTTTTTGGCACAACAAAAATGAATTTATGGGATGTGTATTTAACGGAAAATGCAAAGGAAAAACCGGATGCAATCAGCACAGCAACCATAGATGCTGTAACACAGGCAACGTATAGTATTTATGATAATAAGCCTGTTGAAATTGAAACTGGGGTCGACTTGGGTTTGATTGCAGATGCAAAAATTCTAAAATATAATGGGATTAGCAATGATATGGTGAACCGTATCATATCCACTTGGGAAGAGGGCTATCGCATTCCTCTTTTAGGACAAGGGTTCAATTCTTATGAAACAAATGAACTTACAAGAAAAGTGGTTCGTTATACGGATACTAAAGGCAAAAACTACGTTTTTTCCTATGATGATATTACTAACGCCAATCCCAATGAAGAAGATTTTACGTGGGAAAATTTTTCTAAAAAATCATCTGAACAAAGTACTACAACAGCACCATATAGAGCTAAATATTTATTAAATAACGGTAATTTCGGAAAACGAACTTTAGTGGCTGAAACTTCTGGGACAATTCCCCCACAGATCACCATGGATGAGGAGTATAGCAACAGCACTGCAATAAAGGGGAAGTTTATAAAATTAGATTTTGAGAGCAATGCTGATTGGGCAAATGCTGTCTATGCCATTAAAGTCAACGAGAGCGGCTTGATTTATGGAGATCTGGATACGGCATTTGGATATAACGATGCAGCAGGAGATACTACCTTTTTAGATGGTTCCAAAAAGGCAGACAAAAGCAAAATACTCATTCGATTGAATCAAAAATTTAGACTGGGTAAGAACAAACTAACCTTTATGGCAAAAGGCTATCAGGATGCCGAGTATACATACACCTTATCTGAAGCTTTAACGGAGTATCCATGGTTATTAGAATTCAAAGCTGTGAATGAAAGCAAACAAGATGCACCTTTGGAGAATAGTACCATAATGCAAGGTGATGTTATTCGTATCAATGTAAGGGGTGGGGATTATTTTAATAAGTTTGACAGAATTTATATTGATGGCAAGCTTTTGCCTGCAGAGAGCGCTAGTAATTCCAGCCATTTGTCCTATTACAAATATGGCAACGGCGGGAAAACTCTTTGGGTTTATACTAGCAATCTTACCCCTGGTCTGCATGAAATCCGTTTGGCGAAGCAGAGATATAACGACTTGGAATATTTCTTTACAGTAAGTACGGAAGGGATGAAAGAGCTTCCAAGCTTAACCCTGTTAGACAAAAATGGGGAACCTGCTACCCAGAATTTTTCTATAAAAGGATCCCCCATTGTATTAAAAGGAAATAATTTAGACGACTTAAAAGCGTGGCATGAAAAAATTAGAGATATTTTATATTCTGGTCCCAATAATGAAGTAAACGATATTACAGATGCGGTGTTGGATGAAACCAACCAAACAATCACTTTAAATGCATCCAGTATGCAGTATTGGAACAAAGGGGGAGAGCATTCTTTATTAATACGTTCTTCCGGTTATCCTGAATTTAAGATTTCTTTGAAAAGAGGAAATGCTTTACCTGAAAGCAGTGCTATGACTTATCGTGCAGAAGATGGCTACGTAGTCATATCTTCTGATTACAGCTATATGTCGGTTGAAAATATAATAGCAGTTGTGATTAATGGGGTGGAGTATTCTCCTAGTCTATTTGAAATTAAAACAAGCTATGGCACTCCTTCCACTATGACAATACCATCGGAATATTTTGAAGCAGACACACAGGCAACAGTTAGGGTTTTATCCAATGGGTACATGGATTTTTCGGCTACGATTTCCATTCCAAAAGAGCATAGTAAGAGAAAACAATCCCCTCAGATTCAGGCTGAGGTTGGTAAAGTGATTGTCAATGGCACCATTGATGCCGTTCTTAATTCATATGAAGGGGAACAGGATTGGAAGGATAAAATAACCAAAGTAACTATGAAAAAAACTTCTGAAACCACAGGAAGTGGAACCATCATTTCAGCAAATAAAATAGTAAAAACGGAAAATGGCAAATTGTCCATTTCTTTAGCAAGCAGTGGATTACGAGCAGGAACATATGCTGTGAGCATAGATGCGACTGGATACACAACAGCTACATTCCCTGTTGAAATCGGGGATGCTGTTCCCGGTGATACAACATATGAACTGAACGCAGATGGAAGTGTGACCATTACGGTGGGTGGCAATAGCAGCACCTATGTAAAAAATATTGCCGTTAATGTTGATGGGAAGGAAGTAGCAGGTTCCGCTATCACAAAGGCAACAAATGCATTTACAATTTCAAAAGACAATTTCGCAGAGAAAAAAGCACATCAAGTGCTACTAACCTCTACCGGATATATGGATACAATCATAGAGGTACAGACAAATGTGCAGGATGCTCCAGAACTGAAGCTTAAGGGCGTAGTAGACACATCAGCGAAAAAAATGACAGTGACATTTGAAGATAATGAAGCTTGGCGAAATGCAATTACAGGCGTGGAATTTGTTAGAAATAATGGGGGAAGCATTAGTGCTTCATTAGAGGATACATCAATCCAAGGGGAATTTTCCATTAATCTTGGAACGATGTATAGCGCAGAAAAGTATATTTTGAAGATTGCCGCAACGGGTTATCGTAAGGCATTTTTAGAGGTCACTGTTTTAAATGCAATTCCGAGTGGTACTACCTATGAGTTATTGGTAAATGGAACGGAGCAGGAGACCAAGATTTCTTTAGGAAGCAGTAGTTATGCGAATGCTATAACTGAAATCAAAATTGGAGATAAAGTATACAAAAAGAGTGAAGATTTTACGATTTCAAGTAATATAGCTACAGTTAAGGGAGAGCTTTCTGAGGGAACTACAGAAGTAAAGATTGTTGCAACAAATTATCCTGATCAGGTTATTCAGATAGATAATTTATCAATACCATCAGAGAGCATAGTATTGCCAGAAGTGATCTCGTCAAAAACAGATTTGGTGATTCGTTCTAACGACGATGCTTGGTTGGATGCAATTCGTTCTATTACTATAGGGTCTACAAGTTTTACTTCGGACAAAGTTAAGAAGGAAAATGGAAAGGTTACCATTGGAGCGAATGAACTGAAATATTTATATGGAACAGGAAAAAGTGTGAAAATCACCGCAGATGGTTATCGCAGCATATTGTTTACCAATGTTACTATATATGATAAACTGGCTGACGAGTATTCCCGTGAAACCAAGTGGACGGAGCAAGGCTTAGAGATAAACTTGAAAGAGACCGGAAACAGCGGCTATTACTCAATTAAAAAGGTATTTGTTGATGGAAATGAGATAGCATCGGCAAAGATTACAGCACCAAGTTATAGTAATAACTATACACTTGTGATTAAGCCAGAGGTTTTTGACCTGCTGAATGGGCAGCGTGTTGCTATCAAGATTACAAGCTATTCAACATATACCCAAGATATTGATTTATCTGTTGATGTTGCGTTAGGAACAGAAGAAAACACACAGGAGATTGAAGGACAAAGTATAATTGTAAATGAGAAACAAGCTGAAGAAAATAACATGTCAATAGAAATGAACGAGAGTGAAGATACAAAAGAAGAAACTACAAAAGAAGAAACTACAAAAGAAGAGACTACAAAAGAAGAGACTTCAAACGAATCCCAACAATTGTTGGAAAAAGATGTTGAGGTGTCATCAGAAAATACAGAAGATACGGAAAATACTGTATTAGAAGAATCCGTCCAAGATGTTCAGCACACATAATGATAGGAATATTGAAAAGTTCTACACAGAAACACCATTGAATGGGATTTAGGAATGAGTCAATAATACTTTATAAATGAAATAAATAGTTGCAAAACAGAAAACCCTTGAAATAATTATAGCAAAATTTATTTCAAGGGTTTTATTCTTTTATAGGTATTTAAACTACGTTGAAGAGTTAAATTTTGCTTAAATACGACAAGTATTGGAAAGTATATTAACAAAACCATCATTTTGGTTTATTATTAGTACAAACAATAAAATATATAATAATCTGGTAATTAAAATGGAAAGGGGAGTGAAATATGCATTGTTTGAAGAAAATCACAGACAATTTAACTTGGGTAGGAGGAAATGACCGACGTTTGGCAATGTTTGAAGGTGTATATTCTGTGCCGGATGGAGTTTCTTACAATTCCTATCTTATGATGGATGAAAAAACAGTTCTTTTTGATACTGTAGATAAGGCAGTGAGCAGAGTTTTTTTCGAAAACTTAACTGAGGTATTAGGAGATAGAACGTTGGATTATTTAGTGGTACATCACATGGAGCCTGACCACTCTTTTACATTGGAAGAGGTAGTACTTCGTTATCCAGATCTCAAGATTATTTGTAATGCTAAGATTATGACAATGATTAAGCAGTTTTTTGCCTTTGATATTGATTCCCGTGCAATTATTGTGAAAGAAGGGGATGAGATAGCCATAGGCAAGCATCAACTGAAATTTTATATGGCTCCCATGGTGCATTGGCCAGAAGTAATGATGTCGTATGAGACTACCGAGGGTATTTTATTTTCTGCGGACGCCTTTGGCTGCTTTGGGGCGCTGAATGGTGCAATTTTTGCCGATGAGGTTGATTTTCAGCAGAATTATATGGAGGAAGCAAGGCGATATTATGCAAACATCATTGGGAAATACGGCGCTCAGGTTCAAGCAGTTTTAAAGAAAATAGTTCCTTTAGAAATTCGCTTGTTATGCCCGCTACATGGGTTTGTTTGGAGAAAAGATATTGATATATACCTTGAAAAGTATGATAGATGGAGTAGCTATACCCCAGAAGAGGAGGGTGTGGTCATTGCATATGCCTCTATCTATGGAAATACAGAAAATGCTGCGGAAATACTTGCTTCACGTTTGTGGGATAAAGGCATTAAAACGGTTATGTTTGATGTATCAGTTACCCATGCATCGGACATTATAACAGCAGCATTTCGTTACAGCCATTTGGTATTTGCTTCGACTACCTATAATAACGGGATTTTTGTTAGTATGGAAGCACTGGTATTTGATATTGTTGCACATAATCTGCAGAACCGGACGGTAGCAATAATTGAGAATGGGTCATGGGCACCTAATAGTGGCAAGCTAATTCGTGCAGAAATAGAAAAATGTAAGAATATGAATATTTTAGAGAATCAAGTAAGTATTAAGTCAACCATGAAAAAACAGCAATTATCTGAGCTTGATGCCATAGTTGACGAAATAGCGCAGACTTTAAATTAAAGAAGGTTTTGAAGATTTGGTAATGATTTTTTATTTGGTACTGTTAGATGTAACAAATAAAAACTGAATGCTTATTTTTAATTTTTTATATCCTAGTAATTTTCTTGTAAAAAAATGCTACATGTGGTATATTTAAAGCAGAATTTTGCAATATATTCTAAACAGAAGATGAGGAGGGCTGAATTTGGATTATCAAACGCTTATTCTAAACACAAAGTCTGTAAGAGACTTTAAACAGGATGTTGTAAAAAATTCCGATTTAAAAATGATTAAGGATTATGCAAACGATTGTAAAAGGCTGGTTTCTTCTATTGATTTCGAAGTTAGAATTATGTCAAACAGTGAGGTATATCTTACCTTAGATGGAATTGCAGGATACAAAGGGCATATGGTAGAGGCACCGTCTTATATGGTATTATTATCTGCCGTAACAGATGGTTACATTGAAAATGCCGGATATATTGGACAAGAACTTATTTTCAAAGCTACAGAAATAGGTGTAGACTCGTGCTGGGTTACATTTACTGATGCTAAAGCAGTAAAAGAAAAGTTGAGTCTTGTTTCAGAAAAAGAAGTTGTTGGAATTATCGCATTAGGCTTTGAAGATAATAAGGCAAAAGGGGTAAAAACTACGCTTAATTCTGCTTTTAGACTTGGCCTAGACGAAATTGTTTATTTGAATGAATGGGGTATAGGTGCTGACAATACCACTTTGGAAGAAAGAGGTATTTTGGATGCTTTTGCATTTGCTAGATTGGCCCCATCTGCTTGGAATAAACAGCCATGGAGATTTTTAATTCATGGAGAAAATGTTATTTTGGCAGTGAAAAAAGGAGAAGAATTTTATTCTTACGAAGAAAAAATTGCGGCAGGCGCTATTATGCTATATTTCCAAGCAATTGTTGACAGCACGCTATTTCGCTTAAGCTGGCATTTGGAAGAACCAGCAAATTTTGCTGCAATTCCAGATGATTTTAAAGTGGTTGGTTATTGTAATTTATAATTTTCTTTGAATAATGGAACCATTCAATGGGAAATATCTCAAAGAAAGTTTTAAATAATAAAACCAATACCCAAAAGGGATTGGTAAGTTTAATGTTTGAGAAGGAGATGATATCATATGAAAAAGTATGAATGTACAGTTTGTGGTTATATTTATGATCCTGAAATCGGAGATCCAGATCACGGCATTGCTCCGGGCACACCCTTTGAAAGCTTGCCTGAAGGTTGGGAGTGTCCCCTATGTGGTGTTGGAAAATCAGAATTTGAAGTAAAAGAGTAATATACATTATTGAATATTAGTTATAGCCCTAGGTGTTAAAAAGCCCTGGGCTATTTTTTTGTGAGAGGAAATGATTTAGTCGGTCTATGAAAGAAATTGGAAAGGTATTGTTTCAGAAAAGTCTTTGAAAATAACCAATACAGGTTACATGGAGGTTTTTCTTTTAAGATGAAGTATCGGTTAAGGTATCCACGAAAAGGAAGACTTTTTTACTTCAGAAAATGTTTTAATAAGAGCAGTATTTATTATAAGCCTAGAATAGAAAAAGCGACTCTTTTCTAAGTCGCTGATTCTATAAAAAAGCATTTATATCTGCTATATGGATAATTTTATAGTGATTTTAAGTATCCTTAATAATTGGCTTCAGGCAGAAAAAAAGTAAAAATTGTGCCCTCGTCTACAGTGCTTTCGGCTATAATCGTACCATTATGTTTTTCAATAATCCATTTTACCATAGAAAGACCTAGGCCTGAACTTCCATTTGTATTACTTCGGGATGGATCGATCTGAAAAAATCTGTCCCAAATTTTATCCAAATACTCAGGTGCGATGCCAATACCGTTATCGAAAATTTTGCCTTGTACATTTCCATTAACCCGTTGCAGGGAAATTTCAACCAGACCATCTTGTTTACCATATTGCACAGCATTTGATAAAAGGTTTATTAGCATCCGCATAATCAGGGTTTGATCCGCGTTAATAAAAATATCATTTTGAATATCTTCTTTCATTTTGATGTTTTTTCTGTTTGCCATTATAGACATTTCTTCAATAACGATTTGTACCGTCTCACTTAAATTAATTTTTTCGAAATGAATTGCTTGTTTATTATTGTCAGTTCTAGCCAACATAAGCAATTCGCTTATAAGTTTTGACATTTTTTTCGATTGGCGCAAAATTACTTCAAGGGAGGTTCTCTTTTCCTCATTTTCCTCCTGTGATAAGAGGTATTCGCACTGGGAAATGATTACTGCTGTTGGTGTTCTTAACTCATGTGAAGCATCAGCGGTAAATTGTCGTTCGTTCTCAAAAGATTTTTGTAGACGCTCAAACATCTTATCAAAGGTCTCTGCCAGAACAGAGATTTCATCATTTGTAGAACTGTTACCATCTATGGAAATACGCTTTGATAGATCCATACCCCCTGAAATTTCATTGGCAGCCGAGGTGATTTTTGATACAGGGGCAAATGCCCGCTTTGTTATGAAATAACCGCCTAAGGCTGAAAAAAGGGCGATAAACGGAAAAATAATGAGTGTAAGCTTTATCATGGATGCACTTGCAATATTTTTGGAGCTTACAGGGATAATTCCTCGTGCCCAAAGGTTATCATGTCGTTTAAAGGTTAAAAGGTAATCGTAAACGTAATATTCTGTACCATTGTCTTCAATTTTTTGTAGTCTCTTGTCTTTAAATTCTACATAAGTTGCATCTATCAAAACTGAGTTTTTTTTACTGAAACAGACATTGCTGTCTGTGTCATAAATAACCACATCAACGCCTTTACGCTTGCCAAAATCTGGGCTTATTTTGATTCCCTTGGTATCATAGTTTACAGATTTAGATGCTAATTCCACTGCATTTGTAAGGCGCATTCGCAAAATAGAATCAGTCATTTTGTTAGAACTTATGATTAGTACAGATATAAAAATTGCGGACAGCACAGCAACAAATACAGTGTACCAAAGAGTTACTTTAAGTTTTATTGATAGTTTTTTCATATTATTCCACCCTTAAAACATATCCCAAATTTCTAATGGTATGGATCAGTGCAACATCGAAATCATCATCTATTTTTTTACGAAGATATCGTATGTAAACTTTTATTACATTGCTGCTACCCTCATAATCGTAGTTCCAGATGTGCTGTTCAATTTTTTCTTTTGAAAGAACAATACCTTGGTTTCGTATCATATATTCCAAAATGGCAAATTCTTTACTGGAAAGATTGATATTTACATTTCCACGCTGCACCTTGTATGAGTCGCAGTCAACTGTAAGGTCTGCCAAGGTAAATACATTTGAAACACTTTCAGTTTTTCGTCGTATCATTACTTTTATTCTTGCTAGAAGTTCATCAAATGCAAATGGTTTTATAAGATAATCGTCAGCTCCGCAGTTTAATCCATTAACTCTGTCTTCTATGCTGTCTTTAGCCGTTAACAAAAGCACTGGAGTTTTAATTTTGTTACTTCGAATTCTCTTAAGTACCTCTATCCCATTAAGCTTTGGCATCATGATATCAAGAACGACTGCATCATAATCGGTCAGGCTTATGAAATCCCAAGCATCTTCACCATTAAAGCAACTATCAACACCATAATTTTCATTTTTTAGTCGTTTTACTAAAATCTCGTTTAAATCTCTTTCGTCTTCTGCTATCAAAATACGCATGCGCAAGCACCTCCTGCACAATCATAATCAATTATAGTTAAACCAGGGTAAAAATGGTTAATTAATTTAACTATGACATATCATGCTGTTTTTGTAAATATAAAAAAATTTCCGCTTTAACCCCTCCTTAACATTAGTCCATTATTATCCCTTTAACAACAAAAAATAATGAAAAATTAAATTTATATAAGGAGTGGATAGAATGAAAAGAAATATAAGTATACTATTAGCTGGAGTACTTGCGATTTCATCGACAGTAACAAGTTTTGGTGCAAGTTTTGCAGATATTAATGATGTGCCATGGGAAGGTGCTGCAACATATATTAACAATGCGGCAAGTCTTGGTCTTATGGTAGGTGAGGAGAGTAATGGCAAGTCAATATTTAGAGCAAGGGATTCTGTAACTCTCTGTGAAACGTCACAAATTGTTTATAGTCTACTTAAAACTGCCCAAGGCATAACGGTTTCTGATGATGTGGTTAAAAAGTGGACCTCTGTGATGGTGAGCTATAATATTCCATCATGGGCTTATACCTCTGTTGCTTACTGCCTGGAGAATTCTATTATTTCTATCAACAGTATCACTGGTTTCATGGGTACTAACGGAAAAAGCAATGGTGCCTCCAGAGAAGAGGTTGCAGCAATGATTGGGAAAGCTTTGTGTTTGATGGATAGCTCCCTTTCAGCCAGCAGTACATCAACTTCATTTAATGATAATGCAGATATTTCATCCGCATCAGCAGGATATATTGCACTGCTTTATAACAAGAGCATTCTTTCCGGCGATGATAACGGAAACTTTAACCCTAAGAAAACGATTAACCGTGCAGAAATGGCTGTTTTAACAACAAATAGTTACAATGCCCTTAAGGGAAAATCAACAAATGCAGCGTCTACAGCAGGAACTGCTTCGGCATACGTGACAGATGCAATTACATACGGAACCAGTATTTTTCTTTCCTTTTCAAGTGGTATGCCAAAAACAAGCTATACATTAGATAATACTGTTCCTATAACATACAAAGACGGAACCACAGCATTAATCAAGAATATTGCCTCGGGTCAGCTTTTAACAATGACGTATGATGGGGATTCGATTACAAAGGTAGTAATAGAGGAAATACCCTCAACCACTACAACATCTACGACAGCAACAACTCTTTCGGGTACTATCAACTCTCTTTCATCCACAAAGATTAAGTTATCCGGCAGTAGCACTTATTATTATATTGACGAGGATGACATATCAATCACTTTAGATGGTGACGACATTGATTTAGATGATTTGATTGATGCAAGGGATGATGATGACATCTATGCAAAGCTAACAATAGACAGTGATAATTATGTAACAAAAATAAAAGCAACCACAGAAGATGAAGATGATGATGAAGGTACAATTTCATCAATAACAACAAGCAAAATTAAGCTTACAAATGGATCATACTACTATTTTGAGGATTCGGATGATGTGGATGTTACCCTTGATGGTGATGATTCAGATGTAGATGAATTAATAGACGCTGTAGATGACGGAGACACCATATATGTTGAACTTACCTTAGACAGCGATGATTATGTTACAGAAATTGAAGCTACAACAAAAGATATAGATGAAGATGAGGGAACGATTTCAAAGATAACAACAAGCAAAATTAAGCTTACAGACGGAACAACTTATTATTTTGAGGATGCTGACGATGTGGACGTTACTCTGGATGGTTATAATTCAGATGTTGACGAATTAATAGATGCTGTTGATGATGGAGACACCATATATGTTGAACTGACCATAGACAGCGATGATTACGTATTGGAAATTGAAGCCACAACCGAAGACGAAGATGAAGATGAAGGAACAATTTCAAAAATAACAACAAGTAAAATTAAGCTTACAGATGGAACAACTTATTATTTTGAGGATTCAGATGATGTGGATGTAACTCTAGATGGATATGATTCAGATATTGATGAATTAATAGACGTTGTAGATGACGGAGATACTATATATGTTGAACTTACCTTAGACAGCGACGACTACGTCATTGAAATTGAAGCCACAACTGAAGATTAATAAAAACTAGGAAGATAAGGTACAAAGCTTTTAATATAGGAGGGATGTGAAAAAAAGACATGACTCTTTTATCCTATTAGTTAGGTAGTGTTAGAAAAAGCTTGAATACCTTCTCGGAGTGCTCTGTCCCTTGAGAAGTTGCCGGAATGGAAGCAGGGCAGAAAGAAAAGGATTCTATCATAAAAAAGCCCGGTAAAGAAGATTTCATAGAAACAGCAAAATAAGACCTAATCCGCAATTTGGGATTAGGTCTTGTTTTGTATTCCATCTAAATTATACTTATATAAGAGGGTAGC
>JAEZPX010000280.1 GCA_023413275.1 Bacillota bacterium | reverse complement strand
TGAGTTTCTTTCTCGTTTTTAAAGGAAGAGAAGAATCTTTTAATTGCCGATGCAATCTTTTTCATTTCAAAGTCAGGGTGCTGCATTCTTTGATTTCATCAATCAGAAAATGGGGTACCCTTTTTATAGTTGTTGACATTTCTTCTTTTTGAGGGTATAGAAATGAAAGCTTTAAAGCCTTTGAATCACATAAATATTCCTGATAATTCTTTTAAGTATTTTGTTTTAGCGCTCATTTTGAAGAGTTTAAGATTTGTTTTTAGAAATCATCGTAGTTTTTTATGCATGAATCGTCAGTGGTTTTTTATCCTAGGTGTTATTCATCGTGTATGTTTTTTTATCCAATCCTCTTCCGGATAGAGGAATAGATCTTTTCTTTTCCTAAGGTGCATAAGGAAGTGGTTGTCTCATAGCTGGAACTTTCTGAAACACTAGTTATATTCTACCAATAGTATAGTTGAGTTTCAATCCGGTCAAGTATGAAAGTTTGTACTAACTGAATGAAAGAACAATCGTTATACAAAAATTTAATTTATAAATATACTCTAAATATACGTGAATAGCTTTTCCGAAGCAAAGGGAACAGCATATCTTATTTCGACTTTTTAATGTAAAAAGTGAGGGAGCGATGAAAATGGAAGGGGTATACACATATCCGGTGAAACAACATATTGGTGGTCCTTCAAAACCGATTGTGCAAAAGGGAGACAAAGTTTTGCGTGGACAGCTGATTGCAGAGGCAGCAGAAAATCAATTAGGAGCTAATATTTTTACCAGTGTATCAGGAATGGTGGTAAAGGTTACAGAGCAGCTTATTCACATTATAGCCGATGAAACACAATCGAAGGAGTATGTAAAGCTCACGTCACATAAACCTTTGGATTTGATTCGAGAATCAGGTTTGGTTGGACTTGGGGGAGCGGGATTTCCTACATATGCAAAGCTTCAAAAACCATTTAAAAATGGTGGGACGGTTATTGTAAATGCTGCTGAGTGTGAGCCGATTTTAGACCATAACATGCGCCGCATTGCTACAGAAGCAGATAACTTAATCAAAGGACTGAAAATAGTAATGGAAGTGGTCAATGCAAGCAAAGGAATCATCGCAATAAAAGACATTCACACAGAAGAAATTGAGTATTTAAAGGCGTCAATCCATGAATCAAATATTGCAGTTGCAACCCTGCCCAATATGTATCCCATGGGGGAAGAAAGGGCAATCGTGCGAGAGGTATTAGGAATACTTTTGGAGGTGGATCAGCTACCTTTGGCTGGGAAAGCGATTGTTATAAATGCAGAAACGGTATTGCGTATTCGAGAGGCTGTGGAAGACAAGAAACCGTTGATAGACAAAGATTTGACTGTTGGGGGAAAGCTAAAGGGAGCACTAACTCAGGTCATGCTGGATATACCCCTTGGTATGTCTATAGGGGATGCGTTTAAGAAAGCCGGTGGAATCGGTTTGGAATACGGAGAGATTATTATGGGCGGTCCATTTACAGGAAAGAGAGTGAACCTCACAGACCCCATAATCAAAACAACAGGTGGTCTGATTGCAACAGAGGAATTCTGGAAAGGGCCTGAGAAAATAGGTCTCTTGGTATGTGCATGTGGTGGGAACAAAGAACGATTAGAGGAAATTGCAGCAAGCATGGGCTCAAAGGTTGTAGGAGTAGAGTATTGCAAACAAGCGATAGAAATAAAAAACGGGACAAGAAAGTGCGAGAACCCGGGAAAATGTCCCGGTCAGGTTGAAAAAGTATTGAAATTAAAAAAAGATGGAGCGCAAGCGTTGCTGATTAGTAATTGTACAGATTGTTCTAATACAGTCATGTCCTGTGCACCACAGTTAAAATTACCTGTTTATCATTGTACTGATGGTGCCTTGCGAGCAGTGAACATGAAATTGGTGCGAAAAATAAAAGTATAAGCTGAGATTGGTAGGCGATTGGAAGTATAGAGGATGATACTTTACAACTCTATGAATGAGTTGAGAGGATAAAAAAATAAAAAGGGGTGTGATAACAAATGTCAATTACTCAGGAAACATTAAAACATCATTTAAAAGATCCGGCAATCTTTTGTTGTCGTAGGGAGAAGGGAACGGTTATCGGCGCGGCGGACTTGGAGGATCCAGGACTGTTCGAGGATATGATTGATGCAGGATTGCTCACGTTAAGTGAAAATGCACTTACCATTGAGCAGGTTTTAGGAAGCACATTATTATCAGATGTTGAGGCTCTGACACCCATTACCAAGGATGTATTGGATAAGGTAAATCAGGTTGAAACAGTGCCTGTGCCTACCACAACAGTAAAAGAAGAAAAGGAACGGACAATGACTTCAAGTACATATGTAGGAGGAA
The DNA here is from genome assembly GCA_023413275.1 of Bacillota bacterium. GTDB lineage: Bacteria > Bacillota > Clostridia > Lachnospirales > Anaerotignaceae > Chakrabartyella. The sequence continues at coordinate 8,101 of JAEZPX010000280.1, read as the reverse complement.
CGGATATGATTCATGTAAGTATTGACAAGTTAGAAGGTTTGTCTCTGGATATTCCTGTTGGTGTAGCACTTGCAGGAGGGATGCAGGTACCTGCATCTGTAGCTGTTCAAGAAAATAAGGGTGAAAAGCATGTAATCAGAAAACTAATCAAGAAGCACATTAAAATTGTTGATGCGGAAATTGGTAAAACAACATCGATTAAAGACGGGAAGATCACAATTGACGAGGGTATCGTGAAAAAAGCCGCAGCAGAAGACCCTTTATGTGTTAGCTTGACACTGGATGTAATTAGACCGGAGGAACGTCACATTTATACAGAAACCATTATGGATGTGTGCCCTATTGCAACAAAGATTGAAGGAGAGCTGGGAGAAGGTATTACAAAAGTGGCAGATGGTGTGGTATTTATGCTTACCGGTGTTGATGAGGATGGGGTTCAAGTTCATGAATTTGGTTCCTCTGAAGGGTTCCTTGATGAAAAGATGTACTATGGACATCCGGGTTGTGCAGATGAAAATGATATTATCATCCGTTGTCATGCTGTGATCAAGAGGCTTTCAGGTATGACTAGACCAGGGCCCTTTGCTGCTCATAAATGCCAGGATTACATCATTCAGGCCATTCGAGATGAATTAAAGAAATATGATGGTGAGGTTTTGAGAGAAGAAGTTTGTGAAGATGTAAGAAGAAAAGGGAATCCTCGTGTGGTTCTTGTGAAAGAAATCATGGGACAGGGAGCTATGCATGATAACGTACTGTGCCCCATGGAACCTTGTGGTGTTCAAGGCGGGCAAAAAAATGTTGACTGTGGGAATGTGCCTATTATCTTAACACCAAATCAAGTAAGAGATGGTTCCATTCATGCACTTACTTGCATCGGGCCTGCAACAAAAGAAATGACACGTCATTACATCCGTGAACCTTTGGTAGAAGGCTTGGCGATGGATGAGGAATTAGATTTGATTGGTGTTATTTGCATTGGCTCACCTCAGGTAAATGATGAGAAGTTATGGGTCTCCGAAAGACTTGGATCATTATTGGAAGGCCTTGATATTGATGGATGCATAATCACAACTGAAGGCTTTGGTAATAACCATATCGACTTTATTCAGCATATTGGTCAGGCGGGCAAGCGTGGAATTCCAGTAGTTGGCGTATCCTTCTGTGCTTATCAGGGGCAGTTAGTGGTTGGCAATGAGTATGCTACCGCTATGGTTGAAGAAAATATGGATATGGGCGGGTTTGAAAACAACGTTGCCGGTTGCTCTTGTGTAACAAAAGAGGTAGCAGTACGGGCCATTCAGATGCTCAAAAATAAAATGGCAGGGGTTGAGGTTCTCCCTGCTCCAAAGAAATGGAGTAACGATGTCATTAACAGTAATAATAAGCTATTGGGGCTTCCCGAAACAGAGTTACTCGACAATGGGACTTTACACTAATGGGTAGCGCTACATATCAAATCAACCCTGTATTAATGGGTGGATTGGTGAAAGAGGTAACAGATAATTTGGTCAAAATTCATTTGCACGGACGGCTTGGTGTATTGGAAGTCCCCCAAAGCATGATTGTAGGAGAAACAGAAATCGAGGCTGGTCTTGAACTACAATTCTATTTTAGCTATATCAAAGTCGTTGAGGATGTATTTGAGTATGACTATTCGGATTTAAATACAGATCACTGCATTAGACCGTGCTTTATAAATGGAAAACTAATTGAAGTAAATGACACTGCAGGAAAAGTTGAGATAGCAAATGGATTTGGCACAGTAGCCGTTCCTCGTCGTTGGTTTTTCACACCCCTTTTTCTGCAAGCTGGGCAGGATGTTGAGTTTTATCTCAGTTGTATGGACGTAATTGGGAAAAGAGAACTTCCTGTATCGTTTATCTAGTAAAGTGGCTTATAACAAACACAATATTTTAAGTTATAACAGGAGGAGAATTTCATGAAATTAACAACACTTGAAGGAATGCAATCCGAAATCTTTGTTCCGGTGACACCTAAACCAATTTTTACTGAATTGAAGAAACCAATTAATGAGTGCAAAGTGGCATTTATCACTGCAGGGGGAATTCATAAAAAAAGTCAGACACCATTTAATACCTCTGGAGACTTCTCCTATCGCACCATTGAATTTGATACTCCATCCTCAGAATTAATGGTAACCCATGGCGGGTTTGACAATTCAGATATTAACAAGGATGTAAATGCAATGTTTCCTATTGACCGTCTTCATGAATTATTAGAAGAAGGCTTCATCGGCTCACTTCCCAAAGAGACATACACTTTCATGGGCGGTGGTGGAAATGTTGAAAAATTCAGTAATGAAACCGGCCCCGAAATTGCGAAAAAATTAGCGGCGCAAGGTGTTGATATTGTGGTGTGCACAGGTGGCTGCGGAACTTGCCATCGTTCCGCTACCATTATTACTCGTTGTTGTGAAGCAGAGGGAATGAGCTGTGTGGTTATTGCTGCACTGCCTCCTATCGCACGTCAGCAAGGTGCACCAAGGATTACGGCGCCTCATGTTCCCATTGGTTCCAATGCAGGTGCACCTAATAACGTTGGGATGCAGACTGCCATTTTGAAGGAATCCTTGGAATGGGTAAGGGATTGCCCTAGCTATAACGGTTTAAAAGTGCTCCCTTATGAGTATAGACATAACGTATAACGATTTGCGTTTGTAATGAATGAATAGAGTACGGATGGAAATTTGTACTCTATTCATAAATCAATGCAAGTACAAGGGGATGTGTTATGGGATTAGGGCCAAGTACAAAAATGACCACGCTGCATCACTTTAACTGCCCAATAACGAAACAGTTGCGAGGGGATAAGCAACTGGATTTTTGCGGAATCATTGTTAATGGTGTATCCGAGGGTTATGACGATAAGGTATTCACCGCACAAAGAACCGCAGATATAGCCAGTTGTATGAGGGTTGATGGGGCGATTGTAGCAATAGATGGATGGGGAAATCACCATATTGATTTTGTAAATGTGATAGAACAGTTAGGAATCAGAGGAATACCCTCAGTTGGTATGAGTTACATTGGGCAACAGGGACGTCTGGTGTGTACCAACCAATTTGTTGAAACCATTATTGATTTTAACAAAAATGCTTCTGGATATGAATCCTGCATTATAGGGGACAACAATTTAAATGAGTATGATGCAATGAAGGCAGTGGCTTTACTTAAGCGCAGGATGGAAAAAACGGGCAAGCTCCGTAAGGATATAGAAATAGAAGAGAAAAGGGTAGGGCGGTTAATACGTAAGAATTACCCCATCCAAGACATTCAATTTGGCGGAAAAACGGAAATCTCACGGGGCGTTTTGACAATCAGAAAAGACATATCGGAAAACTTCATAGACTCTGAATCCCCAATAAAAGAGATGAGTATCCGAGTAATCAAACCCAATGTGCATCATCAGTTTATTCATTCCAATTTGGATTTTATACCCATAGCTTGTAAGAAAAGTGGGAGTCTAGGGGATGGAGAAACTCGGCTTTTAACGGGCGTAACAGCTATGCTGACTGGAATTGAAGATGTAAGCGGTTTTCAACCATCCAATATTGGATCATCAGAAGGCTATATGGATCATTGTATTCGATATAATCAGGCGGGGACGCCGAATGAAAATGATATCATTCTTCACATGGATTTTTTATTCCGAAATGGTGAGGGGCGTACCACAATGGGAATCCGAGCGGCACATCAAATGGCAGATAGCGTATTGGAAGAGATAAGGCTGGAAATGAACAATATTGAAGATAAGCCATATGCCTCCGATCAATTCTATGATGTAATTCGTCCAAATGCCAGCAGAGTGGTCCTAGTAAAGATTGTTTCCGGCCTAGGCAACATGTATGAAACAGCAGTGTTTCCCAATCAGCCCTGTGGGTATATGGGTGCCAGAAATTTGATGGACATGAGAAACATTCCTGTGGTCATTACACCAAATCAATGTTTGGATGGTGGGATTCATTCTCTGATTTAGGATACTGCAAAGCTATGAATGTATAAATGGGAATTTGAAGATGAAGCGAAACCAATTGAAGATTCCAATAAACAAATAGTAAAAGATTGCAGCTTTTTCAGACTTAGAATAAGAGAGGAAGAAGAAGAATTATGAAAGCCATTAGAGCAATTCATGCAATTGATTCTCACACTATGGGCGAGCCCACAAGAATTGTAATAGGTGGAGTTCCGGTAATACCGGGAAATACAATGTCGGAGAAAAAGGCATATTTAGACGAAAACTTAGATTATCTACGCACAAGTATTATGCATGAACCAAGGGGGCATAAAGATATGTTTGGCTCAATCATTACCCAGCCCATATCAGAAGACGCAGATTTAGGCATTATCTTTATGGATGCAGGTGGTTATCTCAATATGTGCGGCCATGGCTCAATTGGTGCGGCAACAGTTGCTGTGGAAACAGGCATGGTTCCTATTGAAGAACCTTATACCCACGTAACCCTTGAAGCTCCTGCTGGTTTAATTAAGGCGAAGGTAAGAGTGGAAGATGGGAGAGCTCAAGAAACAACAATTACCAATGTTCCATCGTTTTTATACAAAGAGGATGTAGAAATTGATGTTCCTCACATTGGAAAAGTTGCCATAGATATTGCTTTTGGAGGGAGCTTCTTCATTCTTGTGAAAGCAAAGGATGTGAATATCGAAATCAGTCCATCCAATGCTCAGAAAATCTGCGCCTTGGGAATGTTGATTAGAGATATTGTAAATAAAACCATAGAAATTAAACACCCAACACTGACTCATATTCATTCCGCAGACTTGGTTGAATTTTATGGACCAGCAAAAAATGAGGGCGCTTCTGCGCAGAATGTTGTTGTTTTTGGAGACGGGCAGTTTGATCGATCACCATGTGGAACAGGAACCAGTGCAAAAATTGCAACACTATATAGCAAAGGACGCATTAAAGTCAATGAAGAATTTGTTTATGAAAGCATCACTGGAACTATGTTTCAAGCAAGAATAATAGGGGAAACACAAGTTGGGGAATTTAAAGCGGTCATTCCTGAGATTAGTGGTAAAGCCTTTATCACAGGTATTAATGAGTTTTTGATTGACCCCGATGATCCATTAAAATATGGTTTTGTGGTGGATTGATTTATCCCTTTTGGTGCGATTATTGGAGGGGAAGGGCTATTTTCATTATTAATAATTGAGGGAGGAATAAAACGTGCTGCAAATCGTTCTAGGACTGCTCTTTGCGATTACATTGTACTTTACGATAGTTTTTATTAAAGATTTCTTGAAAGTAAAAAAAGCAGGGGAACTTGAAAAAACGAATTTTTTTGCCCTTGGAGCCGTTGGATTTATTACGAATTTCTTTGATACGTTAGGAATAGGAAGCTTTGCACCAACAACAGCATTATTTAAATTTTTTCATTTATCAAAGGATAAGAATTTACCGGGTACTTTAAATGTATCCATGACAATACCTGTTGTGCTAGAAGCTTTTATTTTTCTAACTGTGATTCAAGTGGAGGCTGTTACCTTATTCAGTATGCTTGGTGCAGCGGCATTTGGAGCTGTTCTTGGGGCAGGGGTCGTATCGAAACTTGATGAGAAAAAGGTTCAGATGGGTATGGGCGTTGCACTTTTGATTGTTGCAGTGATTATGTTGTTTAGTCAAGCAGGTATTTTTCCTGTTGGAGGAGAGGCGATTGGTCTTACAGGGGCAAAATTAATCATCGGCATTGTTGCAAATTTCATATTAGGTGCACTTATGACTTTGGGGATTGGATTATATGCACCTTGTATGGCTCTTGTGTATGCGTTAGGACTTAGCCCTAAAGTTGCTTTTCCAATTATGATGGGGTCATGCGCATTCCTTATGCCTGCAGCTGCCGTGAAATTTGTGAAAGAAGGAGCTTATGATAAAAAGGCATCCATTGCCATAACAATTTTCGGTGCTGTTGGTGTGTTGGTGGCAGCATATATTGTAAAGTCAATGCCATTAAATACACTGAAATGGTTGGTTATTGTGGTGATTTTATATACATCATTTGTTATGTTTAAATCAGCAAGAAAGAAAGTGGAGATCATAGAGGATATTACAACAAATGAAGAATTATAGTAGCTACATATTGAAGTGCGGTAACAAGCAGCAAAAAGAATAAATTTTGATCTTCTTGTAAACTCAAAATATAACTTAAAAAGTATAGTTATTTTGGGCAAGACCCTATTTGGTTCTTGCTCATGTTTGCATTCTAAAACCCTTTTTTGTGGATGCTTAGTAAGTATTTGTATTTTTAATATAGTATTTTGGGAGGTCTTCTGTGATGAAATTGGTATTCATGGGGGCTTTTTTTATTGCATATGAAGTGAACTGAAACTTCAAATATGAAAACATAAAATGGATTTTATGAGATACACCATGTTATGATTTAAGATGGCAATTTCCGTCTTGCTATATTTTGTTTGGCAATTTATCTAGATAGATACAGGCAAAGGACAGAATCAATAAAATCAGCTCTGCCCTTTAGCAACCTTCTCTGCCTCTGCGTTTTAAGTTTATAAAATAAATCACCATTTACAAGTGGTTGCTCTCTGCCTGCAATGGTTTCCAATAGCGGGAACCACTTGGTTCGCGGCATAATAATCCATTATCAACAAGCTCTCGCCTGAGAATAAAATAATCAGAAAAAGTATGCCATTCATCGCAAACGCCATTTACCTCTTTTTCAGTATAATTGCGATTGTATTCAAATTTTTCCGCCAGATAGCTCAAAACTTCAATTCTATAGGAGTTCTTCTCAGGCAATTGTTTGATTTTACCGGTTTCATCTAGAAACCTATTTATGATGTTTTTTTGTTCCAAATTATTGTCCTCCTTCCGACAGTTTATCAGTCCATATTTCTAACAAAATATTAACATCCTCTGCAAATTCACTTTCTGTTTGCAGTTCCTTTTTTTCAAGTTCCTCTAAAACTTCATAAGAAAAAGAGGATTTTCCATATTGATTCCATGCTTCTGCCATACATGGTTCGGGGCTTGAATCCATGGATAAAGAAAATTGAAATCGGTTCTTCGAGCCTTGTAAATCTGTTGCTGATCGAACCCAAAATGCCCCATTTCCACTACACAGAATGCGGAAGACCCCTCCCACCAGTATGCGATTTTTATATTGCTCCTTCAAAGCTTTTTTCGAAAGCTTATCCATTTATTTCACCATCCTTATCATTTATCTGGCTATCTGTATTGCAAAGAAAAGAGATATCATGGTTTTTCATATAGCTTTAACAGCTCTCGAACATCAATTTCTAATATATTTGAAAGCTTTAGAATGAGGCGGATATCTGGTTTACCCAATCCGCACTCCCATTTTGAGATTGCTTTATCGCTTATTTCTATTTTGTCAGCAAGCTGTTTTTGTGTCATTTTCTGTTCTAAGCGTGCTTTACGAATGATAGAGCCGATTTGTTTGTTTTGCATGATTTCCCCTCCATAAACCGATTATAACGCTTAACATAAGATTTTAAAATAAACGCTCCGTAGAGTTTTGAAAGTTTAATGACCACTTGAAATATTTTCTTTCAATGAATGGAAAAAATTATAAATTGTGGTAAAATGATTTAATATAAGGGTTTGGAAAAAGGAAGAAGGAAGGGATTGTTTTGAAACAAACTTTAATTGGTATGTGCTGTTTGATTCTAAGTTTAGCTCTTGTGGCTTGTGACAATGATTTTGTTCAAAGTTCGACTAGCGTCTATAGCCATTATACGGCGGCGGAGGTAAATGATGAGTACAACGTATCAGGCAAATGTTTGGTTGTGAATACTTTGAATATTGTATATATTTCTGCTTTAGAGGATACTACCGTGGATTTAACTGGTTATTTAAACGCTATATCCGATGATGTTAAGATTGTTTATATCAATGCGGATAATAAGGAGACGGTCATATCTGACAGTAAGAAAAATGGGATAAAGGGCAAATTGCAACTGAATATGACGATTAACTTGGAGAAAGGGGATAGCCGCATTGAATTCAGAGGAAAGAAATCCACTTTTAAATTTGACCTGCTGTTTTCCAACATGGATAAGGATAGAATTGAGTATTTCAG
>JAEZPX010000253.1 GCA_023413275.1 Bacillota bacterium | reverse complement strand
CCTGTTCGGCATCCCATAGGCCCTACATAAATAACATTTTCAGAAAATTTGCTATTTCTGGCAAAGGTAGCAAATAAATGCTCAAAGGTATGTATCGCTCCGTTTGCCAAATAATCGCCGCCATTTGGTTTTTTCATGCGGATGTCGTAGGTAACAATATCACCATCAATTCTAGAAATGTACATTCCTTCTTGTAAAACATCATGATTCACCTGAAAGCTTGCAATTTTTTTCATGCTTATTCCTCCTTATTGGCTAATATCAAGTGGATATTTTCAAACGCTTTCTGTCCATCCGTTCTATTTACAAAATATACAGCCTGAATCTTCTCAGGGTTTAAGTGGGCTTCTACAGAAAACTGATGCCGACCTAAAGCCGCCTTAACATCGGCAAACGCAAGCCCCTGCTTCATTTGCTCCCCCAAGCTTTCCGTGGCTTGTGTCAAGCGATGAACCCGCTCCACAGGATTTTCTCCAAAAGTGGTTTCATCAGGATAATCAAACACAATTTTATTTCCCGGGATTGATAAAGCGGCAATTTTTTCAATGGTTTCCTCAAACACAGGCAAGGTCAAATAATAGGTAACGCCCAAAATTGCAAAATAAGTGGGTACCAATGGGTCAAATCCTGCGTCTTTCAAGGTTTCCACTAAATCATGCTTTGAAAAATCAATCGGCACATACTGCACATTTTGGGGGATAGTCCACTCAAGCTTCTGAATTTTCTCCATTTTATAACGCTGTGTATCAGGATGATCCAATTCAAAAATGCGAATATCTGTATTTGGATTGCGGAAAGCAAAGGTATCCATTCCAGCCCCACAAATAACATATTGGCTTTTACCATGCTTCTTGGCAAAATTCATTAGCTCAGTTTCTGCGTAAGCAATACGTGAAAGCAAAATCGGGGTTAAATAATGGTCAATCAAGGGATAGGTCAGTTTCCCCGAAAAATCTGTTTGTAACGGGGAATTGGGAATGCCAAATGTATTTTGCAAAATCATGCCGACCTCTTCATATTCTTCCTTCCCCATCATATCGTAAGCAAGATAGTCATCAAATATCTTTTGTCTGGCATGGTTTGAGTGATACGCACGGGCAAAGGAGCACATTTTGGCAGTCATACTTTCTCTCATATCTATCATAAGAATCACCTCAAAATTTAATAAAAAACTCCTCTTATCTTTTACCATAATTACTGTTAAAAAAGACAAGGGGAGTTCACCAATGTTTTTACTAGAAACTAGAAATATTATTTTTAAATCTATAATATCACTGTTTTAAACCAAAGGTAAATTTCCCTCCTGCTTACAACAGCATACATTATAATAAGATTCATCCAACACAGAAAGAGTGGCAAAACCGTAAGACTTTTTTATTGTTGCTTCGTTCAAAGTTCCATTCCATTTCATCTTACGCTCTCCTCCTTTTTAATTTCATATTATTCGGAAAACATAGGGGTTGTAAGATAACGCTCCCCTGTGTCTGGTAAAATCACTACAATAATTTTCTCTTTGTTTTCGGGTCTTTTTGCTATGTCTGCTGCGGCAAATACAGCTGCTCCCGAAGAAATACCAACAAGCAATCCTTCTTTTTGTGCCAAGAGCCTTCCTGTCTCAAAGGCATCTTCATTTTCCACAGCGAACACTTCATCATAAATTTCCGTATTTAAAATTTCAGGTACAAAGCCAGCTCCAATCCCCTGAATTTTATGAGGGCCTGCAATTCCTTTTGAAAGAATGGGAGAACCAACAGGTTCAACGGCAATCACCTTTATATTGGGGTTTTGGGCTTTCAAATATGCACCTGCACCTGAAATTGTTCCGCCGGTGCCTACACCTGCAACAAGAATATCTACCTTACCATCGGTATCCAGCCAAATTTCTGGACCGGTGGTTTTAAAGTGCACCGCAGGATTTGCCTCGTTGGTAAACTGGCTGGGAATAAAGCTGTTTGGATTTTCTTCTGCTAGCTCATTTGCCCGCTCAATCGCACCCTTCATGCCTTTAGCACCCTCGGTCAATACAAGTTGAGCGCCATAAGCCTTTAATAAGTCGCGTCGTTCAATGCTCATTGTTTCCGGCATGGTCAAAATAATTTTATATCCTTTTGAGGCAGCCACGGCCGCAAGCCCAATTCCTGTATTGCCACTGGTTGGTTCAATTATGATTGTATCGGGCTTTAGCAGACCTTTTTCCTCAGCATCCTCTAACATTGCCTTTGCAATTCTATCCTTCACACTTCCCGCAGGATTAAAATATTCCAGCTTCGCAAAGATTGTTGCGTCAAGTTCCTTTTGGATACTATAGCTATTTAGTTTTAAGAGAGGGGTTCCTCCGATTAGATCCGTAATTTTGTCAAATGTTCTCATATCAGCTTCTTCTCCTTCAATTTAATATGATTGCCTACTCAAATTTGAATCTCATCAGCAACAACATCGTTTCAATACTGTAATATGCATATGTCTCCCTCTTCCTAAGGTAATTTCTTTATTCCTATATACCTATCGAATTTATAGGTTTTATTCTAACATAGCCATTTTTTGCTGTCAATAGAAACTTTTAAATTAATTGCGCATTATATTCCTAAAATAATACAATTTTCTTGAAGAAATGAAATGCCAACGAAAACACAACATCTAACCTTTTTTTCTCCCTGAATAATCTCTCATTTTCAACCCTATACAATAAAATATGCATATAAAAACGGAGGCCAAAACTGACCTCCGCATCATTGTTTATAAAATTTATTGAACCTGACCGCCTTCAACAACCAAACTATCTTCAAACTCCAGACCATAGGTATCTACCAAAGTTGCTTCATAATTTGCATGGAAGAATTTCTCATTGCCCAAGCTCTTAATTTCTTCGTTAATCCAATTCAAAAGTGTCTCATTTCCTTTGGACACAGCAGGTGCAATGGTATCCTGACTGCCTAAAGAGGGAATGCCAACAGTATAGCCTTTATTTTGCAGAGCGAAAGCAATAACTTCTGTATTATCATTTGCCCATGCAACACCATTTCCATTTTCCATAGCGTTTTTCGCTGTAGCATAAGAATCATACTTCTGCAAAGGAATATCGGGGTAATTCTCAATCAAAAATGGCTCAGCTGTTGTGCCTGAAATAACAATCATTTCATCCTTAGGATTCCAATTATCCAAGCTTTCGATAACCTTGCTTTCAGGAGATACAACCCCAAGGGCAACATTCATGTAAGGCAGAGCAAAGTCAACCTTCTCTGCACGTTCTTTTGTTACAGTAAAGTTGGCAAGAATGACGTCAACCTTTCCTGTCTCTAAATATTCAATGCGGTTTGCCGCCTCTGTAGATACATAATTGATTTTCACACCCAAATCTTCAGCAAGACGGTTGGCAAAATAAACGTCATACCCCTGATAATCACCATTTTCATCTACATATCCAAAAGGATTTTTGTCTGAGAAAACACCAATGTTGATTGTACCGCTTTCCTTAATTTCATCTAACGTACGGTAAACAACCGCCTTCTCCTTGCCTGCATTTGCCTCGTCTCCAGCTTCCTTAGAGTCCGCCTTTTTTCCACATGCGGTAACTGCCAAAGCCAGTGTCATTGCCAGTGCTAATGGTACCATTCTTTTCAAATTCTTCATAAATCTTCCCCTTTTCATTATTATAATTGTATATGTCCAACTCTCCCTATGCATTCTGTTTCACAGATTCTTCTGCTTTTGGAGATTTGACTGCATGAAATTCAAACATATTTAAAAATTGTTTTGCTCTCTCTGTTTTTGGCTTTTCAAAAAACAATTCTGGCTGAGTATCCTCCAGAACCTTTCCACTATCCAGAAAGATAATTCGGTCTGCCACTGCTCTCGCAAATTGCATCTCATGGGTCACAATCATCATAGTTCTTCCTTGTGACGCCAAGTTCAGCATAACATCTAAAACCTCCCGGACCATTTCCGGATCAAGAGCGGCAGTCACTTCATCAAAAAGAAGAATTTCAGGATGCATACAGAGTGCTCTCACAATGGCAACCCTCTGTTTTTGTCCCCCTGAAAGCTGTCTAGGATAGCTGTTTTCCTTACCTATAAGGCCAACACGCCCCAAAAGAGCCAGCGCTTCTTCTCGAACCTCTTCTTTTTTGCGATTTTGCACCTTAGTAGGTGCCAACAAAATATTCTCCAAAACCGTTAAATGGGGAAATAGTTCATAACTTTGAAAAACCATCCCTATTTTCTGACGAAGTGCCACTAGGCTTTTACTCTTCTGATCAATCTTTTCACCATCTAAGCTGATTTGACCTCCTTGAATCGGCTCCAATGCATTGATGCATCGAAGAAGGGTGCTTTTCCCACATCCGCTAGGACCAACAATGACGATAACTTCACCCTGATGCACAGTCAGATTAATGTCATCCAAAACGGTGTTTTCACCAAATTTTTTTGTTACCTGTTCCAGTGTTAATATTGGTTCTGCCAAAAAATCACCTCCACTTCATTTCCAAATGTTTTGCCAGCATACTAATGGGCCAGCAAGCAATAAAATACAAAATAAAAACTGCCAAATAAATGCCGAATGCCCCATTGGGACTGGACATACGATTCGCCTCAATCATCTGCTGGGCAACTTTTAGCACCTCAACCACACCAATCATCAATATTAAGCTGGTGGTTTTAATCATTCTTGTAATGAGATTAATAGATAGTGGAATCAATCGCCTAACAGCCTGAGGAATGATAATATATAAATACGTTTGCGCCTTGCTAAGACCCAAAGCTTCACTGCTTTCATATTGATGCTTGGGAATGGAAATCAGTGCACCTCGAACCAAGTCGCTCATTTCTGCAGTTCCCCAAAGGGTAAAAACAAGAATTGCAGCAGCCTCACCTGATAAATCCCATCCAAAGGCTTTTGTAGTACCGAAATAAACAAGAAATAAAAGAACCAACTGGGGCATAATACGAATAAATTCCAAATATAACCTCAAAATTATTTTTGTAATAGGGTTCTTCCATGTCATCACAGCGCCCAACAATATCCCTAGGGGAATGCTAATGGCAACTGAAATTATGCTGATTTTTAACGCCACCCATAATCCCCCCAAAAGGCGAATCATGTTACTTCCTTTTAGTAAAATTTCAAGACCCAAATCCGGCATAGCGCAGCCTCCTTTCCAGCAAGCTGCCAATAATCGAAATCGGCAATAATATAATTAGATAAAAAGCAACCAGCAAAAACAGGCTTTCCGTTGTTTTATAATATAGTCCAATCAGGTCTTTCGCTGTAAACATTAAATCCATCAAGCTGATTGCACTAAATACACTGGTTTCTTTCATCAAAAAAATTATGTTAGCCATAAAAGCAGGAATGCTTACTGAGATAGCTTGAGGTAGAACCACATACCTCATAATTTGATATCGATTCATCCCAAGACTCATTGCACTTTCTGTCTGAATGATTTCCACCGCTTCCAAGCCACTTCGAAACGCCTCTGCCATATAACTACCACCCAAAAACGCTAACCCAACAATACCGCAGGTCGTGGCATTTGTCTGAACGCCTATTTTGGGCAAACCATAATATAGAAAGAACAACTGTACCAACAAGGGGGTGTTTCGACTTAACTCTATGTAAACCCCAACTATCCTTTTAAAAAATGGAACTCTGTAATATTGAATGACCGCACATATAAATCCCAGCACAATGGCAAAGAAAATTCCAATCAGTCCAATTTCTAGCGTGAGCCACGCAGCCTTTTGATACAGCGGTAGATATTTCCATATAAATTCCCAATTCAGGATGACCCCTCCCTTTCTTCTTATGCTCTCTCCTAAGGAGCCACCTTTTACACCCCTGAAACAAGGGTTTCTTCAAAATAAAGAAACACCTTTTCCATTTCAATAATGAAAACCTAAGTAATAATTCTAATTTGACATTAGTTTCAATATAACAGGCACAAAAAAACCGGGGCTTCCATACTCCCGGGCAAATGGCATTTGAATCCTAATTTTCATAGGATGTTCATAGGTGCAGAACAATATTCATCTCAGCACCAGCCAAATATAATGCCCAAGGAGATATCCTGTGACAGCAACAAACATTATTCAAGTTTGAAAAAATTTTCATAGTAGTCATTGTTTTCACCTCTTGAAATATTTTAAAATCTATAGAGGTATCATACTCGCATCAACCTATTTTGTCAATAGGTTAATTGGTATTTATTTTAGACCTATTTCTCATAACCCAAAAATAAAAATCTTGGTTAAGCGTCAAGCCATTTCTGATGTCTTTAAAAGCCACAGAAGAAATCATTGACAGGCACCACTGCCACCCCCTATTTAGTAAGAAACATAAAAAAATCCCCCAACAAATGATATACTCGTTGGGAAATCTTGTTCTTTTTTACTCTCTATTTATAGCATATTCGTAAGTATCCACTACCTCCAAAATAGCATCATATACCAGCAATCGGGCTTCATTTTTTAATTCACCCCGTATAACCTTTTCATATTGATTGGGCATAAATTGATGCATCAAGTTCAGGGGTATTGTAATTTGGTTAAAATTTTGGAACAGTTCATTGATTGACTGTTGCACACGAGCATTGGACATATAATATCTACAACGGTCTGAATAACTGTATTTTCTAGCTAAGGCTATCTCTTCCTCTGTTCCGTGGTAATGTTGAATCCAATTTTCCGGCTCAGCCAGCATAACCTCTTCCAGAACTTCTATAAAACAAGCACATTTTTCTCTTGGTATGAATTCTTTTTCCATAAAACTGAGAGAAAACAAAGCTTCTCTTAGTCTGAATGTCAAAGCGGGCCCTACTTTCAAAATTGCAATCCCATCTTCCACCATTTCTCTTAATTTTTCTTTCGTCTGATAATCTGTAGAGTGTCCCTCAAAAACCAAGGAAGGATAAGCCCTTAAGCTGTCACACAAGTCCTTTGCTTCTTCCCGATCATAAGGAAAGACCTGGGAATCACCAAACTCCACACCTGGTTGTACCACCACAGCCACGATGTTCTCCCATGTATCCAATAGCCCATACTCATCAAAAACCCTTTGATACGTCTCCACAGTATCCATAAAATCCGTAACCTTTGTTACAGATATTCCTTCTTCCGCTTCCGTTGCCCCCCCTGGAATGGGAACCTCACTGCCTATGATAAAAACAGGTTCAATTTTACTATCAATTTGTTCAAGGGTCTCCATACAAACTTGATACAACGCAGCACCACGTTTGGCAACAATTTCTGTGCTAAGAGGTTGATCCTTTGCATCACTTCCCAGCTTCATACTAGTATCCAAATGGATTTTGGTAAAACCAGCCTTCACATACTCTCTCACCAATACCTTTGCCTTTTCCATAGCTTCCGCTTCTGGAAGATTGCGAAAAGTAAGGGGACCCAAATGGTCCCCTCCTAGGTAGATTAGATTTCTGCTACAACCCATTTGGTCTGCAATATGAAACACAAACTCAGCAAAATTTTGAGGGGTCATTCCTGTATATCCGCCGTACTGATTCACTTGATTGGCTGTTGCTTCAATCAAAACAGGCTGTTGTGTTTCCTTAGCATGAAACAGCAGCGCTTCAATCACCAGTGCATTGGCTGTGCAGTAAGATGCAATTCCTCGGGTAATACCCTCTCTTTTTACCTTTTGCTTCAATATATTTTCCATGGCACACCAAACCTTTTTATTTAATCTCGAACTCGTCAAATACCTTTCGTTGAAAGGCTTGTTCAACATCCATATATTGATATTTTCCGTCTGTATAAACCACATACACATTTTGAATACCTTTTACCACCGCATCAACTGCATATTTTGCAAAGCCTGCGGCTCTCAATCGGTCTGTGGCGGTGGGTACGCCTCCACGTTGCTGAAATCCGACAAGATTGCATTTTACGTTTAACCCCAATGTGCTTTTCACATAATTTGCAGCATCCACCATTCTGGTGATGGTATTCTGGCTATCTCCCTCGGCAAACATGACCACAACATAGTCCTTATCCCCACTCTCTCGTATCTTTACGATTTCCCGGGCAATTTCTTCGTTAGTCATAGGTTTTTCTACCAGAACACTAAAGTCTGCCATTCCCATCAAGACGGAGCTATGGGTCAAGTAACCATCCCATGCACCCAAAGTTTCCACAAAAAAGACTCTTCCCGGCAAAGCCATTCCGGTGTCGCTGATACCATCTAGATAATCCACCTGTTTGTTCAATGCCGTGTCGTATCCTAACGTATATTCACTGCCGTAAATGTTATTATCAATGGTACAAGGTACTCCGACAATATTCATTTTTGGATTTAAGCTGCTTAAAGCTCTGGCACCCTTAAAGCTCCCGTCTCCTCCCAAAACAATCAATGCATCTATATTATTTTTGGTTAACTGGGAAATTAGAAGTTCTTGATTTCCCTGCTCTTTCAGTTCAGGAAATCTCCCAGTACGCAGCTCTGTACCACCTTTCTTATGCCAATCCTGTACATCACAGGGGCGTAGCACCGTATAATCATTATCACGGATACCTAAAAATCCTCGTTTGTATCCGTAAATTACATGCCCCTGTTGTGTTGCGTATTTTACAATTTGAGCAAGACACGGATTCATTCCCGATGAATCCCCGCCGCTGGTAATTACAGCAATATTCATTGGTATTCCCTCTTTATCAGGCTTTATTTGCACTGCCAAACACGTCGATTTTTCCCTTTACAACTTCTGCGCAAGCATCCTTCACTGGTCCCATATACTTTCTAGGGTCAACCTCTTTTTCAGGAAGGTCATTGCACATTTTTCTGATTGTATCAGTGAAAGTCTTTTTGAACTCTGTTCCAACGTTGATCTTGCTAATGCCTGATACAACGCATTTTTTGAAATCTTCTACAGGAATGCCAGTACCACCGTGGAGAACCAAGGGGCAATCTGTAATTTTTGCAATCTCAGCCAAACGCTCAAAATCCAACTTTGGTTCGCTTTTGTAGAAGCCATGAACAGAACCAAATGCAATTGCCAAAGCATCTATGCCTGTTTCTTTAACAAAACGAGGAACATCGGAAGGCTGGGTAAAGGTTGCTTTTTCATCAGAAACTACGATATTTTCTTCCTTCCCGCCAACTTTGCCCAACTCAGCTTCAACAGAGCAATGATAATCCTTTGCAAACTCAACAATTTCTTTTGATTTTTGAATATTTATTTCATAGTCCTCTGCGGAAGCATCAATCATAACAGAGGAAAACCCTGCCTTGATTGCTTCTTTAATATAGTCCATATCTGTTGCATGGTCTAAATGCAGGCAAACGGGAATATCCACAGAAGCCGCCATACCCTTAACCATCCCAACTGTTTGATGCAGACCAATATATTTGCAAGCACCCATAGATGCCATTAAAATCACCGGTGAATTTTTTTCTGCCGCGCCATTAATAATTCCCTGTGCATCTTCATAACCATTGAAATTGAAACTGCCAACTGCATAGCCTTCTTTTCTTGTATGCTCTAAAATTTCTTTTAAAGTCACTAAACCTCTCATTTTCACATCTCCCATAATAAACACTCCTATCTCATTGTTTTTTATCTGTGTATTCTTTAATCAAGCAATATGCACCGTAAAGCACAACTCTGTCGTTCATCACAGAATATCTTACTGAGCTATCACTGATTGGTTGAATACAACGTTCTTTTAAGGTTTCCATTAAAGCTTCATGGAAAAATTTCTTTGCCTTTGTAACACCACCACCTAAAACGATGGTATCGGGGTTAAAGAAGTTAAATTGATTTGCAATTCCTATTCCTAAATAATAACCCTCTTTGCGATAAACTTCAAGGGCATATGCATCTCCAAGCTCTGCCGCTTCATTTAACACCTTTCCATTTAAGTTTTCCACCTTATATTCCGCCAAATCAAAAGCCTTGCTTTGGATACCCTTTTCCATATCCTCTTTCAGGCGATGATTAATCGCAGTACCCGAGGCGTATAACTCAAAACAACCCACGCTGCCACAAGGACATTTTAAACCTTCAGGCATAATGGACATATGCCCAACCTCTCCTGCACCACTGGAACTACCACGATACACTTCACCGTTCACAACAATGCCACCGCCACAACCAGTGCTTACAGTCATATAGATTACGTTTTTCAATCCCATTGCGACACCCATTCGCACCTCGGCAAGTGCACCCAGATTGCCGTCATTGTCTAACATAACCTTCGTTCCAAAATCGCTTTCCAAACGTTCTACGATAGGGAAATTGTGCCATCCCATCAATGGAGCATGAATTATAACGCCCTTTTCCGCATCCAAAGGCCCCGGACTTCCAACACCTATCCCTAAAATTTCTTCTTTCTTAAGAGAAAAATGATTTATAATATGCAACAATACATCTTTGGTATTTTGATATACCGCCTCTTCCCCTAAGAAAGTTTTTGAGGGCGCCACATGTACATAATCATCCACGATTTTTCCATCTTCCGTAAACAATGCACCTGATGTCTTTGTTCCACCTATGTCTAAAATCAAATAATATCTCATCATACACCTTTTTCCAAGCCTTATGCCTTTTTCTTTTGTGACATATCAAAAATAACAGCCAATAAAATAATACTGCCAATTACTACCTTCTGCCAATAGGAAGAGATAGATAATAAATTCATACCATTGTTAATAACGGCGATGATGGCAACACCAAACATTGCACGCCCAACAGAACCACTTCCACCGGCAAGGCTTGTACCCCCTAGAACCGTTGAAGCAATAGCATACATTTCATAGCCTTCACAAGCGCCAGGTTGTCCATTTTGTAACTTAGATGCAACCAATACACCACCCAGAGCCGCCATAATGGAACACAAAATATGAGATTTTAATATAACTCTGTTTGTATTAATACCACTTAGGTGCGCCACTTGTAAATTTGAACCAGTTGCATATACATGTCTGCCAAACACTGTTTTGGAAAGCAAAATATGCATCAGTGCCACAACGATAATGGTAAATAATGTAATAATTGGAATGATACCATTGGGATGAGAATCCGTCACCAGCAATCGGCCTGCACCCAACCATGAAAATTGGGTAGGCAAACCAAAGACAGCCGTTCCGCCTGTAACAATATAGGTTACACCTCTGGCAATCGTCATCGTAGCCAATGTGGTAATCATAGGCACTACTTTAAATTTAGTAATCATGATGCCATTGAAGAAGCCGCAGATGCCACCGATAATCAAAGAAGATACAATTAAGATTATGATGGACATGGATACGGACATATTCGGGAACATCAACCCAACCATTGCGGAAAATACCCCCGCAAGAGCCGCTACGGAACCAACGGAAATATCGATTCCCCCAAGGATAATTACATAAGTAAGACCGGTTGCCAAAAGGGCATTAATAGCCATCTGTGAGGTTAGGTTCATAACATTTTTTGTTGTGAAAAAAGTGTCTGTCGTTACGCCAAACCCAATGCACAAACCGATCAAAAACACAATAACCATGTTTTTCTTTAGCCATGCTTTTATTTTTTCCATATCATTATACCTCTCAATAACTATTCTTAAGTATTTTTACTATTTAAACTTGCAAGTTCAATTACATTTTGCTCAGTAGCATCTTTATAATGCAATTCACCTGCGATTTCGCCTTCTCTCATAACAATAATTCTATCACTATTGCCTAAAAC
>JAEZPX010000273.1 GCA_023413275.1 Bacillota bacterium | reverse complement strand
GATCATACCCGACAATTCTTTATGTCTAAATTTTACTACAGATTCATAGAAAAGCCACATTGAATGGAGATCAACCACTAATGATGGTTGATCTCCTATCCAATAAGCACCATCTTACAATGTGAATTGTTCCCATTTTCTCAAATCATTTTACAATTGCATGATTATTTTGACAACTTTTTAGAAGATTTTCCATAACCCTTAGCAGCAAAAAGGAACGTTAGCTTATGCAAAGCCAAACGTTCCTTTAATAGATCTTATTTTTTTTGATATTTTTTAATAATGCGAATATCATCACCAAAAAACTTCATTTGCTCAAACTCTCCAAAAAAACGAGAAGTAACACGATCAGAATAAAGACTCATCAACTCTGTTGGACCTAAGTTAGTAGAAATCACAACAGCCCTTTTTGCTAATTTTCTGTCGTTTACAATGCGAAAAAGCTCCGAAGTGGTAAATATTGTGGAAAATTCTGTTCCCAAGTCATCAATAATCAAAAGTTCTGCTTCCAACAGCTCTTGATCCCACTCCTTGGCCTCCTCCTCATCATCATCTCTATGGAACCTTTGCTCCTCCAGTTTTCTGAATAACTGCCCCGCCGTAAGATATAAAACGGTATGTCCCTTTGCCAATAAATCCTTGGCAATACAGTTACAAAGAAAGGTCTTTCCTAAGCCCGTTCCACCGTAAATCAAAAGGTTTGCCCCATTGCCAAACTCTTCTACAAATGCTAATGCTCTGCGGTAGAGTTTTTCTGCATTTGCTTTAGGAGAAATTCCTTCTTCCTTTGAAGGATTGGTGCTATATAATGCAAAATTAAAGTTATCAAAATTTTCAACTTTTATCATATCCCGCACATTGGACTGGTCATAAAGTTTGTCCATCAATCGTCTTTTCATGCAAAGGCATTGCTCCGTACCAATGTATCCCGTGTCTTTGCATTCGGGGCATGCATATTCCACCTCAAGAATTTGGGGAGATAAGTTATGGACCGCCAAAATCTGACTACGTTCCTCTTCCAAAACCTTTTGTCCCATTTTCAACTGCTCTACAATATCCTTGGCTTCAACCTCACCCTGCAAAACCATTCTGGCAGTTTTTGTTCCCAACAACGCCATTTCCTGCTCAATTTCTGCTAGGCGGGGCAGTCTTTCAAAAAGCACAGCCTTTCTCTCCCGCAGCTCCCCAGCCTTTTTGGTGCGCAAGCTATCGTACTCCCGTAATATTTCACGAAATATCTGCGTTCTCGTTGCCAAAGCTCCCGCCTCCTTCACCATTTATCTCGTTCTTCTCGTTGCAGCTTCTCCAATTTTTCAAAATCCCATTGTCTTTGGGGATAATTGATAAATCGATTTTGCTTTGGCTGTGTAGCCACAGCTTTCTGCTCCCCAGCTTTTACTGTCTTTTTCGCAGCAAAAGCCCGATCCAAAGCTTCTATATCAGCAGGAGATTTCACTCCTGCATCTTTCCATTTTTTTAAAATGCTATCGGCATAAGCAAAACTCACTTTTCCCGTCTGCATTACCGTTCTTTCGCAAGCCACCTTTATGACATCAATGGACATTTCATACTCTCTCAACCATTTTTTCATATAGGTCTCTTCGCCCTCCACAGGCATTCTGCCGCTTTGCCCAAAGGCACGCATAATCGTATGAAAGCTTGTTTTTCTCATTTCTATGTATTCCACTGCCTTGTCCACAGTTTGGATGCCCTCTTCTGCCCAAGCCATAGCCACTTTTTCCACGTAACGCATTCCCTTAAATCCATCGGAAACACAATAAGAAAGCAACACCTCAATTAAATCTATAGAAAAACCAAGCCAATCGTACAAACCAAATATCATACTGATATCTTGCTGGGTTAAAGGCTTGCCCAATTTGCGCTGAGCCGTTTGCAACAGAGCTTTCATTTCACCATGCTTCATATATTCTGATAGCTCTGCCATACTGTATTCAGGCTTTTGCTCCATAAAAACCCTTGTGGACGCCTGTTCAATCGGTTTTACTCGTTCTCGTTCCTGCCAATATTGCCAAGCTCGAACCACGTCACTTTCTAAAACATTCAGCCTTTGGGCAATGGTTGCCGCATCAGCATCCTCCAAGGCTCTTGTCATCAGATAGACAGAAACATATAGCGGAGGCGCCAAAGGCAGTTCTTTTTCAATAAATTCATTTGAGATACAAATATCCCGTGCCATACGCGGCCTCCTCTACATCCTGATATTTTCGTACCTTTTAGTATATCATAACTTAAAGGTTAAGAAAAGACTGCCATCGACAATATGCGTCTATGGACAGCCTTTTTTTATTTACTCTTATGTTTTACATGAACATTAAAATAATAAATAATAAAGCTTAACAAAATTACAGTGAGCAATACCACCACAATAATTCTGGAATCTTTAAAAGAAATAAAAATTGCCAAACATCCTAAACAAAAGCTGATAGCATATAAAATCAACACCGCCTGTTTTTGAGAAAATCCTCGATCAATGAGACGATGGTGCAAATGCCCTCGATCAGGCTGCATAATGGACTGGTGTTTCGCCATTCTGCGCAACATAGCAAAAATTGTATCAAATACTGGTAGCCCAAGGCATAAAACGCTGACACTTACTGCCAAAAGAGCATACCCTTTAAACACACCAAGAATACTGGTTACAGATAAAACAAACCCAAGGAATGTAGAACCCGTATCCCCCATGAAAATTTCTGCAGGATTAAAGTTTCTGGGCAAAAATCCTAGACAAGCACCTGCCAAGGCAGCAGTTAAAACCACCGCAGTATTACTACCTGTCATAATACACAGTACCATGAGGCTTAATGCTGCGATAGAGGAGACCCCTGCCGCCAAACCATCTAAACCGTCAATCAAATTCACCGCATTGGTTACCCCAACAATCCAAACCAAAGTAATGGGAATGCTGAACTTCTGCAAAGCCGCAGTTACAGGCCAAAGCACCACATTGATTTGTATTCCGGAAAAAATGACAATCAGTGCCGCCACAATCTGCACACAGAATTTTAGTTTTGCCGGGAGATTCTTCATATCATCCAAAACGCCTAGGGCTGCAATCAACAGTGCTCCGCTCAAAAAACCAACAAACTGTTTGGTACTCATACCTCTGTCAAAAAAGAAAACCATTAAAACAGTAACGGTAAAGCCCAATACAATGGCAACACCACCCATTCTGGGCATGGGTTTTTTATGAACGCCTCTGTCCTTTGGATAATCAATGGCACCGCATTTTATGGATATCCATTTTGCAAAAGGGGTTGCAACCAATGTAATCGCAAAGGCACTGGCAAAAGCCGCTATATATAATATCCAATTATGTTGCATTTAAAAATCCTCTCCTAACAGTGGGGAGAAACTCCCTATACAGGAAAATGGGGATTATCATGCCGCAATCTGCCAAGCAGCCTCCACCTCTAAAAAAAGATGGAAGCATATGAAAATCCCCTTACTTTTTCAATTATTTTGTTCCGAAGATTCTGTCGCCTGCATCACCTAAGCCAGGAACGATATACCCATGGTCATTTAGCATGCCGTCATATGCCGCTGCATAAATATCAACATCAGGGTGAGCTTCCTGAATTTTCTTAACACCATCGGGAGCAGCTAAAATACAAAGCATGATGATATTTTTAACACCTTTATCCTTTAAAAATCCAATTGCCGCCTCTGCAGTACCGCCAGTTGCCAGCATAGGGTCAGTCAAGAATACGATTCTTTCTTCAACATCGCTGGGAAGCTTGCAATAATATTCCACAGGGTTTAAAGTTTCAGGGTCACGATACAAACCAATGTGACCGATTTTCGCAGTAGGCATTAAATTGATAAGCCCGTCTGTCATACCGATGCCCGCTCTCAAAATGGGTACGATTGCCAACTTTGCATCAATCACACGGCATTGTGCCATAGCCACGGGTGTTTCCACTTCAATATCTGCCAAAGGCAAATCTCTTGTGGCTTCGTAGCATAAAAGCATTGCAACCTCTCCGATAATTTCACGAAATTCCTTTGAACCGGTTTCTTTGTTTCTCAGCATCGCCATTTTGCTTTGAATCATAGGGTGTTCAGATACGAACAGTTTACTCATTTTCGTTCCTTCTTTCTTGTCAGTCTCTTCAGTCTTCAATTTGTTTAATTCTTCTTATATGACGTTCATCATTGGAAAAAGGCGTTTCCAAAAAAGCCTTTACTATTTCCAAAGCAAGACCCGCGCCAGTAACGCGAGCGCCCATAGCAAGAATATTGGCATCATTATGCTCTCTTGTTGCTTTTGCGGAAAAAACATCACCACAAAGAGCAGCACGAATTCCCTTTACTTTGTTTGCGGCAATGGAAATACCAATTCCTGTTCCACAGATTAAAATGCCCTGTTCGCATTCTCCATCTGCAACGGCATGGGCTACCAGCTTGCCAAACTCAGGATAATCAACGGACTCCTCAGAAAAAGTCCCAAAGTTTTTATAAGGAATTTTGTTATCATCCAAATATTTGATTACCTCTGCCATTAGCGGAAATCCGCCATGGTCACAACCTAATGCTAACATCCTGCTCACTCCTTATCTTTTATTCTGCATCAATACGGCTATAGCCTGCCGCTTTATTCAAGCGATTCATTATGGCTAAGCCTTCTCCAATTTCAGGAAATACTTCGGAATAAACCATTTCCACTCCAAGAAAATCAAATTTTCGTAAAATCTTAAATAGGTTTGCACCAATTTCCTCGGGACTTTCCCTCTTTCCAAGAGAAAGCACCACATCCGCCTGATAGAATTCCTTTGTTTCCTCCGTTGCCATAACCCCTGTCTTTTTGCCCTTTGCACCATCAGAGGCACAAAGCTGGTTAATCTTGCTTATCACAGCATTTGCATCCCCTTTTACTAAGGTCACCTTTGCCGCCGGGGAATAGTGTGTATACTTCATCCCTGGGGCTTTCGGGCGCAAATCATCAGAAGGCTTTGACAAAATGGCCGGGTCAATGAGAATCTCATCCACCACAGCCTCCATCATTTCCTTGGTTATGGCGCCGGGACGTAAAATAACGGGAATCTCTCCCGATACATCAACAATGGTAGACTCTAGTCCCCATTCAGCCGCACCGCCGTCAACAATCATATTAATTTTACCGGATAAATCAAAGGCCACATGAGACGCCCTTGTAGGACTGGGTTTCCCTGAGGAATTTGCACTAGGCCCTGCAATAGGCAAGCCTGAAGCACGAATGATTGCGATGGCCACAGGGTGGGATGGGAAGCGTACTGCAACCGTATCCAAGCCCCCTGTAGTGGTCAAAGGGACAATATCGGATTTTGGAAAAATCATGGTAAGAGGGCCAGGCCAAAATGCATCCATCAGCTTTTGCGCCTTTGGGGGAATTTCCCGCACAATGGGACGCAACTCACTGATTTGGGAAATATGCAAAATCAAGGGGTTGTCCGATGGACGCCCCTTGGCAAAATATATTTTTTTACAAGCCTCGCTATCCAGCCCATTTCCCCCTAAGCCATAAACCGTTTCTGTTGGAAAGGCCACAAGTCCGCCTTCTCGCAAAACACGGGCGGCTTCCTCAACAAGGTCAGCTTCTGGGTTTTCTGTGCTGATCTTAATCAGTCTTGTTTCCATTTTTATTGGTTTGCTCCACAGCATTTTTTGTATTTTTTGCCGCTTCCACAAGGGCAAGGATCGTTGCGTCCGATTTTTTCTCCTTTGATTACTGTACGAGAATTTTTCTGTTCCAACATCATTCTCTTACGTGTTTCAATATCAAAAATTCCATTCCACTGTGGCAGATTATAAAGATGCTCTGCCTTATATTCAACCATTTTCTTGTAAAGCTTTTCAAAATTAATCTGCAAAGAAATCTTTGTGTCTTCTTTTAAATCTTCCATTTCATATTTCTCTGGCAAGGCTTCGTTAATACCATCCACAAAAGCAACAACTTCTTCTGCATTCATATTGAAACGAACTGCCAATTCTGCAACGGTTCCCTCTAAGGATTTTACCTTTTCACCGATAATATATTCATAAATACGCTGTTCTTTTGGCAAATAACTATCCCAAACCGCATCCACACTTCTGCCCTCTTGAGAAAATGCCTTTTCCATCCAGCTTTCATATAAACTCATTTTTTTCTCTCTCCTTTAATTCTATATCTTTATCGAGAAATGTTGCAAAAAACAATTCACATGCTGTTTTTATCAACCAATGAAAACTATTTTGTTACAGATTTCTCCACTCTTTGCAATGATAATATAATTCTTGTCCGATTGCAACAAAAAATCAAAATTACCTGAATAATCCGTAAAAAAGAGAGCCGATTTTCGGCTCCCTTTCTTATACAATCATACGATGAAGCTTTGTTTCTTCTCTTGCCACCACGTGCAGCATAACTTCCTCGGGGATAATATCAATAATGCGATCCCACTCGCCAAGGGCCTTCTCCTGCTTTGTTATAGGACCCTCGCCTAAAATCACACGGGTAATCTTCTCTTTTTCCACAAATTGACCCACATATCCAGCCACATCGTTATCACACTGAACATGGATGCAGGCACCCAATCTGCTGCCGTAATCTATCAGTTCTTGTAACCGCTTTAAAGTATCCAATCCATCAAATACACTGTTTCCCTTTTGCACATGCAAAATATGTAACTCTCCATCGTTTGCCAGTGACATGGAAAAACCATAGTCAATCAATCGTAAGGCATTCTTTTGTGCGGTAACAAGTACCAATACCTTTTCTTTTTTTTCTGAATTCATTTCGGAACTCCTCCTTTATAAATAGAGTATTTCCCCCTTACATGTTTCATTCTAACAGAAAAATCTTAGAAAACGGCTATTTTTTGTTTAAGATTTTCTTACAATTCTATCTCTGTTTTCAAGGCTTCGCCAACAAAGTCTCTAAACAGCGGATGGGGTCTGTTGGGTCTTGATTTAAACTCAGGATGGAACTGCACCCCCACAAACCAGCGGTTATTTTGGTTTTCAACCATTTCCACCAATCTTCCGTCAGGGGACAGGCCTGTAATGGTAAGTCCTGCATTGGTCAATGCTTCCCGATAGTTGTTGTTAAATTCAAAACGATGACGGTGTCTTTCCCAAATAACTGCTTCACCATAAGCCTTTCTGGCAAAGGAATTCTCCGCAATCTGGCATTCATAAGCCCCCAAACGCATAGTACCACCTAAATTTTTAATATCCTTTTGGTCAGGCATCCAATGAATCACAGGGTATTCCGTCTTTTCATCTACCTCTGTGGAATCGGCAGACTTCCATCCCAAAACATTTCTTGCAAACTCAATCACTGCGCACTGCATTCCCAAGCAAATCCCAAAGAAAGGGATATCCTTCTCCCTTGCATAACGAATTGCTTCCATTTTGCCCAGGAGGCCTCTATTACCAAATCCTCCGGGAACCAAAATCCCCTGTGAAGAACCAAGAATTTCATGGGCATTTTCCTTCGTTAATTCCTCAGAGTCCACCCAGTTGATTTTCACCTTTGCCTGATGATAAATGCCCCCGTGGTGCAGTGCCTCGGCAACGGAGAGATATGCATCATGCAATTCCACGTACTTCCCAACCAAAGCGATGGTAACCTCTTGCTTTGGATTACGTTCTTTCTCCAGCATCTCCATCCAGTCACTAAGCTCCATGGGCTTTTCTTCCATACTGAGCTTGCGGCATACGATGCTTCCTAAACCTTCATCCCGCAACATCAAAGGCAATTCATAAAGACTGTCAGCATCCAAATTTTCAATGATACAATCCTCATCTACATTACAAAATAGGGCTAACTTATCCTTCATATCTTGACTGATGGGACGCTCTGTACGACAAACAATAATATCAGGCTGAATTCCAATGGAAAGGAGCTCCTTAACGGAATGCTGTGTTGGTTTTGTTTTCATTTCCTTGCCCTTGGTTAGATAAGGAATCAACGTTACATGAATATAAAGACAGTGTTCTCTGCCCAATTCTCTGCCTACTTGTCTTATGGCCTCTAAAAAGGGTGTACTTTCCATGTCACCTACAGTACCACCAATTTCAGTTATCACCACATCTGCACCCTCTCCTGCGGCGTAAACACGACCCTTAATTTCATTGGTAATATGGGGGATCATCTGCACTGTGGCGCCTAAATATTCTCCCTTTCTTTCCTTTTGCAAAACAGACCAATAAATTTTTCCTGTGGTAATGTTGTTGGTAACCTTTAAATTCTCGTCTATAAATCTTTCATAATGCCCTAAGTCTAAGTCTGTTTCTCCGCCATCCTCGGTAACAAAAACCTCGCCATGCTGATATGGAC
>JAEZPX010000192.1 GCA_023413275.1 Bacillota bacterium | reverse complement strand
CGATGATATTGTGCACAGATTGTCGGATGGCCGGCTATATCCTTTGATACGATTGATAAAGAAAGGAGGTTATTGAATGGATTCTGTAATTTATATGAATTATGCAATGACATATATTGAAGAACACTTGACTGAGGAAATTGATTACAGTGAGATTTCAAGAATTGCTTACTGTTCGGAATATCATTTTAAGCGTATGTTTTCTTTTTTATCGGGAATCAGCTTGTCAGAATATATCCGAAGAAGAAGATTAACATTTGCTGCCCTTGATTTGAAAGATAGAAACTTGCGAATTATTGATGTTGCAGTAAAGTACGGTTATGGCTCCGCTGATTCTTTTACCCGCGCCTTTCATTCTATCCATGGTATTCTCCCTTCAGAAGCAAGAAATGAGAATATTCAACTAAAAGCGTATCCAAAAATGACCTTTCAACTATCAATCAAAGGAGGCAGCGAAATGAATTACCGCATTGTTGAGAAAGAAAAATTTAATTTGGTAGGATTTAAAAAGAGAGTTCCAATTGTTTTTGAAGGTGTGAATCGGGAAATAGCAAAAATGAGTGAATTCTTGACTCCAGATGCTGTGAAACAATTAAAATCAATATCAGATGTAGAACCATTAGGTATTATTAGCGCATCAACTAATTTCTCGGAAGAAAGAATGGAAGAAACAGGAGAGTTGGATCACTACATTGGTGTAGCAACATCGAAAAATGAAATTACCAAGTTTGATGTATTAGAAATTGATGCTGGTACTTGGGCAGTATTTGAATCCATTGGACCGTTTCCAGAGACCCTTCAAAATGTTTGGGGTAGGATATATTCTGAATGGTTTCCATCCTCGGGATATGAGGCGGCGAAAGGTCCTGAAATTTTGTGGAATGAAAGTTCTGATACAGCAAACCCCCAGTATAGAAGTGAAATATGGATACCAGTGAAGAAAAGAGATATGGGAATGTAGGAATAATTTTGATGAAAGGCACATCCTAAAAGGAGGTGCCTTTCAAGTAATTTTGCTCAGATTTTTAAAATTTACTTGGAGATATTTATGTTTGTTGACGATTTCCGTACCTATTGATATTATTTATAATAGGATACAAGATAAATGCAATGGGATTATGAAAAAGACATTTGGTCGTTTTGAAAGTAGATTTGAATTCCATACAGTTACCCTCATTATAAAGCTAGTAGAGGAGTCGTGAAACACGATATCTTAAGGAAATACTTATGGAGGATGATATGAATTGTTACACAAAGGTAGAGCTAGAAGAAGCCCTTCAAATAATAATTCCAACCATTAGCAAATGTGAAAAAATTCAACCGAAGTTTATTGAGGGTTCTTCCCAGCATACACTTCTTAAGAATAGGATAAAAGCATTGTATATTTCAAAGTCATTCATACTGCACGACGAATCTTTGAATAGATATACAGAAGCAGATTTAACGGAAGCACTAAAACCCATATCTTCAATTATCAATAAATGTGAAAAGGCACAGTTGAAGTTTAAGGAAGGAACCTCTCACCATACCCGATTGAAAAAAATAATAAAGGCAATGTGTATTTCCAAATCACTAATTGCTGATAAATTAATTTCTAAAATACTATAAATAAAAATTCTTTGGAGATAAACAATCGGTCAAACAGTTATAGAAATATGTTTTTATCATAATTGATGGCTGAAAAGAGTGGAGGTAGCTATGAAAGTTATTGCTATAAATGGGAGTCCAAGAAGAGGTGGAAATACCGCCAAATTGCTTCAAAGCGCCCTTAAGGGTGCAGAAACAAGGGGAGGGGAAATTGAACTAATTAATCTTTACGAAATAGAGTTCAAAGGTTGTTATAGTTGTTTTGCCTGCAAAAGAAAAGGAAGTCTTTGTAATGGAATCTGTGCCATTCAGGATGGGCTTAGACAAGTTCTTGAAAAAATATTGAATTGTGATGTGCTTTTGTTGGGCACTCCTATATATTTCGGAAACGTTACTGGTGAAATGCGCTCTTTTCTTGAGCGTCTGATATTCCCGAGTCTATCTTATAACAGGGGAGATAGATCTGTTTTTCAGGGGAAAATTGTTTCTGCATTTTTATATACGATGAATGTAACGAAAGAAGAAATGAAAGCGATGAATTATGAAGCCATCTTTAAGCAAAATCAGGTGCTGCTGGAGTTGTTTCATGGACAATCAGAAATATTTATTAGCAATGATACCTATCAGTTTAAAGACTATTCAATGTATGAAGCATCAAAATTTGATGAAGCTCGAAAAGCTCGTGTAAAGGCAGAGCAATTTCCCATGGACTGTCAGAAAGCGTTTGAACTGGGAAGTCGATTGGCAATGGAGTAATCGCTTCATAATGTTATAAGCATTTATTAAAACTTTCTCATCATCCTTTTTGCAGTTAAATAAATTTTAACTGCAAAAAAAAGATGATGCTACTGTAAATTAGTAAAAAATATTCCCTGTTCTTAGATGAATGTTTTTTGTTTGAGTAGTGTGACGTAAAAATAGTTATGATGAAATACTAAACCTGATTTTTAAAAGGTATCAAAGGTATCTGAAGTCAATAGCAGTGATATGAGCTAAAAATGAGATTCTAAAATCCATTTTTGTCCATCTGGCATAATCATTAGAGAGCCTGGTATTCTGTCTAATATTTCCCCTGTTTCAATGTTTCGTACGACAATTTCTTCATAGTAATCGGGTTCCTCATACCACATTGAGAAGTATAGTTTTTCTTTGTCTCTAAAGCAGAAGCTTTCTCTAATGTCTACTTTAAATTCAATTTTTTCTGGCCATAAAATTTGAAACGTTTTACTGCTTGATTGTCTGGTAAGCATCAAGGGTGATGTTTTTAACATCAAATTGTAGCAATCTTTTATATTTGAAAGAGGTAGTGCGGTCAATATTGAGGTTTGCTGTAGTAAATCGTCAAGTTCCAATATATTTATTTCACCTGCTTGAAAATCGGCAATCAATAGTACTATATGATTGTTGTAATAAATTGGTTTTCCGAAATATTGCCCCTCTTTGGCAACCACTGGTTGAATGACTCTCCCATCTGGGTAATGGATAAATAAGAGTTTGTGCTTCTTTGTAAAGCTTCCTTGCCTAAAGATTTCCTCAGCCTCATAAAGATCGCCATGTGTAAAATTCATTCCCCAATACCATTCAATCGTACCATCTAAAGGCTCGATATAGTCAATTCCTTGTGTTTTTAGTGTCTTCATGAAATCCTCCCTAGGCTGTTACTATAGACATATACAGTAAAGAAAAAATGATTAGGCTTGATTAAAACTCATACGATGGATGTATAAAGATGACAGCCTAAAACCAAACCTCGGCTGTCATTTTAGTGCATTAGGTTTTTGAATAGTATGAAAGATTACAATTTAAATTTTTTGATTTTCAACATTAAACAATAACAGATAACAGAAAATAACGGAAGACAATGACATAAACTTTAAACTTTTACATTGACCCATCTTTTCATTAAAATAAATTAAATTTCATTGTATTCAAGCACCATTCTGGAAAAATTTTAAAAGTCTATTTCCATAATTTCCGTACTATTCATCACGTCAAGAGAAGTCTGTGCCTTTGCCAATTCATCTGAAACTTTTTTATAATCATTTTCTACTTCTTCCAAATTATAATTTGTATATTCATATTCAATAATAGGCGTACCACGGAAGCTTGAGTTATTTTCCCTCTGCTTGGGCAATCTGTTACGCATCAAAGATAGTTTTTGCTTTCTTTCAGATAATTGAGGTATATATACTAAAATTTGGTCTATAGTCATATCAAACCCAGGAACCATATGATCAAGATTAAATTGATTAATGGTATGTTTTACCTTGCGAACTTTCATTTCAATTTCAGCTAATTTTATTTGCATGTCTTTATAGTCATAATCTGGGCGAGCAGATTCTAAATCTTCCCCAACTGCAGCGATAAAAGTAGAGCTCATATCCTCTTTATGTTTTAATGTATATAACTCATCGTTTAGACTGCGAAGGAATTTTGCTGCTTCTGCAGATGTATATTTCATTAATAAACACCACCCTATAAATTTATCTAATTAATTTGTAAATTTTACCATAATGGAGTAGGCTTTTTCAATGTCAAAAGAGTTACAATCTTCTTTAGAAATTATTACAATGCTCCTTCTTTTTGATATACCTATTACGAAGGTGGTAAGATGACATAGATGCTAGGAGTAGTGTAGTCAAATTCATCTCATTAAAAAGAGATTGAGTTTTTATTATGCGCAATAGAAAAGAGATCCAGTTTTAGGGCTTTAAGTGATTCATAATTGTTGTACGAATGCTGTTCATCAATGGAGGTTTCAACAGAAATATGAAATAAGGCAAAAATTTTCAACTTTTTACAACTCTATAATAAAAGGTTGGTATGATGATTGCAATGTGGAGGTGATCAATTGGCATTTATATTAATTGTTGAAGATGAAGAGGCGATCAATGAACTTGTAAAAAGAAACTTACAGCTGGTGGGGCATCAATGTCAGTCAGTATTTGATGGGAAAGCCGCCATTTCCCAAATGAAACAGCAGTCTTATGATTTGATGATCTTGGATATTATGCTGCCTGGCCTTGATGGGTTTGAAGTGATAAAGCAAGGAAATGAAATTCCCACCATTTTTCTAACTGCAAAGAACAGTCTGCCTGATCGTGTCAAAGGTTTGTCATTAGGAGCGGATGATTATCTGACAAAACCCTTTGAAATGTTGGAATTGCTGGCTCGTGTGGAAGCGGTTTTAAGGCGAACGCTGAAAACGGCAAATTATTTTGAAACAGGAAATGTAAAAATTGATTTTAGCAGCCGTCAGGTATTCCATAGTGGGCAGTTGGTAGATTGTACGCCAAAGGAATATGAATTGCTGGAGGTTCTTGTGAATAATCGTAATATTGCACTTTCAAGAGAAAAACTTTTGGAATTGGTTTGGGGTTACGATTTTGAGGGAGATACCAGAACCGTGGATGTGCATATACAAAAAATACGGAAAAAGCTAGGATGGGAAGATCGAATAAAAACGGTATATAAACTGGGTTACCGTTTGGAGGCAGGCCGATGAAGCAGCGTACCTTTTTAACCACTTTAGCTCTTTTTCTCTTTTTCTTTAACCTAGGAATTTTTATTGTTTCTGTGGCTATGTTCAAAGATACATTAAACCGTGGGGAAGAGAGGAGTCTTAGCCAACACTATTTTATAGTATCTGCTTTGATAAAGGATATAGACGCCGTGGAAGGTAGAGGCGGGGACATTGATGGTTCTTTGAATGCACTGCTTCAGCCATATAGCTACCTATCGGGAAATAATGAGGCAGGTATTGCATTTTACAAAAATAATCAATTGGTTTATTCTGGTAAAAGCGGGACTGTGATACAGAGTAATTTCATAGAGCCGCCGGATAATGGTAACCGTTTGGCAACAATACGGAAGGTTGATGAAAAAACTTATATTATTGTTTCAGGAAAACTACCTGATCCTTATGATTCCTATACACTGGTCTACCTGTATGATACCACAGAGGCCGTAAGTTCATGGAATCGGCTGAAAAACATATTATTCTTTGCCGGATTTGTACTCTCAGTTCTATTCGCTTTTGGACTTCTTATTGTTTTGAATCGAATATTTGACCCACTTAAACAGATATCACGTACCTCTAAGGATATCGCCAATGGGGCATATGAAACAAGACTTCCTGTATCAGGACATGACGAGTTGACTGAAATGTCTAAGAGTTTCAATCATATGGCGGAAGAAATTCAGCGTCAGATGACGGAACTGAAAAATGCCGCAGATAAAAAGCAGCAATTTGTAGATAATTTCGCCCATGAACTTCGTACCCCTCTGACTGCTATTTATGGATATGCCGAATATATGCAAAAGGCCGTTTTATCTGAGGATGACAGACTTTCAGCATTGAATTATATCATGGCGGAAAGTCGCCGCCTGCAGACGGTTGCGTTTCAATTACTGGAACTGGCAAACTTACAGAACAACCAAATTAACTTTGAAGATCTGAGTGTATTCAGTCTCTTTGAGACGGTTCATCAAACACTAAACAATAAGCTTGTAGAAAAAGATATTCAGATAGAATTTAGCAGTGAGATTGAAACAATCCCAGGAGAGTTTTGTTTAATGGAAAGCATGCTTATCAATCTGATTGACAATGCTATTAAAGCGTGCGGTAAAGGAGGACATATTTTTGTCAGGGCGTATATGGATGCGGAAAGCAAAACGATTAGTGTCCAAGATAATGGTAACGGAATGACTCTCGAAGTTCTTTCACAGATTACTGAACCTTTCTATCGGGGAGATAAATCTAGAAATCGAAGAGATGGTGGTGCAGGATTGGGACTTGCCCTCTGTAAACAGATCGCTTCCAGTCATGATGCAAAACTGAGCTTTAGTAGTTGCCCGAATAAAGGGACGACGGCAAATATAACTTTTACAACTTAGTAATAACTTGATAATGATTCCATAATTCAGACCCTGTAGACTGGTTCATGTGATCACAACAACAAAAAATAATTAAAGGAGAGATTCACATGAAAAAAAATAGATTAGAAGGTAAACGTGTAAAAAATTCCATTATTACTGCTTTCATGATTATGGGAGCCAGTACAATGATGTTTCAGGGATTTACACAGGTAGCCACAGCGGCAGAGTATAATAAAACAAATATGGTACCCACAAGCTACGACAAACAATTAACTGACACCAATAAGAATAGTCTGCCAGACGGCTATAAAAAGGCAAACTATACTGTAAAAGACATTCACCTTCCGTTTTATCGCAGTCAAACCCCAACAAATAAGGATATATCCAAGAAGGATGCTGCTGAAATCGGAGCACAGGCCTTATGGAGTATATATGGACTAAGTATAGAGGGACAGGTAATTGAAATGGGTTATCAGCCCGCAACCGAAAATATTCCCCGCTCTACATGGTGCGCAGACGTTCTCATTAACGGTGTAATCAGTTACGGCTTTGAAGTGGATTCAGTAACAGGCGAAATATTCTCTGTCATTCATAGCAGAACATTAAATAAAAAGGTTTCAGTAGGTTATGATTCATCTCTTGCTGAGAACACCAGTGAATATGCAGAGCTGGCAAAGAAAACAGCCGAGAAGTTCAATGTTGTTCACGGTGCTGTTGCTTCAGTTGAATACAACTGTCAGGGATTTGCAAATGATGACCCCAATATCACATTCAATATTAAGGGGGAAAACGGCGAAGTTGCTTCTATGACTTTCTCAAGATATGATAAGGCCTTGCTATCAATCAGCTATAATGCAGAATTTCAATATACCCTGAAAACCATTGAGAAATTGGATGAGGAGATGAAGCGTATGGATTTACAGAGACAGAAAACAGCATCTACTTCCAATGGAACCCAAACACCTTCGTTAGTAGTATTTGAAGAAAAATAAAGATACAAGGATCAGGCTGTCACAATCATAATGTGACAGCCTGTATTTTATTTCTAAGGCTTATCAAATTTTATTGAAATATCTTATTATTTTCAGGGCAAACATGGCAATAGGGGCAAGAAGTCAAACTTAAGAAGTTAGGATTAAAAAAATATCCATCCGCCCATTAAATATGGGCGATAGAGTGCCAAATCTATGTTTTTGATAACTTTATAGTAAATAAGATAGACCGGTGTGAATATTTACTAAGATTGATTTTAGGATAATTTCCAAACCATTAAGGAAGTGTTAGAAGTGGTATGCTTTCTGTTGTGCTAAGTGGAACAAAGTTTTTTAATCTAAGGATTGACAAAATCCGAAGTCGGATATAAAATTAAATCCGAAATCAGATTTAGAGGAGGCATTCTATGGATAAGGTGAAAGAAATTAGTACAGCGTTAGACCGGCTTTACAGAAAACAGGGAGATTTATACCATGAATATGCTTCTTATTATGGCCTCTCCGATACTGCTTTTTGGATTCTCTATACCATTTGTGGTGAGGACGAAATTTACACGCAAAATCAGATTGCAGATTTATGGCATATTCCTAGGCAAAGTGTGAATTCTGCTGTCAGCTCCTTAGTAATATCAGGTTATGTTTTTTTAGAAAAGCTTACGAAAGCACGAAATAATAAGGCTTTGCGGCTGACGGAGCAAGGCTTGGAATTTTGCCAGCGGGTGATTTATCCGTTTTTTGAACTGGAGAATCGTATTTTTTATAAGATGTCGGAAGATGAAAGGAATCAATTTTTTGCCTTGTCCCTGAAACAGTGTGAACTGTTGGAGGAAGAGATTAAGGCGGCTTTGATGGAGAAATGACAATGAAACCAATTATAAAATTTGTGAAACCATATGGAAAGCTAATGGTTTTTGTAATACTCGTGATGGTGCTGGATGTGGCTGGTGGTCTGCTGATTCCAACCATTACAGCTGATATTATTAACCATGGAATTGGCGGCGGAAGTCTGGACTATATCCTTAGGCAAGGATTATTTATGATTGCTGTTTCTCTTTTGACTAGCTTTGGCGCTTTAGCTGGAAGTTATCTAAGCGCTAGCCTTTCTGCAAAGCTCGGGCGGGATATGCGCAACGCTCTCTATGATAAATCACTGAGCTTTTCCTCGTCAGATATGGAGCGGTTTGGAACAGGTTCCATGATTACTCGAACACTAAATGATGTGAATGTTGTTCAGCAGTCAGTGATTATGGTGGTACAGATGATTTTGCCTGTGCCCGTTGTTTGTATCCTGGGGATTGTAATGGCCTTTCGTATTGATTTGATGATGGGATGGATTTTGTCAGGAGTGACCCTTGCTATTCTCATTATGGCAGTGTGTGTAATAAAAAAGGCTGCACCCCTTTTTCGCCGCTTGCAGAGATTTCTTGATCGCATGAATATTGTGATCAGAGAAAACATCACTGGCGTTCGAGTAATACGTGCTTTTAATAAAGAGTCCTTTGAGGAAAACAGGATGAGCGGGGTCTTTGGAAGCTACAGAGATGTTTCTGTTAAAGTAAATCGTTTGTTTGCGGGATTGGAAAGCACAGCATTGTTGATAATCAATCTTATAATCGTCGGAATACTTTACGTGGGAGGTAATCGAACAGGGGCAGGATTCATGAAAATTGGTGATATTATAGCACTGAGTGAGTATGCCATCCTGATATTGTTTTATCTCATCATGGCTCAGATGGTGATGGTTATGCTTCCAAGAGCCCTTGTTTGTATTGGTAGAATTCAGGAAGTCCTTGACTTAGAGCCTGAAATAAAAGATGGTAACGCATCGGAACCAATCATAAGGGCATGTGAGGACGTTATTCGTTTTGAAAATGTCAGCTTCTGCTTTTCTGATGGGGTTGAAAATACGTTGAGTCAACTGAGTTTTATATGCAAGCGCGGACAGACCACTGCAATTATTGGAAGTACAGGTAGTGGAAAATCCACCATTGCAAAACTGATTCTGCGTTTTCACGATGTTTCACAGGGTTCCATTAAACTGAATGATAGGGACATTCGGGATATGGAACAGTCTCATCTGCGCGAACATATTTCTTATGTGACCCAGAAAGCATGGCTTTTTTCCGGTACCATTGCACATAATCTTGAGTATGGGTACAAGAATGCTTCTGAGGATGAAATGCGTCATATTCTTTCGGTAGCCCAGTCAGAATTTGTATTTGAGCTGCCAGATGGACTTAAGGCCCACGTGGCCCAAGGAGGTACAAATTTTTCCGGCGGACAAAAACAAAGGCTTTCCATTGCCCGTGCCCTAATGAAAAAAGCAGACTTGTATGTCTTTGACGATAGCTTTTCAGCCCTTGACTTTAAGACAGATGCGGCACTTCGGAAAGCATTAAAAAAACAAACAAAGGATTCAGCTGTTTTAATTATTGCACAACGTATCAGCACAATTATGAATGCGGATCAAATTATTGTATTAGAAGATGGGAAAATTGCAGGAATAGGTACACATCAAACGTTGATGAAACAATGCCTCGTGTACCAAGACATTGCAAAATCTCAAATGAAAGGAGAGGAAGACCGTGGCTGAATTTGAAATGGATGAAGGCGCGCAGAATGATATGGATCATGAATTCTTTGATGTTGCCGCCCCTGACGATGCAAAAAACACAATAAAACGACTGTGGAAGTCTGTGAATGATCAGCATAAGCGGTTGGGAGTCGTTCTGGTTTCCGTTGTATTTTATACCTTCCTTTCCGTTGTTGCACCCTTGTATAGCGCTTATATCGTGGATTTCATGTGGGGCAAAATCAAGGAAGCCTTTACCAATGACATGTTGTTTTCTATTACGTGGGCAGATGGAGGCCGCAACATTTTCTTTTTACTTATTATCTACCTAGTAACAGGCTTTTTTTACTTCCTTCAGTCCTTTCTTATGGCAAGTTTTGCGGAAAATTTGAGTTTTCGCTTGCGTAACGAAATCAGCGCTAAGCTTAATAGACTGCCTTTGTCTTACTTTGACCGGAATAAACCGGGAGCCATTTTAAGCCGAATGACAAACGATTTAGATAAAATGTCTGAAGCTTTCCAGACTGGTATACTAAAGCTTTTTACTACTTTAGGTATGATTATTGGTTCGCTGATTATGATGTTTCGTTTTAATATTTTACTAACAGTGGTATTTTTGCTGTTTATGGGAATTTCTTTGCTGGTGACAAGGGCGGTTTCTGCGAAAACCTTGAAATCCGCATTAAAGCGTCAAGAATGTGTCAGTGAGGTAACTGCACTGGTAGAAGAAAACTTCAGTGGTCGCATGATTATCAAAGCATTCAATCAGGAACAGAACAGTTCTCGGCGTATGCATCAGGCAACGCAGGATTTGGCGGAGGCTTCTCAAAAAGCGGATTTTATGATAAACGCCATTAATCCTGGCATTCGTTTCATCAACCGTTTAGGTCAAATTGCCATTGCAGTCATTGGAGGAAATATGCTTTTGAATGGGACTATGACCATCGGTGTGTTTCAGGCGTTTTTCCAATACGTGAATCAATCGGCGGAGCCATTGACAGAACTTGCTTTTATGGTGAACTCCATGCAGTCCTCATTGGCATCTTTGGAGCGAGTTTATTCCCTCCTTGATGAGGAAGAAATTACATCTGAGCCAGTTTCCCCCGAAACAATTGAACGAGCTGAGGGATATGTGGATTTTTGCCATGTACGTTTTGGCTATTCCCCTGAAAAAATATTAATGCAGGACGTAAGCTTTTCGGCAAAGCCGGGACAGAAGATTGCCATTGTGGGAAGTACAGGGGCAGGGAAGACAACGCTTATAAATCTTCTGATGCGGTTTTATGAATTAAATAGTGGGCAGATTCTGTTGGATGGAAAGGATATTCACACGCTGACCCATGGAAATCTGCGGAATAATTTTGGCATGGTACTGCAGGATACGTGGCTGTTTGAGGGAACCATTGCAGAGAATATTGCTTATGGCAAACCAGATGCCACAAGGGAAGAAATAATAGCGGCGGCAAAAGCGGCGCGAGTTGATTTCTTTGTCCGCACGATGCCTCATGGATATGATACTGTTCTCAGCAATGATGGGGAGAATTTATCCATTGGACAGCGTCAGCTTTTAACCATAGCCAGAGTTTTTCTGTGCAATCCAGCTGTGTTAATCCTTGATGAAGCCACTTCCAGTGTTGATACTCGCACAGAAATTGAGATTGGAAAAGCCATGGGTAAACTGATGAAAAAACGCACTAGCTTTGTAATCGCTCATCGTCTTTCTACAATTGTTGATGCCGATTTGATTTTGCATATGCAAAACGGTAATATCATAGAACAGGGCAATCATAGCACATTATTAAAAGCAAACGGCCCTTATGCTGAACTTTACAATAGCCAGTTTGCCTGATTAATAATCGGCTGAAACTTTTTTTGACCCAAGGCATTAAGTTGAAAATGTAACAATATCTAAAAGCTGAGCAATGTCGCTAATAGTATATGTAGCATTGTTACATGTAACATCTTTGTTATGCTGATAGAAACAAGAGTCGATTCCCGCATTCTTTGCACCTATTATATCAGAAGTAGGGCTATCACCTACCATTAGTATGGAATGATTAGAAACCATTTCTATGTTTTTGATACAGTATTCAAAAAAAACATGGTGATGGTTTTTCATATTTTATTCTGTCAGAAATAAAATGTCCGACAAATAAGTCAATAATGCCTGCATTTTTTAGACGCTTAAGCTGAGTGGTATATATTCCATTGGAAGCGGAGTAAATCTTCTTCCCTCTTTTTTTAAGTTCTTTTAACGTGAATTGTGCATTTGGAATAAGCCCGGAAGAGTTATTCGGGTGAAATCAAATACGATAGGATACTTGAGGGCAACGTATTTTTCGTCTACAAAGCTGGGAAAGTTAATTTTGAATTAGAGTATTCTTTTGTTTTCATGGGATACTAAAGATGATATTATAGAAACAGAAATTGCAGATGCTTTTCATTACTTTATCTTTACTTATTATTAGGGAAGTATTCCCTTGAAGTAAATTTTAACTCGAAAGCATCTGATAGGGAGTAAAAGCAAATAAGAAGAATGGCTGGCAGAGAAAAAAAGCTTGTCTGTCCATTCATAAACAAGGAGGAATCACATTATGTTACCAACTCTCATTACAATAATCGTAATCATCGGGGTACTTATTTTATGGATTGTCTCAACCCAGCGCAAGCTGGTAGTACTTGATGAGAATATCAACAATGCTATGAGTCAGATTGGAGTTCAGCTTTCAAGCCGCTTTGATGCGCTGACGGCTCTTTTGGATTTGACAAAGGGCTATGCTAAGCATGAAAGTGAAACAATCATTGAAACCATTCAGGCAAGAAGAAGTGTGATTACGGCGAATTCTACTCCCGATGATGTGCAACGTCAAGAAGGTATTATTTCTGAAGCATTAGGCAGGATTGCTATGGTGGCAGAGCGGTATCCTGAATTGAAAGCAAATGAGACCTATATCAAAACCATGGATGCTGTGCAAACCTTTGAAAACATGGTGCGTACAAGCCGTTTGATTTATAACGATAGTGTGACAAAGTTAAACCGTCAAATCCGTATGTTCCCGGCTTCTCTCATTGCTTCAATGCTGGGCTTTCGCCAGAGAGAATATCTTGTGGAGCAGGCTGATAAAGCGAATATGCCAAGCATGAAATGAGGTGTACCATGGTAAAAAAAGTAAGCAGTATAATTTTATGTGTCGCTTTGCTATTTGTACCTCAGTTTCTCGTTTTTGGTGCAAATCAAGTGAATACCATAGATATTCAGGCTGTCATTCAAGAAGATGGTTCTATGAATATTACGCAGAAATGGGAAGGACGCTTTAATGAGGGCACGGAAGTTTACATTCCTATGAAAGCCCCTGAATTCCTGACCATTCATAACCTTGTAGTTTCAGATGAAAATGGAAGATATGAGACAGTGAATGATTGGAACATCAATTGGAGCTTTGAAGAAAAGGCGAGAAAGTGTGGAATTCATCCTACGGATAGTGGTTATGAAATCTGTTTCGGTATCAGCCAATATGGTCAAAACAGCTATACCATTGAATATAAACTGGATAATGTTGTGGGTGGATATTCTGATATGGACGGTGTAAACTTCCGCTTCGTAAACGATGGAATGAATACCACACCTACGGATGTGAAGGTTGAGATACTACTTGCTGACGGCACCCCTATCTCAGATGAAAATGCCGCTGTTTGGGGGTTTGGATTCCCGGGACAGGTAGGTTTTGAGAATGGAAGTATCCTTGCCTTTACAAACAATCCTATCTCTAAAGAAAACCATGTAACGGTTATGTTTGCTTTGAATAAAGGTATTCTGACACCCTCTCGACAAGAGGAGGGCACTTTTGAAGAGGTAAAGAAAATTGCTTTTGAAGGCAGTGATTATGATAATATTGGCTCAGAAGGCAGTGATGTATCAATCATTACGGCAATGGTAACAATGCTACTCTCTTTAGTAGTGCCCTTAGGGGTGATTTTCTGGATGCTCAGGATAAAAAAGAAAAGAGCGGCGCAAAGATTGAAAAAATTCTCAGAAGAGTTTGGTTATTTTAGAGATATTCCCAATGAGGGCAATCTCAATGCCACTTATGCCTTGGGAAAAATGTTCGACATGTGTGAAGAGGGGGCAATTATAGCAACGGGTATGCTTCGATTGATTCAGTTGGGATGCCTCTCACCGGAGGAAACACAGGAAGTTGGCTTTATGGGCAAAACAAGAGAATTGGTTAACTTACGGCTTATGGGAAAGCAGCCAGATAAGATGAACGAGCATGACGAGTACCTGTATACAATATTGGAAGGTGCGGCAGGCTCTGACGGTGTGTTACAAGAAAGAGAGCTGGAGCGCTATGCAAGTCAAAATGACAAGTTCCTACGAAGCTTTTTGAAAAAATGCGAAAATGCAGGTACAACATATTTGAGCGAAAAGAACTGCTTGAAACGATGGCATATGCCTGCAAAGCTCACCGATTTAACACCGGCAGGGGAACAAGAATTGGGAGAAATGATGGGACTTAAGCGGTATCTGGAAGATTTTTCATTGATTGCAGAACGTGGTGTGAAGGAAATACCCATTTGGCGAGAGCTTCTCACCTATGCCATGCTGTTTGGTATTGCTGATCAGGTAGCGGAGCAAATGAGAGAGTTGTATCCTGAGCTTTCTCCTCAGCTGAATGATTACACACAAAGCATGTCCACAGTGTATGCTTATCACTATTTGCTTTATCGGAATATGATACATGCCGAACAACAGCGGGAACAAGAGAAACGCAGTGGAGGTGGAGGTGGATTTGCCTCTTTTGGAGGAGGCGGAGGTTTCATTGGCGGAGGATCCGGCGGTGGAACAAGATAATAGAATGGTAAATATGTATGAATGCATTTTTGCTTAAATCAATACTGATATTGGCTATGTGCCATAAGACGATGGTGAAGGAAAGCATCCTTCAGTGAACCATACGAAGTTATGACTCGATTTTAATATACCGCTGTGA
Organism: Bacillota bacterium; assembly: GCA_023413275.1. Taxonomy (GTDB): domain Bacteria; phylum Bacillota; class Clostridia; order Lachnospirales; family Anaerotignaceae; genus Chakrabartyella. The sequence goes on along the minus strand of JAEZPX010000192.1, from coordinate 1,127 downwards.
AAAACTGTAAGAGCCTGCTCTCCATTCTGGTGCAGGCTCTTAGCAGTTTTAGTGGGAAAATTAATACCTTATTGGCAGGTTGACAGTTATTTCTTTCAACTTTCTTAGAATCATATCAAATTGAAGTATACTTGTTGAAATATATTTTTATATAATATAAAATCTTATGAAGAATATGTAAAAAAATTTTAGTATGCAAAGTGCTAAAGGACAGGTTGGTATGAAAATGAAATATAAAATATTAGTCGTTGAAGACGATTCCATCATTTCTGCAGAGATACAAAGACATTTGATTGCGTGGGGGTTTGAAGTTCAAACTGTCTGGGATTTTGAAGGTGTTTTTTCTCAATTTGCTATGTTTGAACCGCATTTGGTGTTATTAGATATTTCATTGCCATTTTATAATGGATATTATTGGTGTACTGAAATCCGAAAGGTTTCTAAAATTCCAATTATCTTTTTATCCTCCACCAGTGACAATATGAATATTATTATGGCAATGAATATGGGTGGAGATGATTTTGTTGCAAAGCCATTTGATTTAGCCGTACTATCAGCCAAAGTTCAGGCAATGATTCGCCGAGCATATTCTTTTCAAGGAAATTCTCATATTCTTGAGCATAAAGGGGCTATACTAAACTTATCCAATGCATCACTGGAGGTAAGTGGCAAGAAAGTAGAACTCACAAAGAATGAACTTAGAATACTACAGATATTGTTTGAACATAAGGGAGAGACGGTTACCAGAGAAGCAATTATGAAACACCTATGGGATGGAGATTGCTTTATTGATGATAATACGCTGGCAGTTAATCTTACAAGACTTAGAAAGAAGCTAGAAGGCATTTCGCTCAATGATTTCATTACTACAAAAAAGGGCATGGGGTATCTGTTGGAGGATTAACTTTCATGGAACATTTATCAACTGGAAAACTGTTTGGGAAATGGATTATGGACCGTCTAATTAATATGGGTCTTTTTCTTGTTTTTGCTGCTGTTTTTATTTTTATAGCATTGGAATATAGAATTGACTTAGAACCCATTTTATATAGTCTATTAATCTGCACATTTTTAGGTAGTTGCTTTTTGATTCAGAATTTTATTCAATATAAAAAAAAGTATCATGG
>JAEZPX010000126.1 GCA_023413275.1 Bacillota bacterium | reverse complement strand
ACAGTGCTAGTACTCTCGATGTTTTGCTTCTTCTCTAAAGAAGGATTCCTTCCTACGAAAACGTCCAAGTCCTCTCTAGTAATTCGCCATTGCTTTCCTACTTTTACTGCTTTCAATTTACCACTGTTGATAAAACCTCGAATTGTTTTATGGTGTAAGCCTAAAGCATCTGCAACCTCATATATTGTCAAGAAATTATGATTCATTAAATCCACACACCCCTCTATCGTTTAAACAACAATTTACACTAAAATATTAATAAAATCAAATTATTTTTCTATTTGTTTAACTTTATTGTATTTTAATATAATTAAGATAATCTTCATATCAGAAAATTTCTACATATAATAGACTCGTCCTTCTTTTATGCTATACTATACATATATTGGAGAAAACAAAAAAGGAGTGGACAAGATGACAAATATTCAAGAGTACGTCAAAAACTTGGAAATTAGCGACGATAAAAAAGCTTACCAATGCACGAAACACTTAGAAAATGAAAGTGCTATTTCTCCACATGTCTATCCATTTTTTCATATATTTGTAGAAATGCTCAGCAATACAAATTCTTATATCAGAGCAAGAGCACTGATTCTGATTGCTGCCAACGCAAAATGGGATATTGATAATAAAATCGATGAAATCATTGACTCCTATTTAAAACATATCACCGATGAAAAACCCATTACTGCAAGGCAGTGCATCAAGGTATTGCCATCCATTACAAAATATAAACCCGACTTAAAAAACCTTATTGAAAACGCATTATATAAAGCAGACCTGACAAAATACAAAGAAAGTATGCGCCCCCTTTTGGAAAAAGATATTCAAAAGGCCTTGTTTGATATACGAAACTCTTAAAACACCAGAAATCAAAATGGCAAAAAACGTCGAGCGTTTTCCAAATGCCAAATGCTAAAATTTGTTTATAAGGAGGTGCAAATATGGAGGAGCACAGAGAAGCTGTACAGCGTATGCAAGACTATATTGCCGAACATTTATGCGAGAATATTACCCTTGGGGATTTATCACGAGTATCCTTGTTTTCCCCTTGGTATTCCCATCGACTTTTCACTCAGTTCACTAGTCTAACACCTGCCGATTATATTCGGCGTTTTCGACTATCAAAGTCAGCACTAAGACTGCGTGATGAATCCTGCAAAATTCTTGATGTTGCATTAGAGCTTGGTTTTGGCAGTGTGGATGGATACCAACGTGCTTTTTTTCGTGAATTTGGCTGCAATCCACGGGAATATGCCGTTTCTCCCATTCCTCTTTATCTTTTCACCCCTTATGGCGTAAAGTATAAAGCTATCCGAAAGGAGAATAAAATGGAAAACGTAAAAAATGTATTTATTCAAGTTATTGAGAAACCAGCAAGAAGAGTTCTTATCAAACGAGGAATCAAGGCAACTGATTATTTTGCCTACTGCGAAGAGGTTGGCTGTGATGTATGGGGACTGCTTTTAAGTATGAAATCCATTAGCCAAGAGCCCGTTTCCCTTTGGCTTCCTGCAAGCTATATCAAACCCGGCACCTCAGAATATGTGCAGGGTGTTGAGGTTGCAACAGATTATGCAGATGTTATTCCGGAAGGCTTTGATGTAATTGACCTTCCCCCTTCAAAATATTTAATGTTCCAAGGGGAACCTTTTCACGAAGAAGACTATTGCAATGCAATTGAACAGGTTTGGGAAGCAATTAAAAAGTATGATCCATCCGTAATTGGCTACGCTTGGGATAAAAATAACCCTCGCATACAGCTGGAACCAATTGGTACAAGAGGCTATATAGAATTTGTAGCAATTAAATAAGTAGGAAGCAATGTTTTCAAGTAGCATGGGCTGGCACTGTTTTGCCCGTGCTACTTGGTAAACTGTGCATACTTGTTTCAAAAGATAGATAATCTCAAGACAACCTATGATACAATAATGGAATTTCTAATAAGCAATGGAGATGTTTTATGAATGCAAAAATATATTGCTCTATTACGAGGGATCAATGTAGGGGGTAAAAACAAAATCTCAATGCCAGAGCTGAAAAAGACTTTTGAAGGCATTGGCTTTTAGGATGTAATGACCTATTTCAATAGTGGAAATGTCATTTTTTCTAGCACCATTGATGATGGGAAAGAAATTAAAAGTGCTGTGAATTGGCAATAAGGAATATGTTTCAATTACATTGCTGTTACAATCATATCTGCCCAAGAATTGACTGTTGTTCTTCAAAATGCTCCATCTTGGTGGGATAGCGATTCACAATCAAAACATAATGCAATTTTTGTGATACCTCCTGCCACTGCAATAGATATTCTGGAGCAAATAGACATTGAGAAACCGAAATATGAAAAAGGAAGCTTTCATGGACAAGCTATTTTTTGGTCCGCACCAATCAAAACGTTCTCCAGAACAAGACTGTCAAAAATCCTAGGTAAATCTTCATATAATAGCAATCACCGTTAGAAATACAAATACAACCAAAAAACTATTACAACTTTTAGAGTAATGCCAAAAAATATGAAAAAACAAGGTAATTTGTTGTACTTGAAAATTGATAATATAAGTTAATACTTCTAAGGCAAATGAGAAAGTTAAAAATTTAATTTGCCACATGGTGTGAATATTCATTGGCAACGTGACAATAAAATGGAGGATAAATGATGCAACAGATAGCATTAAAAAAACTTTGTGACAATCCCCAATTTGCAGAAAAAGCTGCAAATTGGTTTTCAGATAAGTGGGGCATACCTGTTAACGCCTATCAAGAAAGCATACAGGCTTGCATTGAACAGAAAAACAGAATCCCCCAGTGGTATATCGTTGTTGATCCTGACGATGAAATTGTAGGGGGAGCCGGTATTATTGAAAATGACTTTCATAATCGTGTTGATTTAACCCCAAATTTATGTGCTTTATTTGTTGAGGAAAAACATCGAAAAAAATATATCGCTAAAGAAATTTTAGATTTTGCAAGAAAAGATTTAGGAAAAATGGGTATCAAAACTTTATATTTGGTAACTGATCATCTGACATTTTATGAGAAATGTGGTTGGTCTTTCCTCACAATGGTAAATGATGGGGAAGGTAACCTTGAAAGAATGTATTTCGCACCCACACTGTAATATGAACCAAATTTTATAAAGTTATTGACTAAAATAGTCATCCTTGGAAACTTAATGTATTTCAAATTGAGCTGTTCTTATCTGACATGATGCAATGGCTTTTTTGTTATGGCCTAAATTCCTACAAAATATATCTGCTCCTCCAATTCAAGCACTTTAAAATGCTTCCGATTAGAAAAACAGCAAGATTCAGCAAAAACACTTTTCAAAAAAATATATAATGAAAAAGAAAGGAGGCTGTCAAATGATTCCCCAGCGTATTACAAAAATATCAAGGGCAATTCAATTTATTGAAACCCATCTTACAGAAAAATTGGATTTGGAACAAGTTGCGGAAGGGATTCACTACTCCAAATATCACCTACACAGAGTGTTTACCAATACTGTAGGCCTCACCATCCATGACTATGTGCAACGTCGTCAGCTTACCGAAGCTGCAAAATTATTGGTTTTTTCTGAAAAACCAATCATGGAGATTGCTTTAACGGCGGGATATGAAACACAGCAATCCTTTACAAATATTTTTACGGCTATGTATAAGCTGCCGCCGAATCAATATCGAGAAAACGAAAGATTTTACCCTTTACAACTCAGGTTTCGTTTGGAGGGAGAATATGACATGCTTAATAGAAAAGAATCAGAAAAATGGATAATTCATTTTGCAACAGAGGATGATATCCCCTCTTGGATGGACTTAGTTCGTCTGGTGATTGACGGCTTCCCCCATTTGCAAGAAGATGAATATATTTTAAAGTTATCAGAATATATCAAAAGCAATCAGGCACTTATTACGAAAGATAATAATATGGCTGTTGGCATTATGCTTTTTTCCTACGAAACAGGAAGTATTGACTTTATGGGTACCCATCCTCTTTATCGTAAAAAAGGAATACCCAAAGCTTTTTTGGATAAGGTCATGGGTGAGCTGATTGGGGAAAAAGAAATCAGTATTACAACTTACAGAGAGGGAGATAAAGCGGATATAGGACACCGAAAACTAATTCAAGAATTAGGTTTTGCAGAAGGGGAATTGCTTACTGAATTCGGTTATCCCACACAACGCTTTATTTTACCAAGGGAGGTATCACATGAATCATAAACCGCAAAGCGGCAGGCGCCAAACAGTGCCTGCCCTTCCATCTTCTATGCCTTTTTCTGACGAAGTTGTGCATCTATCTATGATAAAAGAAAAGTTGGATGCCGCTGTGGAAGGTGCAAATGAAACTGTGAAAAAAATTGACAAAGAATATATGGATGCCAAACGCTATATGGCAGACTATCGTGGAGAAATTGACCCCCATGAAATGTTTCAAAACGAACTTGCACTAAAACAGATCGACCGTAACGGTGCTTTTGCTGTGGGTATCTGGGAACGGCTTGACAAACTAAAGGATTCACCTTATTTTGCAAGGATTGATTTTCAAACAAATGGGGATGGAGAGGCAATAAAGCATTATATCGGACGCTTTGCCTTTACCCACAACCACCAACTTCTTATTGTGGACTGGCGTGCTCCCATTGCAAGCATGTTCTATGACTATGAAATTGGTTGGGCAGGATACGAGGCTCCTGTGGGTAGAATTGAAGGAAATCTGACTCGCAAACGACAATTTAAAATAAAAAACGGTATACTGGAATATGTAATTGAGAGCTCAGTGAACATTCAAGATGATGTTTTGCAGAGAGAGCTATCCCAAACCTCAGATGAAAAGATGAAATCCATCATCGCCACCATACAAAAGGAGCAAAACCAAATTATTCGAAACGACAAAGCAAAAACCATGATTATTCAAGGGGTTGCAGGCTCAGGAAAGACCTCCATTGCACTTCACCGCATTGCTTTTCTTCTATACCGCTTTCGGAACAGACTATCTGCAAACAATATTACGATTCTGTCTCCCAACAAGGTGTTTGGCGATTATATCGCAAATGTATTACCGGAGCTTGGAGAAGAACCAATTTGTGAGCTAAGCTTCCGGAATATTGCAGATGCACATCTTCAGGGT
>JAEZPX010000112.1 GCA_023413275.1 Bacillota bacterium | reverse complement strand
ATGTAACAAAAATTCATGGAGCCTTTCCCGCAGATACCCGCTTTCCTAATTTGGATGCTATGCCTGAGTGGGAAATTGTTGAGGAAGAAGAGCAGGAAGAAAATGGAGTGAAATTTACGTTCGTTTTGTATCAGAGAAAGAGACGATAAGTCTTGAAATTCGCACAAGAGAGGGTGTCGACAAAGTCGACACCCTTTTTGAAAAATTAAAATGCTTCATCATGCTATTGCGGAAAGGATATATATGCAGGGTTCGGGAGGGAGTCCTGAGAACTTGATTTGAGGCTTGCGAGGTTTGGAGCAGAATCCCCAGAACTTGCCCTTACATAAATTCCCGTGCTTTTTCCAGTAAGATATTTTTATGATTTTTTTGAGGATTTTGGTGCACATAGTCCAGAAGTAGGGATAGAAGCTTTCCTAATTCCTTTCCTTTAGGCACACCAATTTCCATGAGCATTTGTCCGTCAACAGCCAAGTCCTTTAACGTAAGGCAATCTCCGTCTGCGATAATCTTATGGAGGCATTGCGCTGTGTGCAAAGAGGGTGCTGTAGGGTGGATAATTTCTTGCAATATAATAAGCTGTCCCACCGCTTCAAGCCCCAGCTTACTGATAAGCCCCCTTAGAGGATACCCTTGGGTGGGTAGCTCCTGATTGATATTTTCAAGTAGTAGGCAGACTCTTTTTAGGCTATCGTTGTCAAACTTGAGTTTTTTCAAAAAAACCTTCGCCTCTTGGGGGGAATAGTCTTGTAAAACAATGGTCCAACGCAAAACGGACTCTGTTGGAGCTTTTCTGAGTTCTTTTAAAAGGTTCTGCTCCCGTTGCATCAGGCGGTCTGCAAGCTGTTCATCAATTTCAGTTAATAGACCGCTTTGCCAAAGTAGGGACATTTTATCTACATGGTTGCAAAGCCATAGCTTTTCCATTTCGTCATGAATCCGTTCTACGCTGATTTTTTTGATTAACCCAATGTTCTGGCAAAGGGCTTGGTAGGTTTCTTCTTCCACATCAAAACCCAATTGTGCGGCAAACCTTACACATCGAAGCATACGCAAAGCATCCTCTTGAAAACGCAAAGCAGGCGCTCCTACGCCTCGAATCGTTTTCCCATGTATATCCTCTATGCCATGAAAAAAGTCCTGATAGCCTTCTTTTGGGTGGTAGGCAATGGCATTCATGGTGAAGTCTCTCCGCAATAAATCCTCCTGCAAATTATTCGTAAAGGTTACACCGCTGGGATGACGACAGTCCTCATATTCTCCTTCTATGCGGTAGGTGGTAACCTCATAATTCGTTCGATTTAAAACAACGGTTATGGTACCATGCTGAATGCCGGTGTCGAAGGTATGGGAAAACAATTTTTTTGTTTCCTCGGGCTTGGCTGAGGTGGTAATATCCCAATCCTTTGGTTGGGTGTGTAAAATAGTATCTCGGACACAGCCTCCAACAATGTAAGCTTGGTGGCCGGCTTGGTTTAATGTTTTTATGATATATAAAACATCTTCGGGCAATGCAACTGAAAACATAAACAGTCTCCCTTCAAAAAGTCTGAAATAATTATTTAAAAAATCCCGTTGAAAGATTAAATTTTAACATTTGTAATACTTAAATATGCTTTCATAGTATACCATAAAATTCTAAAATACAAAGAAAAGCCTTCGCAGATTTTTTGAATGACTGACGAAAAACAGCGAAAATTAGGGATAAATGCTCTCTTTAAATAATATATGAAAAAAATAAAAATTTTTTTGACAGAAATCGTTGACAAACAGTACAAGTAGTGATAATATATTTTTTGCAGTCAACAAATACGCGCCCTTAGCTCAGTTGGTAGAGCAACTGACTCTTAATCAGTGGGTCCAGAGTTCGAGTCTCTGAGGGCGCATATCGAAGCAGAGTGGCTTAGAGTAATTCTAGGTCGTTCTGCTTTTCTTTTTTGCATTGAAACACTCCCAATTTGGGAGTTTTTCTTTTTTTTACGGATATTTTTGTTTGTTTCCCCATAGAATGGTACAGAAATGTTTTGTCCGTAATCGGCAGGGGGAATGGATATGGAGGAAATATATGAAAAAATATTATGGGAGGGTTATGGCCTTCGTTTTTACAGCGGAACCCGTACCCGAACAGGTCTTGTCTGCAAAACGGACAAAGGACTAAGGGAATTGAAAAAGGCGAGGGAGCGAATGAACAGCATCCGTTATGCCCATGATGTAAAGGAATGTCTTTATGGAAACGGCTTTACTGTGATAAGCAGGTTTTATAATACCATGGAAGGCCAGCCTTGCTTTGTCAAGGAGGGAGCGGTGTATGTTCTTGAGGAGCTTTTGCCCACCGCAGCGTTAGAGGAGGATGGAAAGGAGGCCTTCATCAGGGGCGCGGAAACACTGGGTAAAATGCACCTTTGCGCAAAGGGGTTAGAGAGTAGATTTGTTCAATGGGACAAAGAGCGTTTGCCGGCACAATTCGCAAAAAGAAGGGCGGAGCTTGCCAAAATTAAGCGTCGCATTCAAAAACAAGGGGGCTATGATGCCATAGATTTGCTGGTGCTTGATAATTATGATACATATATGGAGCAGACCTTACAGGCGGAGGCTCTTTTGCAGGAAGCAAATTACTCTGCCTTGTTTGAAAAGGCAAGGGGAGAAGGAACCTTTTGCCATCATAGCTTTAAGGGCGAAAACCTTAGGGTATCTGATGGTGGAAAACTGTTTGTAGGTGGTTTTGAGGGTTGTAGCAGTGACATACCGTTGTTGGATTTAGCAGCATATTTAAAGCGCTATATGAAAAAAACGGAAGGTGACCAAGATGGAGTAGTTGGAATACTTGAGGCATATCAAAAAAATAAGCCACTAGAAGAGGGGGAAAAGGTTCTACTTCAAGCACTGGTTATTTATCCGGAGAAATTTTTGCGTCTAATTAATGAGTATTATAATAAAAGGAGAGCCTGTGTTTCTCCCGCTATGCAAGAACGTTTGGCATTGGCGGCTGAGGAAGAGGGGCGGGCAAAAGAACTTTTCTATTATATCAGAGGCGTTTAGAGATGGCTTTGTTCAGTGCGCTTTATCTGTCAATAGCATGGGTGATAGCATGTAAACAGAGGGCGAAACCCATAAAGGAAGCCATTTCAAAGGGATGGATTGGCTTGGGAAACGGGCTGTTTCCCAAGTGAATCCCATCGGATTTTCAGGACTGCCCGTAAAGAGGACAACCTTGGCAATGTATTAGAATATATTGGTAAAAATATGAATAGGGAGTGACCGTAAGGCCTCATGGGTGCTTGGATAGATAGCTTTTGCGCTGTCTTTTGTCCAATTTTACCAAAGAGGCTTTTTGTTTTTCTCTTGTAATTCAAAAGGTTATGAAGAGGAGCTTTGCGAATTCTTCTTGCAACTTATAGGGGAAACGTATAAAATGTACTGTAAGGTATGTCTGAATATTCCCCAAAGGAGGAGAAGTTAGTGAAAGACTATCACTTTGAAAAAGATGAGCACGAATTTGATGAAACAATTCGTTTAGATGATATCAATAAAGAAATGAAAAAGTTTGAGAACGATCAACCTGAGGATGATCTAGGGGACAAGGATGCATTTTTGGATGCCTTTGAATCTGAAAAGTTTGATCGTGAGCCAATGGGGAATACCCCAAACAGTCCCTCTAAAATATCTCGTGGGACAACCAGTGAAAAAAAGGAAGAGCCCTTTTTAAATAAGAAAACTGCGGCAATTCTTGCTGTGGTTGCAGTAATTGTGGCAATTGCCAGCTTTGCTCTGGTGAGGGGGCTGTTTTTTTCCGGAAATAAGAATGCAATGGCCATGGAACAAACTCCTGTTTTAATACAAGGAGCTTTGGCCAGTGGAGAGTTAATTGTCTACGATATTAAGGGGAATGCAAATAAAAGCATCGTTGTGAATCAAGATACAGAATTTACCGATACCCAAGGTCGAGGGGCGAAGGATGTTCCTCTTCTGGTAGGAGATCTTATTTTGGTGGGCCTTGATGAGGATGGAAAGACTGTTTTAACCTTAAATCAGGGTGGAAAAATAAAAACCGTAGAAGAAACAGGACTTAAGGCAGATGTTTCTTTAAAGAATCTTCTTGGAGAAGGAAAGAAATTCAGTTATGGCGAACAAGCCATTTTTATGTATAATCACGAGGAGCTGGATCCTAAAGATTTGGAGGCTTGTGATGTGCTGGTTCTGAAAAGCTATGAAGATGTTGTGTGGTCTGTGGAAGTGGCAGAGTATCATGGCTATATTTCCATAGAAAATAAAGATAATATTGTTAATGGGAAGTTCAAGCTGGATGAAGAAGAAGCAGTCCCTCTTGCAGAGGTTGAGCGCATTCCTCTGAAGGAAGGAACCCATAAGGTTACAGTTTCCGGAGATAATATTGAAGAAAGAACAGACAGTATTTTTGTGGAGACAGGGGAGGTTTATGTATATGACCTCTCAAAGGCACAGGAAAAGGTGGGCGTTTTAATCATCAACGCCAATGTGACGGGGTACAAGCTTTATATTAATGGAACTTTGGTGGACAGCACCGTGCCCTCTGTATTACCTTTGGGAGAGTATGACGTTGTGATATTAAAAAATGGCTATACCGAATGGAGCCAACATGTAGTTTTGGACAAGGATACCTTGTCTGTTGATGCAAATTTGCAAAAAGATATTCAATTTGGTTCTGTTGGCATTTCCGTCAATGTGGACGGAGCTCAGATTTATATTGATGGGAAAGATATGGGTATGGCACCTATGGAATTAAATCTCCCCTATGGCAGCTATAGCCTTGGGGTAGAAAGATACGGGTATCAATCCTTTTCCACAGTAATTAATGTGAATAGTAGCTCAAGTCATATGAGTGTGGAATTGGAAAGAGAATAAAGAGGAGGCGGGAGTATGGATTATATGGAAAGATATCACCAATGGTTGGCTGACCCTTCTATTGACGAGGACACAAAGGCGGAGCTTCATCGAATTGCCGAGGATGAAAAAGAGATTAAGGAACGGTTTTATAAAGAATTGGAATTTGGTACAGGGGGTCTTCGTGGAATAATTGGTACGGGGAGTAACCGAATGAATTTTTACACCGTTGGTAAGGCAACCCAAGGCTTGGCAAATTATATTAAAAAACAAGGTACACAGTCCAAGGGCGTGGCAATTGCATATGATTCCAGACACATGTCTCCTGATTTTGCAAAAATCGCAGGACTGGTTTTGGCGGCAAATGGAATTCCTGCTTTTGTTTACCCCTCATTACGCCCTACACCGATGCTTTCCTTCGCAGTAAGGCGGTTGGGCTGTACGGCGGGCATCGTAGTTACCGCAAGCCATAATCCTCCTGAATATAATGGGTATAAAGTGTATTGGGCAGATGGTGCCCAAGTGGTTGCACCCAGAGACACAGATATTATTGATGAAGTCAATGCAGTTACAGCGTATGGGCAGATTCTTAGGATGGAACAAAAAGAGGCAGAGGAAAAGGGCCTTTATTATACCATTGCAAAAGAAATTGACCGTTGTTTTGATGAACAGGTATTATCTCAACGTATTTGCCCTGAAATTACGGAGGATATGGGAGATAGCCTTACCATTATTTATACCCCTATTCACGGTTCGGGCAACGAGCCTGTGCGCCGAGTTTTGAAGAAAGCTAAATATAAGAAGGTGTTTGTAGTTCCTGAACAGGAGGAGCCGGATCCCGAGTTTACAACAGTAGGCTATCCCAACCCCGAGGACCCCAATGTATTTACACTGGCGAAGAAGCTTTCTGAAGAAAAAAATGGAGATATTATTGTTGGAACAGACCCGGATTGTGACCGTGTTGGCGCAATGGTGAAAAATGACAAGGGAGAATATGTTGTTCTCACAGGAAATATGGTGGGGGCGTTGCTGACAGAATATATTCTGTCTCAAAAGGCAGCAAAGGGCACTTTGCCTGGACATGGCGTTGTCATTAAGACCATTGTCAGCACGGAATTGATTCAGCCTATTTGTGATTTCTATGGTGTGAAAAAGATAGAAGTGCTGACAGGCTTTAAGTTTATCGGGGAGAAAATTAAGGAATTTGAAGAGACAGGTGCCAATGAGTTTCTGTTTGGATTTGAGGAAAGCTATGGTTATTTAGCGGGAACTTACGCAAGGGATAAGGATGCTGTGGTTGCCACATTGCTCTTGTGTGAGATGGCGGCATACTATAAGAAAAATGGAATGACTCTTTATGATGGAGTTCAAAAGCTATACGAAAAATATGGTTATTATTTGGATGGTGTAAAGGCGATTACCTTAAAAGGTTTGGATGGCGTAGAGAGGATTCAGAAAATTATGGCATCCCTTCGTGAAACAACACCAACGGAATTTAGTGGCAAGGATGTTGTTTGGGCTAGGGATTATAAAACCCAAACTTTCCGAAACTTGAAAACTGGAGAAGTGGAAGAAAGCCCATTACCCGTTTCCGATGTATTATATTATACCCTTGAGGATGGCACTTGGCTATGCGTACGCCCTTCAGGAACAGAGCCTAAGTTGAAATTTTATATTGGGGTGAAGGGGCGAAATCTCCAAGGTGCAAAAGAGAAGCTTGCTGAGCTTGAAAAGGATTTGGATGAAAAGCTTGCCTCCATCTAATTATGAACTGGGATATTGGGATTTGTAAAGTTATTTCATATAAAATAAAATGGCTTTGAGTGTACACA
>JAEZPX010000086.1 GCA_023413275.1 Bacillota bacterium | reverse complement strand
TTTTAAAGCTGTAATGTAGCCTGTAATATTATATTTTTGTTGGGTTGACGAACCATTTAAAAGACGAATTGATTCTAAAGAACCACCGTTATATGCAAAGCTGATTTTATCCCCTGCATTCAAACGAGACATTGCCAATTCAGAATTTCCACTGCCATTATACACCTTTACAAGGTTTGGTACGGCATGAAAATCTATGCTTGTTCCATCATCCGTTTTTATGGTTACTTTATAATAACTTCCTGAATCTTCAAACTCGGTTATGGTTCCTGTTGTCTCCACTCCGTTTTTCAGCAAATTATATGTCTTGTCCAGCATAACTGCCATTTCTGCTCTGTTAATATTGTTTGTTGGGTTAAAATTATTTCCATTATCTCCACTCACAATGCCCAGACGAGCCAACAGATCAACTAAAATGGCACTGTCATCAGAAATAAGATAAAAATCTTTAAACGCAACAGCCGCCTTCATGCTTCTATCAACATCATAGCGCACTGCAAGGGCATTCCCAAACATTTTTGCAACATCCTGTCTTGTTGCAAAATTACTGGTTTTCCCGCTCATAAACTTAACCATGTCGTTTGTAGTTATAATGCTGTTTTGTAACCCATAGGCAACAGCAGCCTGAGCCCAAGTTGGAATATTATATCCTTGCAAAAAGGAAATATATTTATAGTGATCCGCCGCATCCATCTGCTTTGCAGTACCTGATCTTTGTAATGTTGCATAAAGCATCTGAATTGCTTCACAATATGTAACACTGTTACGGGCACGGAAGGTGTTATCTTCGTAACCACTGAGCAGACCTAAATCCGCCACCGAATTGATCACAGTTTTTGCACCATCCCAAGGCACATCATTAATATCCTTAAAATTTGCGGCATACCCTGTTACGCTCATACAGGAAGATGCCATTACCACTGACAAAGCCAGTGCCATTTTCTTCTTCATGAATTTACCCCCTTTATTTTTATGGCGATTCCATAATTTACTCTTACTGTCAAGTTTAGCATATTTCTTTTTGCATGCCTAGACCTTTCAACCTTAAGGATTTATTAAGTGCTTACAAAATAGCATAAAAAGGAAATTGTTTTTCTATTTCCTCTCTTTAATCCCCAAAAACATGGTATTTCTCCAAATGGTACAATCACGGTACAACCAATTATTGGAATACCTATCTCGCTGTTTAGATTAAAGAAAAAAGGGCTTGAAAACAGCGAAACGCTTTCATCCCTTTTTACCGTACACAAATTCCTAGATGTTGTTTTTTATTTTCCTCTTTTTCGTTCCATCTCTTCGATTAGAGATACAATATTTGCATTTGTAGTTATGGAAGTGTTGTTAATAAATTCATCTGCCTCTCTGGCTGCATTATCTGCCTCTTTACGTAATCTAGTGGCATCGCTCTCCATTCCCTCTTCTAAGCGCAATCCAATAATTGCCGTGTGTCCTTCCACAACAACAGCATTTCCGGTGATTCCGTTAATAGTATGAAGCATGGCTTTAATGCTCTGGGCCCGCTCCGCCTGACTTTTTTCTCCTAACTTTTCATTAGCTTTCACTAAATGAACACCGGATAAATTGTTTTCTGTGACTGTTGCACGGCAGCCGCTCAAAACAACAATGGCTAATAACATAATACTGCACAGTTTTTTCCACATTTTTCGCCGCCTCCCTTTTACATTAGTATGTCATGAAAAATTTGAAATATGAAAAGCAAGATATGGCTGTTTTTTTTGAATTTTGCTTTAAAATTGGTTATACTAAAATTAAAATATGGAAAAGGAGACGGTATTCATGGAACCTAGGAAAAGAAGGCATTATCGTATTGCAGTAAAAGATGTTCATCCAACACCGGCAGATGGAATCTATGTAACAAAAACCGAAGCAAGGCATTTTTGCATTTTTGGCGCTATGGCTTTCCTATTTTTAGCTATCTTAGCAGTTTTACCACGAAATAATTAAGCCATTTCCACTTCTTCCTTGCCAACCCTTTGCGTTTTCGCTATAATGTTTTCAGTATGAGTCAAACCCATGGAAAGGAAGAATAACATGAAACTCGGTATTGTAGGTCTGCCCAATGTTGGCAAGAGTACCTTATTTAATTCAATGACATTAGGAAAAGCAGAAGCGGCAAACTATCCCTTTTGCACCATAGATCCCAACGTAGGCATCGTAACCGTTCCCGATGCACGCTTAACAAAATTGGCAGAAATCCATAATTCTGCAAAAATCATCCCCGCTGTCATCGAATTCGTTGATATTGCAGGTCTGGTTCGGGGTGCAAGCAAAGGCGAAGGCTTAGGAAATAAATTTCTTTCTCACATTCGCGAGGTAGATGCCATTGTCCATGTGGTACGCTGTTTTGAAGATACAAACGTTATTCACGTAGATGGCTCTGTTGACCCTATCCGTGATATTGAAACCATCAATTTAGAATTAGTATTCTCCGATTTGGAGATTATAGAACGCCGTATTGCAAAAACAGGCAAAATGGCAAAAGCTGATAAATCCCTTCAACATGAAATGGATCTTTTGCAAAAAATTAAAGACGGCTTAGAACAAGGCATCTCTGCAAGAGCAATCGAAATGGATACTCCAGAGGATAAGGTTTTTGTGGAAACCCTCACATTGCTGACAGCCAAGCCGGTTTTATATGCCGCAAATGTTTTGGAAGACCATTTGGCAGATGACGGTGCAACAAATCCTTACGTTGCGAAAGTTAAGGAATACGCCAAAAACGAAGGCAGTGAAGTATTTGTGCTCTGCGCTAAAATTGAAGAAGAAATTTCAGATTTGGATGAGGCAGATAAAAAGGAATTTTTAGCAGAGCTAGGTGTGGAAACCAGTGGCCTTGATCGTTTAATTGCTGCAAGCTACAAGCTTTTGGGCTTAATCAGCTACTTAACTGCAGGACCTCAGGAAACCCGTGCTTGGACCATTGTAAACGGCACAAAGGCACCTCAGGCGGCAGGCAAAATCCACAGTGACTTTGAAAGAGGCTTTATCCGTGCTGAGGTTGTGGCATTTGATGACCTTGTACGCGCAGGTTCTAACACTGCAGCAAAGGAGCTGGGCTTGGTTCGCTCCGAGGGCAAGGAATATGTTTTCAAAGACGGCGACGTGGTATTATTCCGTTTTAACGTTTAATTTCACAAAAAAGGGAAGCTTTTAAGCTTCCCTTTTCATACGTTCTTTATCTTTTTGGAATTCCAAAACACCCATAGCAATCTATGCATAGTCTTTTGAAATCCTTTCTATTTACTATTCTTTTGGGAATATTCCTTTAAACTAGGTAATACCGCCCCAAAGGTTATAAAATTTTCCCTTGCTTGGTTTAAGGTTAAACCATGATTTTGGTCACTTGATTCATTTTCAGAATATATAAATAAGTCAATTTCCCAAAAACAAACGGGACAAATAAATGCCAGTGCATTTCCCCGATTGGGAATGGTAATACATCCACAGCATGGGCAGGGAGAAATCTCACTGTTGTTTTCCAGTGTTTCTACCTTTATCTCTTCCAAATCCTCTTTCATGGTATGGGTTGCAATGGGAAGAAATAAATCCTCCACTTTCTTCAAATGTCCATCTCCCTTGTTTGATAGATAAGTTTTTTTATTTCTCTTTTCTT
>JAEZPX010000062.1 GCA_023413275.1 Bacillota bacterium | reverse complement strand
GTTACAGGTATGTCCGGAGCAGGAAAGTCTTCTGTTCTAAGGTTTTTAGAAGATATAAACTTTTTCTGCGTGGATAATCTGCCCCCTGCATTAATACCAAAGTTTGCCGAGCTTTGTTATGAGCAGGAAGGAGAAATTGAAAGGGTTGCCATGGGGGTTGATATTCGTGGTGGCAAACTGTTTAACGACCTGTTTCAGGTTTTGTTCTCCTTGGAGGAAAAAGGCTATCAATATGAAATTATATTTTTAGATGCATCTGATAACGCACTAATTAAACGTTATAAAGAAACACGTCGCAGTCATCCCCTTTCTAAAAAAGGTTCCATCGAAGATGGAATCCTTTTAGAGAGAGAAATGCTGCAGGAGGTTAAGAGTCGGGCAACCTATATATTAGATACAACAAATGTGCTGACGAGGGAATTAAAGGCTCAAATTAATCGCATTTTTGTGGAAAATCAGCAATTTGATAATTTGGTGGTTACTGTCTGCTCCTTTGGATTTAAATATGGTATCCCTGTAGACAGCGATTTGGTTTTTGATGTTCGTTTTCTACCCAATCCATTTTATATTCAGGAGTTAAAGGAGATGACGGGGAACGAATCCCCTGTAAGCGATTATGTTATGTCCTTCCAGGAAAGCCAAGATTTTTTGAAAAAATTGGTGGAAATGGTTGAATTTCTACTACCTCTTTATGTAAAAGAGGGGAAAAATAGTCTTGTGATCAGCATAGGATGTACTGGAGGCAAACATCGTTCAGTTACATTGGCAAATGCATTATATAATGCTTTGGATAAAGAAAAACACACACTTTTAATAAAGCATAATGACATTGAAAAAGATGGACGTCACAAAAAGCAATCATAAACTTACGTAATGTGTTAAACTTGCAAGGAGGCTCAAATTTGTCATTTTCATCTAAGGTAAAGGAAGAGTTATTCGAACATTTTGGGAATGCAAGACATTGCAATATAGCTGAACTTGCTGCCATCATAAATATTTGTGGTCTAATTCGTTATTTTAATGATATTTTTTGTTTAAAAATACAAACAGAGAACTACCTTGTCGCGAAAAAATGCTTTACATTATTGAAAAATACTTTTAATATTAACAGTGAAATATTTATCAAATCCGGCGGTAAAAAACGCAAATCAAAGGTCTATGTTCTTATACTAAAAGATTCTGACCAGGTTGAGAGGTTACTTAGAGCAACGGGTATTTGGTTGACCGAGAATGGTACTACAATCATTCGGAACAAGATGTATCCCACGGTAGTCAGCAGTATATGTTGTCGACGTGCGTACATTCGGGGAGCATTTATTTCGGTTGGTTCTGTAAACAACCCTGAAAAAAACTATCATTTAGAGTTTGTTTTGCCATCTTACGAATTAGCAATGCAGCTTCGAGATTTGGTAAATACCTTCGATCTCGACTCAAAAGTGGTAGAGCGAAAAGATCATTTTATTGTTTACCTAAAAGAAGGGGAGCAAATTGTAGATTTGTTGAACGTTATGGGTGCCCATATTGCACTGATGAATCTGGAAAACGTACGTATTGTAAAAGAAATGAGAAACGATATTAACAGAAAAGTCAATTGCGAAACAGCAAATCTCAATAAAGTGGTACTTGCGGCGGTCAAACAATTGGAAGATATTACATATATCCAACAAACTATCGGGCTGGACAAACTCCCTAAGCAGTTAGAGGAGGTTGCGAGGCTCCGGTTGGAATATCCGGATACTAGCCTTAAGGAATTGGGAACCTTTTTAACAGAACCTGTAGGCAAATCTGGTGTAAATCACAGACTGCGTAAAATCAGCAATTTAGCAGAGACGCTCAGAGAGGGTAAGGGTGAAGAAAAATGACTCAGAGAACAGTGACAATCAAAACATCTTTAGACGCAAGACAGGCTGCCTATTTCGTGCAGACTGCAAGTAAGTTCAATGCGGAAATCCAAGTGAGTATTGATGAAAAAAAAATTAACGCAAAAAGCATCATGGGTACTATTGCGTTAAACATGAAGGAGGGCCAGACTGCTACAATCATTGCAGATGGCGCAGATGAGGCACTGGCTGTTGAAGAATTGGCAGCTGTTTTGTGTTAAGCTATTATTTTATTTATAATTTTTCACCCTTCGTTTTTCGAAGGGTTTTTCTATTTTTATAACAAAAAAACTGCAATGCCAACGTGTGACAAAGCAGTTTTTTTATTATGCACGGGGCGGTCTTGGGCCTTCAAATTGATAATAATCCGTCTTGATTCGACCATTAAATAACTTTCTTTTTTTGTCGGCTTGCCTTCCAAACAAAGTTTCAAAATATTCCATGGAAGTAATCACATATGTTGACCATGTACGATCACTTTTCATGGTTGCGCCTAAAGCTCGATACATTTCTTCAACTTCCTTTAACTCACCAATTCTTTCTCCATAAGGAGGATTGGTGATTAAAACACCATATTTTCCTTGTAAGGTGATTTCTTGGGAAGGCTTAACTTCAAATGTGATGCAATCATCCACACCCGCTTTTTCTGCATTTTCCTTTGCTAGGGCGATGGCAGCAGGGTCAATATCACTTCCATAAATTTCAGGGGTAACATCATAATCAATTGCTTGATATGCTTCGGCTCTAGCTTTTTTCCAAAGCTCTTTACCAATGCGCCCCCATTCCTCACTGGCAAATTTTCTTTGC
This sequence comes from Bacillota bacterium, assembly GCA_023413275.1. Taxonomy (GTDB): domain Bacteria; phylum Bacillota; class Clostridia; order Lachnospirales; family Anaerotignaceae; genus Chakrabartyella. Next base: position 10,144 of record JAEZPX010000062.1, on the reverse strand, counting down.
AGACCAGGTGCAATATTTCTGGCAAGCATAGCCGCTTCAATGGGGATGGTACCGGAACCACAAAAAGGATCCAATAAAATTCTATCCTTACGCCAGTAGCTCAGCTGAACCATGGCTGATGCGATGGATTCCTTTAGTGGTGCATCCAAGGCGTTGGCACGATAACCTCTCATGTGTAAGCCAGAACCACTGGTATCAATCGCCAAGGTAACAACATCCTTCAAAATACCGACTTGAATGGTATAAGAAGCACCTGTTTCATCAAACCAATCGGTTTGATATTTTTCCTTCAATTTTTCTACAATAGCTTTTTTTACTATGGCCTGACAATCAGGCACACTAAAAAGCGTTGATTTTACAGATTTCCCAACAACAGTAAATTTTCCATCCTCAGGAATCCAATCACCCCAAGGTAAAGCTTTTGTTCCATCAAATAACTCGGTAAATGTTACCGCCGTAAAGGTTCCCATTTTCACCCATACTCTACCTGCACAGCGCAGCCAGAGATTTGCTTTTACGATGTCTTTTTCGTCTCCTGAAAACTCAACCTTTCCATCGGCAGTTTTAATATCTTGAAATCCAAGGGCTTGACACTCACGCTTTACCACAGACTCCAGCCCAAAGGTTGTACTTGCAATCAATTGTATGCTCATTGTTTTAACTCCGTTCATTCTCTCAAATAATATAAAATAGATGGTGGGCAATCAGATATTAAACATAATATATCCAACTTTCATAAATTAAAAAAGCCCAATTACATAATAAATTTCACAAGACATAAATCTCCATTAAAAGATTCTTATAGGAAGTGAATATAAGCAGAAAATTTCATTTTTATGTCATGAATCAGATTATTATATCATGTTCTTGGAAAAAACAAAAGAATTGAGATTATATTTATCAGAAAAGTATAAATATTCTTGATAAAAAAATGGAAAAACGTTATTATAGTATTTACGTATGTAAAAATAGAAACGAGGAGAATTATGTATAAATTATTAAAAACTTGCGGAAGAGCGAAACGCGGTGAGTTTCACACCCCCCATGGAGTCATTCAAACTCCAGTTTTTATGAATGTAGGAACACTGGCGGCAATTAAGGGCGCCTTATCAACAGAAGATTTGGAACAAATCAAATGTCAGGTGGAACTGTCAAACACCTATCATTTACATTTGCGTCCCGGTGATAAAGTGGTAAAGCAACTTGGTGGATTGCACAAATTTATGGTTTGGGATAAACCAATTCTCACAGATTCCGGTGGATTTCAGGTATTCTCCCTAACCTCTCTCAGAAAGATTACTGAAGAAGGTGTACTTTTCAATTCCCATATTGACGGTAGAAAAATTTTTATGGGCCCTGAGGAGAGTATGCAAATTCAATCAAATCTTGCTTCTACCATTGCTATGGCTTTTGACGAATGTATTGGTATCCCTGCGGAACGACCTTATGTTGAATCGTCTGTGGCTCGTACGACTCGTTGGTTGGAACGCTGCAAAAAGGAAATAACAAGACTGAATAATTTGGATGATACCATTAATAAAAAACAGATGCTTTTTGGCATAAATCAAGGTGCAATTTACCCTGATATCCGCATTGAGCATGCAAAGCGTATCTCCGAATTAGATTTGGATGGCTATGCAGTGGGTGGTCTTGCAGTGGGAGAAACCCATGCAGAGATGTATCATATATTGGAGGAGGTTGTGCCATATCTACCTCAAAATAAACCTACCTATCTAATGGGTGTTGGTACTCCGGAAAATATTTTAGAATCCGTGGAACGAGGGGTTGACTTTTTTGACTGTGTTCTGCCTGCAAGAAATGGGCGACATGCTCATGTTTATACCAATGCAGGTAAACTGAACTTGATGAACGCAAAATATGAACTTGATGAAGCTCCCATCGATGAAAGCTGTGATTGCCCTGTTTGCCGAAGATATACAAGAGCTTATATCCGCCATCTGTTTAAAGCAAAGGAAATGTTAGCTATGCGCTTGTGCGTGATGCATAATCTTTACTTTTTCAACACCATGATGGAAGAAATCAGACAAGCACTGGATGAAGACCGGTTCCCTGAGTATAAAAAAACAAAGTTAGAGGGTTTTGAAAAATCGAAAGGGAAATAATTCCTTGACGTAAAATTGATTTTTATATATAATTGTTTTATTGCACAATCATAGTTTGAAGTTTGGTGCTTATGTACACTTCAAACCTAAAGAAAAATATGTTAGGAGAGATACAAATGTCATTCGTACCATTTTTATTAGACACAAGCACTACAATTTTGCCTAGTAGTGGCGGTAGTACTGCTGCTGCTCCAGCAACTTCTGGAGGTGGGAATATTTTTGGTTCCTTTGCTGCCAGCAACCCAGTTATGTTAATCGTTCTTTACTGCATCCTTTTAGTTGGCGTAATGTATTTTCTTTCTGTAAGACCCAATCAGAAAAGAGAAAAACAAATGGCTGAAATGAGAAGCGCTATTGCAGTGGGTGACTCAATCGTTACCAATAGCGGCTTGTTTGGCAAAGTTGTAGATATCACTTACGAATGTTTCATCATTGAATTTGGTATGAATAAGGGTGTTCGTGTTCCTGTTGTAAAGGGTGAAGTTTTCGGCAAAAGAGAGCCTAACTTATCCAATGAAGCTCCTCCTCAGGTGGAACAGCCTAAAAAGAAAAGCCTTTTTAGCCGTGGCGAGTAATTGTTTTTACTTGTAGTGCAGAATTAAATCAAGTATTAGTCTATGAAATGAATTATTATTAAACGTTTTAACTGAACTGAAAAAAGCCCGTTTGATTAGGTGAAAACCAAGCAAATTGGGCTTTCTTTATGAGTCTTTATAAAAACGAAGTATAAAGTGTTTTGAGTCAGTGAATGGTTTGATTAAGGCCGCTGCTAGAAAAGAGATTTTAGACATAAATAATAAATTGGTAAATAATTACTCAATATTTCACAAATAGTCATTTTGATTCAATGTCTGCCATATTACAAACGTATAAAAACGCAAGGATTGTCGTAAAATAACAAACATTTCATACAAATTTTAGACCATATAGTGGTAATTTATTGACAAAATTGAGCAATAGAGGTAAAATATCCATATGCGAAAGCTCGTATGATTATGACACTTTTGCAAATAGTATTAAAAAATATGCAAAAAGAAAGGGAGAAAAACTATGAAAAAATTGCTTTCCATGCTTCTTGCTTCTGCACTGGCTGTTTCCATGCTGGCTGGTTGTGGCAGCAAAACCAACACAGACGCTGATAAAGGAGATACTGCAGAGGGGGATAAAAAGGTTTACAAGGTTTGCAACCTGGTAAATGGTACTTTGGGCGACAAATCCTTCTTTGACTCCGCACAAGCTGGTCTGGAGAAATTGAAAGCCGATGGCAGAATTGATTTCAAAACCATCGAGATGGGTGGCACAACAGAAGATCAAGCAAAATGGCAGGGATATTTGGAAGAGGTTTCTGCTTCCGGTGATTATGATCTGATTATCTGTGGTACATACCAGATGCCAGATTACCTGAAAAATGTTGCTGAGCAGTTCCCTGATCAAAAGTACCTCATTTATGATGCCACAACCTACACATTGCCTAACGTTGCAAACTTGAGCTATGCTCAGAATGACTTGGGCTACTTGGTTGGCGTTTACGCTGGTGCAATGACAACAGAGACAAGCGTTGAAGGTATTAACGAAGATGCAGTAATCGGTTTTGTAGGTGGCGTTGACAGCCCTGTTATTAATGACTTCTTGTATGGCTTTATTCTGGGTGCACAGAATTCCAACCCTGATATTAAAATTGATACAAGATATGTAAATAGCTATGTTGATCCCGCTAAGGCAAAAGAATTGGCGGAATCTATGATTAACGATAAAAAATGTGACATCATCTGGGGTGTTGCTGGTAACTCCGGCAATGGCGCTGCTGAAGCAGCTTTGGAAACAGGCAAAGCTTACTTTATTGGTGTTGACTCCGATCAGGAATTGACTTTCTCTCCTGAAATGGCTGCAATCACATTAACATCTGGTTTGAAGAACATTGGTAATTCTTTGGTTTGGTTCTTTGATGAATGGGATAAGGGTGTTGAGCATTTTGGTCAGCAGACTTTATTGGGCATGAAAGAAGGCGGCATTGGCGTTGTTACAGATAAAAACTATGACAGCAAAACACCTGCTGCAGTGAAAGAAAAAGTAACTGCTGCAATTGATGCTATTTCCAAGGGTGAAGTTGTAGTTCCTACAGCAATTGGAAATGAGACAAACGAAGTTCAGCAGTTAAGAGAATCAGTAAAACCTTGATGATTTTTATCAAAACGTTTGATTGCTGGTAAAATGTAGGGGGGCTTTTATGCTCCCCTTTTACCTTTAAATTAAATACTTCCTTAAATTTACTTTTATTGTTTAATTTTGGCAACGTTTGTATGAGGTTGTAAAATATCATGCAGTTTGAAAAAAACTTTTTAATCAGATATAAAGAGTTTTTTTGAAGGTACATGGTTAAAAAAGGTAATGGACTTTCTGCTTAATTTAAAGAAATGCAAAAGAGGAGGGGAACCGCAATGTCTGACAACAACGATTTCGTTGTTCAAATGAAAGGGATCACCAAAGTTTATCCAAATGGGATTGCCGCAAATCAAGGGGTTGACTTTAGTGTAAGACGTGGAGAAATCCATGCGCTTATGGGTGAGAACGGTGCCGGTAAATCTACGTTAATGAAAATGCTTTTTGGTTTGGAACAGCCTACGGAAGGTGAAATTATCATTAATGGGGAAAAAGTATCACTTTCATCACCAACTGTGGCAATTTCTAAAGGAATTGGTATGGTGCATCAACATTTTATGTTGGTACCAAGCTTAACTGTAGCCGAAAATATGGTTTTAGGGATGGAACCAAAGCAAGGAAACAGGTTATTTATCAATTACAAAAAAGCCGTTGAAATCACAGAGGAATTTTCAAAAAAATATAACCTTTTTGTAGATCCTCATGCAAAGGTGAGAGATATCCCTGTTGGCATGAAGCAAAAGGTTGAAATTCTAAAGGCATTGGTTCGTGGGGCAAAAATACTTATTCTTGATGAACCAACCGCCGTGTTAACAACACAGGAAACAGAAGAATTATTCAAAGAATTGATGCACTTAAAAGAACAAGGCTATACTTTGATCTTCATTTCTCATAAGTTGAACGAAATTAAACAAATTACTGATAGACTTACCATTATGCGTAGTGGCAAATCCATGGGCGTACATGAAACAGCGGAAATTTCTAAAGAAGAAATCTCTCGTTTGATGGTTGGTCGTGATGTAGTGCTTACGGTTGAAAAAGAGCAGGCACAGCCTACAGATATTGTTTTAAGCGTGCGTGATTTGGAATATACCAATGATTGGAATAAAAAAATGCTTGATAAACTCTCCTTTGACGTAAGAAAAGGTGAAATATTAGGAATTGCTGGTGTTGAAGGCAACGGTCAGCGAGAATTGGTTGATATGCTTTTTAACTTAAATGTTCCTGATGATGGTGCAGCAACTGTAAATGGAAAAAATATTTTGGGTCGCCCCCAAAGAGAAATCAGAGATATGGGTGTTTCTTTGATTCCTGAAGACAGAATGACCTTTGGTATAGCAGGAACCGGTACAATTGAAGAAAACCTGATGAGCGACCGTGCTGCTGATAAAAAATATAACAACGGCCCCTTATTCAATTTGAAGGCCATGCATGAGGATAGTGATAAGCTGATTAAAGATTACAAAGTCCTATGCAAGTCTCGCAGACAGCAGGTTGGTATGCTTTCCGGGGGTAATATTCAGAAGGTTGTTGTTGCCAGAGAATTTTCCAGCGAACCTATTTTGATTATTGCAGACCAGCCAACCAGAGGAATTGATGTTGGTGCAACAGAGTTTATTCGCAAAAAATTAGTTGAACTAAGCCGTGAGGGTGCTGCCGTTCTTTTGGTTTCTGCCGACTTAAACGAAGTAATGGAGCTTTCCGATAGCTTAATTATCATGTATAACGGTAAAATCGCCGCTTATTTTGAAGATACAGCTGTTTTAAATGACACCATTATGGGTGAATATATGTTAGGTTTAAAACAACAAAGTGCTGAAGAGATAGGAGGAGTTATACATGGAAAATAAGCGTCAAAATATGTTTGAATTTTTCCGTGGATTCGTAGCAATTGCCATTGCGATTCTCGTTGCTTTTATTTTAATTTTGATTTGTGCGGATGATCCGGGACAAGCTTTGGAATGTCTGTTAATCAAACCCATTATTAGTAATGGTGCACTAAATGCCAAATCAATTTTTACAATTTTCGCTCGTATGACACCAATTATATTTACTGGTTTGGCGGTTTGCGTTATGTTCTCAGCCAATCAGTTTAACTTGGGAGGCGAAGGTGCAGTAATGCTTGGCGGTTTTATAGCTGCTGTTATCGGCATCTATCTTCCTTTGGGCGCTGGTGTTCATGTTTTTGTTGCAATATTGGCAGGAGCGATTATTGGCGGTTTGGTTATGATTATTCCCGCTGTAATTAAGGTGAAGCTAAAGGCCAGTGAGATGGTATGCTCCTTAATGATGAATTACGTTATCATGTTTATCATATTACATTTTTTGAATAATGTTTTTGCAGATAGAAGCAAAGGTGCTACCCAGACGTATCCTTTTTTGGATACTGCTACAATTCCTAAAATGATACCAAACACTGAATTATCATGGGGATTTGCAATAGCAATTATTGCAACCATCATTGCCGCATATTTTATGCATCGTACACGTTGGGGATATTCCATCCGCATGATTGGTATTAATGAATCCTTCTCCAAGTATTCAGGAATGAAAGTTGGCGGTATCATTGTTTTATCTCAGGTGATTGGTGGTATGCTTTCCGGTATGGGTGGTGCCATTGAAATGTTGGGTAGATATAAGACCTTCTTGTGGCTTGATTTACCTGGATATGGCTGGACTGGTATTACCGTTGCAATCCTTGCTAAAAATAATCCCATAATGATTCCATTTGCGGCATTCTTTATCTCTTATTTGAATAGAGGATGTGAACTTATGTCTATTTACGCAGGGGTTCCTGCTGAAATGATTGATATTATTCAGGCTGTTATCTTCCTGTTCTTTGCGGCAGAGCATTTCCTCTCTGGCACACGTCAGAAGATTGTTGTAAAAGACGCAAAAGAAGAATTGCAGAAAAAACAACTTGAAACAGCAAAGGAAGGGGGTAATGCATAATGTTTGAACAGTTAATCAATATGGTATTTTCTGCCAGCTTTGGCTATTCCATTATTCGTATTACTTCTCCGATTTTATTTGCTGCTTTGGCGGCAGTTGTCGCTGAAAAGGGCGGTGTGGTAAACATCGGTCTGGAAGGTATTATGATGATTTCCGCATTATTCGGTGTGCTATTTTCCTATTGGTCAAACAATTGGCTCATTGGAGTTCTTGGTGCTGTAGCAATCGGTGTTCTTGTGGCAATGATAATGGCTATATTCGCACTGAAATTGAAAACCGATATCATTTTATCGGGTATTGCTGTCAATTTAATAGGTGGTGGCGGTACGGTTTTCTTACTTTACCTTTTTACAGGTTTAAAGGGAAATACCGCAAGTCTTACAACACCAAATATGCTGACACCAAAGGTTCATATTCCTATATTAAAGAATATCCCTGTAATTGGGCAGATTTTTTCTGGACATTCAGTGTTGACTTATGTTGCGTTTCTTCTAGTATTCCTTGTTTGGATTTTACTGTATAAAACAGCAATGGGACTTAGAATTCGCGCTGTAGGTGAAAATTCTCATGCGGCAGATAGTGTTGGTGTTAGTGTGCTGAGAACACAGTATATTGCGTTGGCAATTTCCGGGGCGTTAGCAGGCTTGGGTGGCGCATATATGTCTATGTATTATTCTCAAAGCTGGAACATTGGTATTGTAGCAGGTCGTGGTTTCATTGCTTTGGCTGCCCAAGCAATGGGGCAAGGTGAGCCTGTTGGTGCAATGTTGGCATCCTTATTATTCGGTTTTGCCAGCGCATTGGGCAGTAAGATGGAGGGTATGCAAGGATTCTCCTCATATCTCGTGGCATCGATTCCCTATGCGGTTACGATTATCGGTTTGGTTATTTATGCTTTGAGTACACTAAAAAGAGTAAAGCGCTTTAGAGATAAGGCGAAATAATAATATTACTGAAAGTTGGCAGGGGACATACCTTGTCAACTTTTCAAGTATAGTAAATAAGGAGGATAACATGAAGAGGATTCCTATTATTTTAGACGGAGATCCAGGACATGATGATGCCATTGCATGGGTATTGGCAAACGCTAGTCCGGTTCTCGACATTCGTGCTGTTACATCTTGTTGTGGTAATCAGACAATTGAAAAAACAACATACAATGCCCTTCGCATTTGTACATTGATTAACCTGCATGTTCCGACTGCAAAGGGCCGCGTTAGACCTTTGATTGCAGAACCCATCATTGCACCTACGGTTCATGGTGAGTCCGGTTTAGATGGCCCAGAATTGCCTGAACCTGATTTTGATGTTGTTGATATGGATGCAGTTACCCTGATGGCTAAGATTATTCACGAGAGTGATGAGCCTATTACAATTGTGCCTACAGGCCCATTAACAAACGTTGCAGCGCTATTGTTGGCTCACCCAGAGTTGAAAGGAAATATTAAGCAGATTTCACTGATGGGCGGCGGTGTGCAGTACGGAAATTGGACACCTGCGGCAGAATTTAATATATTGGTAGATCCTGAAGCTGCTGATGTAGTATTCAAATCTGGAATACCAATTATTATGGCAGGCTTGGATGTAACAGAAAAGGCAATGATTTTCCCCGAAGATTTTGAACGTATCCGTGCCCTGGGTAATCATGTTGCCATCATTGTTGCTGAATGGTTGGAATTCTTTTATCAATTCCATAGAACCTTGGGTTACGAAGGTGCACCTGTCCATGATGCAGTTGCAGTGGCTGCCTTAATCAAACCTGAAATTATGGAATCAAAAGATTTATACGTTGAGGTTGAGACCACGGGTGATTTCTGTAAAGGCACAACGGTGGCCGACTTTGATCATGTTTTAGGTGTAGTTCCAAATGCTAAAGTATTGATGGGTATTAACAGACAAGCTTTTGTTGACCTGTTGGTAGAAGCAATCAGTGTATATGGGGAGGTGGCAAAATGAATCGTTTCCCAGTAATTATCGACTGTGATCCAGGTGTTGACGATACAGCGGCGTTATTGTTGGCGAGCCGCTTAGAGGAATTGGATATTCGTGCAATTACAACGGTGGCTGGTAATGTTGGCGTTGATAAAACAACGGCAAATGCTGTGAAAGTAAGACATGCTATGGGCAAAGATATCCCCATTTATATGGGAGCTGACAGACCAATGTTTCGTGAGCCTGTAACTGCCGAGAAAATTCATGGAGTCGATGGATTTGGTGGTGTTTCCTATCCTGCTGAAGTAACAAACACAAAGATTGAAGAAGAGAAAGCATGGGATGCCATTTATCGTATTGCAAAAGAGTGCAATGGAGAATTGGTTATCATCGCAGTTGGCCCTATGACAAACCTTGGTATTGCCTTGTCTAAATATAGCGAACTTCCTAAACTGATTAAACGCATCGTTATTATGGGTGGTGCTGCAATTGGCGGCAATGTGACACCCACTGCTGAATTTAATATCTACGTTGACCCAGAATCAGCAGATATGCTGTTCTGCTGTGGGGTGCCGGTTTATATGTGTGGTCTAGATGTAACCTTAAAGGCTTATTTAACTGCAGAAGAGATTGAAGAAATAGGCTCTTTAGGTTCTTTTCAAGCAAAAATTTTTCGGGATGTCATGCAGGGCGGTCTGAAACATTATCAAAAGCTGGGTTATAAAGGCGTGGCCTTACACGACCCTGCGGCAGTACTATACGCAGTAGATGACAGTATATTTGAAACCCATCATGTGGGTATCCGAGTAGAAACAAAAGGTCAAATAACCCTTGGTAAAACGGTGACAGATTTATATAGCGATAAACAATTTGAGCATAATGCTTATATTGTAACAAATGTAGATCGTCAGGCATTCCGTGATAAAATTAAAAATCTTATGTCTAAATTTTAAGAATCAATCCCTTATCCTTTAAAC